>NZ_JBWKFN010000034.1:0-115356 GCF_056434245.1 Streptomyces sp. NPDC044064
TGCTGGGGGATGCGGCGCCTGCTGTGGTGCTGGCGTCGCGGGAGACGGCGTCCGTGGTGCCCGGCGCGGTGCTCGTGGAAGAGGTGCCCCCGGCCCCCGAGGCCGTCCACCCGGTGACGGTGACGCCCGAGGACGCGGCCTACGTGCTCTACACCTCCGGTTCCACGGGACGCCCGAAGGGTGTGGTGGTCCCGCACGGGGCCCTGCGCAACTTCCTGGCGGGCATGCGCCCGGTCGTCGGCCCGGCGCCGGGAGACCGCTGGCTGGCGGTGACGACCTTCGGCTTCGACATCGCGCTGCTGGAGGTGTTCGGGCCGCTGGTCTCCGGCGCGACGGTGGTGCTCGCCTCCCGCGAGACCGTGCGCGATCCGCAGGCCCTGGCCGCACTCGCCCAGGCCGAGGGCGTGTCGGTGATGCAGGCGACGCCGAGCCTGTGGCGGGCGCTGCTGGACGAGGCGCCGCAGGCCCTCGAGGGGCTGCGTGTGCTGGTCGGCGGCGAGGCCCTGGATCCGGTCCTGGCCCGGGAGCTGTCCGCGTCGGCCGCGTCGGTGGTGAACATGTACGGCCCGACGGAGACGACGATCTGGTCGACGTCGGCTCCGGTCACCGGGGCGGAGGTGTCGATCGGGGGTCCGTTGGCCAACCAGCGGGTGTACGTCCTCGACGGTGCCCTGCGGCTCGTTCCGCCGGGTGTGGCGGGGGAGTTGTACATCGCCGGTGACGGTGTGGCGCGTGGTTATCTGGGCCGTGCGGGGCTGACGGCGGGCCGGTTCGTGGCCGATCCGTTCGGTCCGGCGGGCTCGCGCATGTACCGCACGGGCGATGTGGTCCGGTGGAACGCCGACGGCCGGCTGGTGTTCGTGGGCCGGGCGGACGACCAGGTCAAGATCCGCGGCCACCGCATCGAGCTCGGCGAGATCGAGGCCCGGCTGCGGGACCAGCCCGGAGTCGGCGCGGCCGTCGCCGCCGTGTCGCCCGGACCCGACGGCGTGCCGAGGCTGATCGGATACGTGGTCGGCACCGAGGACACCGCCGCCGTACGCGCGGCGCTGACTGCGTCGCTGCCGGAGTACATGGTGCCCTCGGCGATCGTGGTGCTGGACGCCGTACCGCTGACCCCGAACGGCAAGACCGACCGCAAGGCGCTGCCCGTGCCCGAGCTGAGCGCCGGGGCGACACGGGAACCGCGCGACGCGCAGGAGGACATCCTGTGCGGGCTGTTCGCCGAGACCCTCGGCCTGGAACGGGTCGGTATCGACGACGGGTTCTTCGAGCTGGGCGGTCACTCGCTGCTGGCGACCCGCCTGGTCTCGCGGATCCGCACGGTGCTGGGCGTGGAGGTGCCGGTGCGGGCGCTGTTCGAGGCGCCGACGGTGGCCGGTCTGGCCCGGTACGTCGACACGGCAGCGGCCGCCCGTCCCGCGCTGGTGCGCGGGGAACGGCCCGAGACCCTGCCGCTGTCCTTCGCCCAGCAACGCCTGTGGATGCTCGACGCCATCGAGGAGACCGGCGCGCTCTACAACCTGCCGCTCGCCACCCGGCTGCGCGGCGAACTCGACGTGGACGCGCTGCGGGCCGCCCTCGCAGACGTGGTCGCGCGCCACGAGGTGCTGCGCACGCTCTACCCGGAGCGGGACGGCCTGCCGTACCAACGCGTCCTGGACCCCGCGGACGCGGTCCCGGAGCTGCGGGTGCGGGCGGTGACCGGCTCCGCGCTGGACGGCGCGGTGGCCGCCGCCGTACGCCACGAGTTCCGGCTCGACGCGGAACTCCCGCTGCGGGCGACCCTGTTGGCGCTGGGCCCGGACGATCACGTGCTGGTGCTGGTGCTGCACCACATCGCCGGTGACGCCTGGTCGATGCGCCCCCTGGTCCGCGACCTCACCGAGGCCTACTCCGCCCGCCGCTCCGGCGCCGCCCCGCGCCGGTCCCCGCTGCCCGTCCAGTACGCCGACCACGCCCTGTGGCAGCGCGAGCTGCTCGGCGACGTGCGCGACCCGGACAGCGAGGCGGCCCGGCAGGCCGCTCACTGGAAGCAGGCCCTCGCCGGTCTGCCCGACGTACTGGAGCTGCCCGCGGCGCGGCCCCGCCCGGCCGAGGCGAGCCACCACGGCGACCTCGTCCCCTTCGAGGTGGACGGCCGACTGCACCAGGAGCTGCTCGCCCTCGCCAGGTCCGGCCGGGTCACGCTCTTCATGGTGCTCCAGGCCGCGCTCGCCGCGCTGCTCACCCGGCTCGGCGCCGGCACCGACATCCCGGTCGGCACCCCGGTCGCCGGACGCACCGACGCGGCCGCCGACGACCTGGTCGGCTTCTTCGTCAACACGCTGGTGCTGCGCACCGACACCGGCGGTGACCCGACCTTCGGCGAACTGCTGGACCGGGTGCGGGAGACGGACCTCGCGGCCTACGCCCACCAGGACCTGCCGTTCGAACAGCTGGTCCGGCAGCTGGGCGTGGAGCGCTCGCTGGCCCGGCACCCGCTGTTCCAGGTGATGCTCGTGCTGGACGCCTTCCAGCGCGACGGCGCGGTCCTGGACGGCCTCACCGCCGAGAGCGTCGCCCGCCCGGACACCGCGGAGGGCGGCACCGCCAAATTCGACCTGTCCCTGCGCGTCACGGAACGCCGGGGACCCGACGGCGAGCCCGCCGGCCTCACCGGAACGCTCGCCTACGCGACCGACCTCTTCGACCGTCCGACGGCCGAGGCGATGACGGCGCACTTCACCCGACTGCTCGAGGAGGTGGCCACCGACCCGCACCGGGCCCTCGGCGACCTCGACATTTCCACGCTGGAGAAGGACTTGGAGACCGCACCACACGACGGCAGGGAACCGCACCCCGGCTCCCTGATACCCCGGATGATCGAGGAGCAGGCGGCCCGCACCCCCGGTGCGCCCGCTGTGACCGGCGAGGCCGGCACCCTGACGTACGCCGAGCTGAACGAACGCGCCAACCGGCTGGCCCGGCTGCTCGTCCGGCACGGCGCCGGACCCGAGCGGGTCGTCGCGCTCATGGTGCCGCGCTCGCCCGACATGGTCGTCGCGGTCCTGGCCGCGCTGAAGTCCGGTGCCGCCTATCTGCCGCTGGACAGCGAGTACCCGGCCGACCGGATCACGTACATGCTGCAGGACGCGGCCCCGGCGCTGGCGCTGACCACGAGCGCGGTCCAGGACCGGCTCCCGGCTGCGCCCGGCACGACCCGGATCGTCCTCGACGCGCCCGGCACCCGTGCCGAGCTGGCCGGCCTCGCGGCCGACGACCTCACGGACGCCGACCGCACCGCCCCGCTCACCCCGCACACGCCCGCCTACGTCATCTACACCTCCGGCTCCACGGGCCGGCCCAAGGGCGTCGTCGTCGAGCACCGCGGCATCCCCAATCTGGTGCGGGCGCGCGTCGAGCCGTACGCCATGGGACCGGGCAGCCGGGTGCTGCAGTTCGCCTCGCTGAGTTTCGACGCCGCGCTGTCCGAGATCTGCACCCCGCTCAGCTGCGGCGCCTGCCTGGTGCTGGGCCCGGCCGACATGCTCGACCAGGTCGCCCGGCTGCCGGAGCTGATCGGCGAGCGGGGCGTCACCCACGCCACGCTCCCGCCCGCCGTGCTGGCCAGGCTGCCCGAGGACGCCCTGCCGTCCGTACGCACCCTGGTGATCGCCGGGGAGGCCCCGCCGGACTCCCTGGTCGCCCGGTGGGCGGTCGGCCGCAGGATGTTCAACTGCTACGGCCCCACCGAGACCACCGTCTCCTGCACCATGGCCGGCCCGCTCCCGGCCGTACCCGGCATCCCGCCGATCGGCGGCGCGCTGCCGAACCTGCGCCTGCACGTCCTCGACGAGCGTCTCGCACCGGTGGCCGACGGCGAGCCGGGCGAGCTGTACGTGGCGGGCGCCGGCGTGGCCCGCGGCTACCTCGGCCGGCCCGCGCTGACCGCGGAGCGGTTCGTCGCCGACCCGTTCGGCCCGGCGGGCACCCGGATGTACCGCACGGGTGACGTGGTCCGGCGCCGCCCGGACGGGGAGCTGGAGTTCGTCGGCCGCGCCGACGGCCAGGTCAAGATCAGGGGCCTGCGCATCGAACTCGGCGAGGTGGAGACGGCGCTCGCGTCCTGCCCCGGGGTGGGACAGGCGGTGGCCGCCGTCCGCGAGGACGAGCCCGGCCGCCCCCGCCTGGTCGGCTATCTCGCCGCGGCCCCCGGCACCGGCCTGGACACCACCGCCGTACGGGCCCGGCTCGCCGAGGTGCTGCCCGAGTACATGGTGCCGTCGGCGCTCGTGGTGCTCGACCGGATCCCGCTGACCGTCAACGGCAAGGTCGACCGGGCGGCGCTGCCCGCCCCGGCCGCGACCGCCGGGCCCGCCGGCCAGGACGGCACCGACGGTGCCCCGCGCACCGACCGCGAGGAACTGCTGTGCCGGGTGATGGCCGGCGTGCTGGGCCTGCCCCGGGTGGGCGTGGCCGACAACTTCTTCTCCCTGGGCGGCGACAGCATCACCGCGCTCCAGGTCGCCAGCCGGGCCCGGGAGGCGGGCCTGGCCGTGTCGCCGCGCGACATGTTCCGGCACCAGACGGTCGCCGAGCTGGCCGCCGCGGTCACCGACACCCGGCCCGGCCCCGCCGCGCCCGCCGACGACGGCGTCGGCGCCGTACCGCCGACCCCGGTCGTGCGCTGGCTCGCGCAGCGGCGCGGCCCCATCGCCGGACTGAACCAGTCGGTGCTGCTGCGGGTCCCGAGCCTCGGCCGGGACGCCCTCGGCCGTGCGCTCCAGGCGGTCGTCGACCACCACGACGCGCTGCGCATGCGGCTGTCGGGCTCCGCCGCCTCGGTCACCTGGGGCCTCACCGTGCGGCCGGCCGGCGAGGTCCGGGCCGACGACCGCATCACCCGCGTCGACGTGAGCGGCTTCCCCGACGACCCGGCCGACCCCGCGCTGACCGCCCTGGTCACCGAGGAGGGCGAGGCCGCACGCCGCCGCCTCGACCCGGAGGACGGCGTGCTGTTCCAGGTCGTCTGGTTCGACGGCGGCGCCGGCCGGCCCGGCTGGCTGCTCGTCGTCGCCCACCATCTGGTCGTGGACGGCGTGTCCTGGCGGATCCTGGTGCCCGACCTGGCCACCGCCTGGCAGGCCGCGGCCGAGGGGCGGACCCCGGGCCTCGCGCCCGTCGGGACCTCCCCGCGCCGCTGGGCCCAGCTGCTGCTGGCCGAGGCCCAGACGCCCGAGCGGGCCGCGGAACTCGACCTGTGGACCCGGATGCTGGAGGAGCCCGAACCGCGCCTCGGCGCCGAGGCGTTCCGCGCCGCCCGCGACACCCGCGAGAGCGCCCAGCACCTCTCGGTCCGGCTGCCCGCCACGATCACCGGCACCCTGCTCACCGCCGTACCGGAACGCTTCCAGGCGCGGATGGACGACGTGCTGCTCACCGGTTTCGCCCGCGCCGCGGCCCGCTGGCGCGAGCGCAACGGCTGGGGCTCCGGCTCCGCCGTGCTCGTCGACGTCGAGACCCACGGCCGTGAGGAGATCGCCGACGACGTCGACCTGTCCCGTACGGTCGGCTGGTTCACCGCCATCCACCCGCTGCGCCTCGACCCCGGCACCCACGGCCCGGCCGCCGCGCTGAAGCGGGTCAAGGAGCAGATCCGGGCCGTGCCCGACAACGGCCTCGGCTACGGGCTGCTGCGCTACCTCAACCCGGACACCGCCGGACTGCTCGCAGCCCACCCCACCCCGCAGATCGGGTTCAACTACCTGGGCCGCGTCAACGCGACGGCACTCGGCGACAGCACCGGACGTGGCGTCCCGGGCTGGTCCGGAGAGCCGCGCATGGACACCCGGGTCGTGCCCGCCGACGCCGGACTGCCGTTCGCGCACCCGCTGGAGATCAGCGCCGTCACCCGTGAGACGGCCGAGGGACCCCTGCTGGACGCCACGTTCTCCTGGCCCGGGGCCCTGTTCACCCGGGACCAGGTCCGGCAGCTCGCCGACGACTGGTTCGCGGCGCTGGGCGAGCTGGCCGCCGCCGCCGAACGTGCGGACGCCGGCGGGCTCACCCCGTCCGACCTGCCGCTGGTCTCCCTCACCCAGGCCGAGATCGACGCGCTGGAGACCGCGCCGGGCGGCGTCGAGGACGTCCTGCCGCTGTCCCCGCTCCAGGAGGGCCTGCTCTTCCACACCCTCTACACGGACACCGGCCCCGACGTGTACGCGATGCAGCTCAGCGTCGACCTGGAAGGGCCGCTGGACCCCGTGGCGCTGCGCGCGGCCGGGCAGGCCCTGCTGGACCGCCACCCCAACCTGCGGGCCCGCTTCGTCCACCGCGGCGACGGCCACCCCGTCCAGGTCATCGCCCGCCGGGTGGAACTGCCCTTCGAGGAGGCCGACCTGAGCGGCCTCGGCGAGGCCGCCCGGGAGGCCGAGCTGGCCCGGCTCACCGACGCGGCCCGCGACCACCGCTTCGACCTGGCCACCGCCCCGCTGGTGCGGCTGCTGCTGATCCGGCTGGGCGAGGAGCGGCACCGGCTCGTCATCCTCAAGCACCACATCGTGCTCGACGGCTGGTCCATGCCGCTGTTCCTGCGCGACCTGGTCGCCCTCTACCACGGCGAACAGGCCGCTCTGCCGCCGGTCGTGCCCTACCGCGACTACTTCGTCTGGCTGGCCGGACAGGACCGGACGGCCACCCAGGAGGCCTGGCGCCGGGCGCTGGACGGGCTGGGCGAGCCGTCCCTGCTGGCCCCCGCCGGATCCGGGGCGCCCACCCAGATGCCCCAGGACGTCGGCCGGTCGCTGTCCGCCGAGACCACCGCCGCGCTCCAGACGTACGCGGCTCAGAACGCGGTCACCGTCAACACCGTGCTCCAGGGCGCCTGGGCGGTGCTGCTCGGCCGGCTGCTCGGCCGCGACGACGTGGTGTTCGGCACCACGGTCTCCGGCCGTCCCCCGGAGATCCCCGGCATCGAGTCCATCGTCGGGCTGTTCATCAACACCCTTCCCGTCCGGGTCCGCCTCGACCCGGCCGAGGACTGGCGTGCGCTGTTCACCCGGCTGCAGGACGAGCAGTCCGCGCTCACCGCGCACCACCACGTCGGGCTCGCCGACATCCAGCGGCTGACCGGCGTCGCCGGGGACCTCTTCGACACCCTCGTCGTCTACGAGAACTTCCCGACCGCCTCGGGCGGCGGACGCGAGGGCGCCCTGCGCGCGACGGCCGTGGAGGGACGCGCCGCGGCCCACTATCCGCTGGCCCTGATCGCCTCCGTGGGCGACGGCCGCCTCCGGCTGCGCCTCGACCACCGGCCCGAACTGTTCGACACCCGGACCGTGCAGACGCTGCTCGACCGGCTCGTGCACGTCCTGGAAGGCATCACCGCAGCGCCGGGACAGCCCGTCGCCACCGTCGACATCGCCGCCGCCGACGAGCGGGAACAGCTGATCGACGGCTGGAACGGCGGCCCTCTCGACCTCCCCGCCGACCCGCCGACCATGACCCGCCGGTTCGCGCAGGCCGTCGCCGAGGGCCCGGACGACATCGCCGTACGGCTCGGCGACACCCGCCTGACCTACCGCGAGCTCGACGAGCGCGCCAACCGCACGGCCCGCCGGCTCATCGAGCTCGGGGTGCGCCCCGAGACCCGGGTCGGTGTGCTGCTGGACCGTTCGGTCGACCTGATCGTCAGCGTGCTGGCCGTCCTCAAGGCGAGCGCGGTGTACGTGCCGCTGGAGCCGACCTACCCCGACGAGCGGGTGCGGCTGCTGCTCGACGAGACCCGCTCCCCGGTGCTGCTGACCGACGGCGAACGCGCCGCCCACTGGACCGGGCAGCTCTCCGGCCGGGTCACGGTGGTCGCCGTCGACACCGACCCCGGCATCCCGGCCCAGGCGGACACCGCGCCGGACGTGACCGTCCTGCCCGACCAACTGGCCTACGTCATCTACACCTCCGGCTCCACCGGCACCCCCAAGGGCGTCGCGGTCAGCCACCGCGCCGTCGTGGAGCTCGCCGCCGACCACTGGTGGCAACTGGACGCCACCCGGCGCGTGCTGTTCCACTCGCCGCACGCCTGGGACGTGTCCACCCTCGAGTGGTGGGTGCCGCTGCTGAACCACGGCGAGGTCGTCATCGCCCCGCCCGGCAAGGTCGACCTGGAGGCCATCGCCTCCCTCGTCGTCGAAGAGGGCATCACCGGACTGTGGGCCTCCGGAGGCCTGTTCCGGCTGCTCGCCGAGACCCACCCGGAGTGCTTCCGGGGCCTGGCCGAGATCCGCACCGGGGGTGACGTGGTCCCCGCCTACGCCGTCCGCCGGGCCCTGGAGGCCTGCGCCGGCACGGACACCGTGGTCACCGCCGGCTACGGACCCACCGAGACCACCGTGTTCTCCACCCGGCACTCGATGCGGCCCGGCGACGAGGTGCCCGAGAGCGTCCCCATCGGCGCCGCGATCGACGCCACCCGGGCCTATGTGCTCAGCCCCGGACTGCGGCCCCAACCGGTCGGCGTGGTAGGTGAGTTGTACCTCGCCGGGACCGGTGTGGCCCGCGGCTACGAGAACAACCCGGGCCTGACCGCCGAGCGGTTCGTCGCCGACCCCTTCGGCGAGCGCGGCACCCGGATGTACCGGACCGGCGACCTGGTCCGGTGGCGCGCCGACGGGCTGATGGAATTCGTCGGCCGGACCGACGAACAGGTCAAGCTGCGCGGCTTCCGTGTCGAACTGCGCGAGGTCGAGGTCGCGCTCAGCGCCTACCCCGGCATCGGGCAGGCCGTCGCCCTGGTCCGCGAGGACCGCCCCGGCGACAAGCGGCTGGTCGGCTACGTGGTGCCCGACGCCGGCGCCCCGGCCCCCGACCTGGCCGGGCTCCAGGCCCATCTGGCCGTCGGACTCCCGGAGTTCATGGTGCCGTCCGCGCTGGTGGTCCTCGACAGGCTGCCGCTGACCTCGCACACCAAGCTGGACCGCAAGGCCCTGCCGGCACCCGACCGGCAGCGCACCGACGACTCCGCCGGACGGCCGCGCAGCCCCCAGGAGACGGTGCTGTGCGAGCTGTTCGCGGACGCCCTCGGTGTGCCCGGCCTCGGCATCGACGACGACTTCTTCCTGCTGGGCGGCAACTCCCTGCTGGCCGCCTCCCTGGTCAGCCGCGTCCGCTCGGTGCTCGGCTGCGAGCTGAGCATCCAGGCCCTGTTCACCTCGCCGACCGTGCGAGCGCTCGCCGAACGGCTGGCGGGCGGCGGACCCGACGAGCACAACGCCCTCGACGTGCTGCTGCCGCTGCGCGCCAAGGGGAGCGGCCCCGCCCTGTTCTGCTTCCACGCGGGCGGCGGTCTGAGCTGGCGGTACGCGGGACTGCTGCGCCATCTGCCCGCGTCCGTACCGGTGTACGGCGTGCAGGCCAGGGCGTTCGGCACCCCCGGCTACCGGCCCGGCGGCATCGAGGAGATCGCCGAGCACTTCGCCGAGCGGATCCGGGCCGCCCGGCCCGAGGGCCCCTACCACCTGCTGGGCTGGTCCTTCGGCGGGCTCGTCGCCCAGGCGGTGGCGACCCGGCTGCAGGCGGACGGGGCCGAGGTCGGCCTGGTCGCCGTCCTCGACTCCTTCCCCGTGTCCTCCGCCGTGGCGGCGCCCGCCGCGCCCGCGTCCGGGGAGCAGAACCTGATGGCGGCGCTGCTGGAGGCGACCGGCCTCGGCGAACAGCTGCCCGGCGGCGCCGAACCGGACGAGGAGACGGTCGCCACGGTGCTGCGCGCCCAGGGCAACCCGCTCACCGACCTGCTGGCCGACCACCTGGTCACGGTGGCGCAGACGTTCCAGGACAACGTGGAGCTGCGCCGGGGCTTCACCCCGAAGGTCTTCAGGGGCGACCTGCTGCTCCTCGCGGCCGGCGCGGACGGCCCGGGCGCCGACGCCGGAACGGCGCGCTGGCAGCCGTACGTCGACGGCCGCGTCGACGCCCGCACCGTCCCCGGCCGGCACGAACAGATGCTGCTGCCCGGACCGATCGCCGAGGTCGGCCGGATCGTCACCGAGCGGCTGGAGAACCTCGGCGAGGAGGAGGGACGATGACCCGCGACATCTACGAGATCGGTGAGCTGCCCCCGCTCGGCGAGGTCCCCAGCCACATGTACGCGGCCCTCATCCGGCCCGAGCGGTACGGCCCGCCGCGGCAGGCCATCCAGGTCGAGCCGGTCGAGGTGCCGCCGGTGGGCCGCGGCCAGGTGCTGGTCATGGTGATGGCGGCCGGCGTCAACTACAACGGGGTGTGGGCCGGCCTCGGCACCCCCGCCGACGTGATCGCCGCCCGCCGCAAGCAGGGCGACCCGCACGACTTCCACATCGCCGGCTCCGAGGGCGCCGGCGTGGTGTGGGCGGTCGGCGAGGGCGCCACCCAGTACAAGGTCGGCGACCAGGTGATCATCGCCGGCGTCCAGTGGGACGAGTCGGCCCCCGACATCCGCATGGGCGTCGACCCCACCGCCTCCAAGTCCCAGAAGGCCTGGGGGTACGAGCTCAACTTCGGCTCCTTCGCCCAGTTCACGGTCGTCGACGAGTACCAGGTGCACCCCAAGCCGCCGCACCTGACCTGGGAGCAGGCCGGCTGCTTCCTGGGCGGCGGCTCGACCTCGTACCGGATGCTCACCGGCTGGGCCCCGCACACCGTGCAGCCCGGCGACCCCGTCCTGATCTGGGGCGGGTCCGGGGGCCTCGGCTCCATGGCCATCCAGATCACCGACTACTTCGGCGGCATCCCCATCGCGGTGATCTCCGACGACGACAAGGCGGAGCACTGCCTGCGCCTCGGAGCCCGCGGTGTGATCAACCGCCGCGAGTTCGACCACTGGGGCAGGCTGCCGGACGCGGGCGACGCCGCGGCGTACCGGCAGTGGCAGTCGGGGGCCCGGGCCTTCGGGCGCCGGATCTGGGACATCCTCGGCGAACGCAGATCGCCCCGGATCGTCCTCGAACACCCGGGCCGCGACACCCTCGCCACCTCCGTCTACGTCTGCGACAACGCCGGCATGGTGGTCACCTGCGCGGGCACCAGCGGCTACAACGGCGACATCGACCTGCGGTTCCTGTGGATGTTCCAGAAGCGTCTGCAGGGTTCGCACGCCGCCAACGTCCGGGAGACCCGGGCGGCCATCAACCTGGTGGCCTCCGGCCGGGTCGACCCGTGTCTGAGCCTGACCCTCCCGTTCCGGGAGATCGCCGACGCCCACCAGCTCGTCTACGACAACCGTCATCCGGCGGGCAACACGGCCGTCCTGGTCAACGCCCCCGAACCGGGTCTCACCGCATTGCCCTGACCCTCCGGGACCGTGGTCCCTTTTCACCTTCCGCCGGGGGCAGTTGGGCGTCGAGGCGGCGTCCAGCTCCCCGGTACTTCCCTCTCCTAATGTGACAGCGATCCGAATGACGAACAGACGGGGGGACGGATGAAGGCGCTTGTCTACTGCCATGGAAGCCGGGGGGACGTCGAGCCTTATCTGGCGCTTTCCGTGGCGCTGCAACAGGCCGGACACAGCGTGGTCCTGGCGGCCCCCCGCCTTTTCTCCCCGTCCGCGGAGAAATACGGAGTTCCGTTCGCGGCGCTGAACGACGAACTCGTCCAGCTCATGACCAGGCCCGAGTTCAGGGACGTCCTGCAGCGCAGTGACGCTCTGACGGAAGCCGACCGGGAACTCAAGAAGAAGATCTTCGTCGAGTCGTTCCCGCGTATGTACCCCGCGATGCTCAGGGACATGTGGGAGGTGGCCGCGGACGGCGGCGCCGACATTGTCGTCCATTCGCACAACCACCGGGAAGCGGTGCCCCAGATAGCCGAAAGGCTCGGCGTACCGCACGTTCTGGCGACCCTTTACCCCAACTTCGTGCCGTCCCGGGACTACACGTTCTTCGAGCGGGCCTACCGAATTCCCGAAAAGCCCGGGCAGGAGGAGAACGTCTTCACGGCGCTTCCCGCCCGTGCGCTCGCCGAGTGGCGGTCCGAGATCCTCGGACTGCCGCCGCGGGAGAACGCCCAGGACTTCCGGTACCGCGCCGACGGCACCCCGGCCACGGTCCTGCACGGATTCAGCCCGCAGGTGGTGAAACCGTCCGCCGACTGGCCGGAGTGGGTCCACACCACCGGGTTCTGGTCGCTTCCTCCGGCCGCCGACTGGACCCCGCCGGAGGATCTGCGGCGGTTCCTGGAGTCCGGTGAGAAGCCGGTGTTCGTCGGTTTCGGGAGTTCCCTGGCCCCTGACCCTGAAGCCACCGGCCGCCTGGTGCAGGAGGCGGTGCGGCGCGCCGGAGTGCGCGCCGTGGTGGTGGCGGGCTGGGGCGGGATCGAGATCCCGGAGCCGGGCACGGACATCCTCACCGTCACCGAGGTCCCCTACGACTGGCTGCTGCCGCGGGTACGGGCAGCCGTCCACGCGGGCGGCGTCGGCGCCCACAACGCGGCTCTCGAGGCCGGCGTCCCGCAGGTCAGCTGCCCCTTCCACAAGGAACAGCTGGTGTGGGCCGGGCGCCTGCACGAACTCGGCGTCGCTCCCGCGCCCCTGCTGCAGCGCGACCTGACCGCAGACGCCCTCGCCGAGGCCATCCGTATCGCCGTCACCGATCCCGGCATCGCCCGCACCGTCGCCGGGGTCGCCGCCCTGGTCCGGGAGGAGGACGGCGCCCGAAACGCCGTCCGGGTTCTGGAACGAGTCCACCACGAGCAGACAGGAGCACGCCGTGTCGCTCACCACGCATGACGGCATCGGGAGCGCGGTCGACCAGGAGCGGCCCGCCCCGCCCCGCCTCCGCGAACACCCCGCCTTCGACCGGCCGCTGCACGTCGGCACCCCCAACATCCCGGACCGCCGACGCCTGTTCGAGCGCATCTCACAGGCCCTCGACCGGGGCTGGCTGACCAACAACGGCCCGCTGGTGCGAGAGTTCGAGGACCGGCTCACCCGGCTCACCGGTGCCGCACACGTCCTGGCCACCAGCAACGGCACCTCCGCCCTGGAGGTGCTGGCCCGGGCCCGCGGCCTGACCGGCGAGGTCATCGTGCCGTCGTTCACCTACGTCGCCACCGCCCACGCACTGCAGTGGCAGGGCCTGACCCCGGTCTTCGCCGACATCGACCCGCACACCGGCACCCTGGACCCCGCCCATGTGCGCCGGCTCGTCACCCGGCGCACCAGCGGCATCGTCGGCGTTCACCTCTGGGGCCGGATCTGCCCCGACGACGAACTGCGGGCGATCGCGGACGAGCACGGGCTCGGCCTGCTCTACGACGGCGCGCACGCCCTGGGCTGCGAGCTGGACGGCCGCGCGGTCGGCGGCTTCGGCGACGGCGAGATCCTCAGCTTCCACGCGACCAAGTTCATCAACGCGTTCGAGGGCGGCGCCGTCGTCACGAACGACCCCGAACTCGCCGAACGCGTCGACCGCATGCGCAACTTCGGGTTCGGTCCCGGCCGGGAGGTCCTCACCTTCGGCACCAACGCCAAGATGAACGAGATCTCCGCGGCCATGGGACTCACCGCCCTCGAGCACATGGACGAGATCACCGCGGCCAACGCCCTGCGGTACGAGCACTACCGGGCCGGGCTCACCGGTGTCCCCGGCGTACGGCTGCGCGGCCCCGGCCCGGGGGAGCGCAGCAACCACCAGTACGTCGTCATGGAGATCGACGCCACGGTCACCGGAGTCCACCGCGACCGGCTGCTCTCCGCACTCCATCAGGAGAACGTGCTGGTCCAGAGGTACTTCCACCCGGGCTGCCACCGCATGCGGCCCTATGCGCAGCGGGCCGACATCCACACGCCGCTGCCGCTGCCCGGCACCGAGGCGCTGGCCGAACGCGTCCTGGTCCTGCCGTCCGGGCCGGCCTTGGCCCCGCAGGACGTGGACCGCGTCTGCGAGGTCGTACGGCAGGCGCTCGGGGCAGCGCCGGCGCACTGACAACCAAGGGAGAAAGACCACATGGCGATCACCACCGAGGCCACGGGCGAAGCCGTCGCCGGGCCCGCCGCCGGCCGCCGGCTCACCGGATTCAGCGGCGACCCCGACTACTTCCGCCTCAAGGAGTACCGCACCTTCGACCCCCGGGCCGTCGTCGACGTGCTCAGGGGCAGGAGCGCGGGCGTCGTCTTCCGCGGCGCGGTCGATCCGGAGATCTGCGCGGAGCTGTCCGCACGCTTCTGGGACAGCGACGACCGGGAGAAGCGGACCGCCGTCGCGCCCAGCTACTACCTGGGCACGTACCACTTCCACAAGACGACCGAGGAATACCTCGACGAGTCCGAGCGCACCACGCCGGCGCTGGAGCAGGTGCTCGGCATCGAGCGGGATCCGCTGACCGAGTTCTACGACGGACTTGCCGGGGCCCTCGCCCCGCAGGACGTCACGGTGCGCCGCGCCGAGCACGGTGGCCGCCAGGCGTGCCGAGGACTGCTGCGCTCCTGGCACGCCGCCGGCGAGTACACCCTGGACCCGCACGAGGACAGCTCCCAGTGCGCCCACCCCGGGCAGGCGGACTTCGAGATCCAGCGCGTGCTCGACCACCAGATCTGCGCGCTCAACATATGCCTGGAGAACGGCGACGGCGGCCGGCTCGCCCTGTGGAACATCCAGCCGGACGAGGCGAGCAAGCGCCGCCTGGGCCTGGAGCACACCGGCTCCCCGTACCCGATGGACACCCTCGACGGCATCGAGTGCCAGTGGCTCGAGATCAACGCCGGTGACATCTACGTCTTCAACGGTGCGCACATCCATGCGGTGGAGCCCAACACCAGCGCCGGAAGCCGCCGCACCACGCTCGCCGGCATCTTCGGCTTCGTCGACCGCGACACGGTTGTGTCGTGGACATGAAGGCTCTCGTCCTGGCGGGCGGCACCGGCAGCCGGCTGCGGCCCATCACCCACACCTCGGCCAAGCAACTGGTCCCCGTCGCCAACAAGCCCGTCCTGTTCTACGTGCTGGAGGCCATCGCCGACGCGGGCGTCAAGGACGTGGGCATCGTCGTCGGGGAGACCGCGGACGAGATCCGTGCGGCCGTCGACGAGGGCGGATTCGACGGCCTGCGCGTCACCTATCTGCCCCAGGAGGCCCCGCTGGGCCTCGCCCACGCGGTGCGCATCGCCCGGGACTTCCTCGGTGACGACGACTTCGTGATGTACCTCGGCGACAACTTCGTCGTCGGCGGCATCACCGCACTCGCCGAGGAGTTCCGCACCGGGCGGCCCGACGCGCAGATCCTGCTCACCCGGGTGCCCGACCCCACCGCCTTCGGCGTCGCCGAACTCGACGAGGGGGGAAGGGTGGTGGGCCTCGTGGAGAAGCCGGCCGAACCCAAGAGCGATCTGGCCCTGGTCGGCGTCTACCTGTTCACCCCGGCGATCCACGAAGCCGTCGCCGCCATCACGCCCTCCGCCCGCGGAGAGCTGGAGATCACCGACGCCATCCAGTGGCTGATCGACCGGCGGCGCGACGTACGCTCCACCACGATCTCCGGCTACTGGAAGGACACCGGCAACGTCGGCGACATGCTGGAGGTCAACCGCACCGTCCTCGAGACCATCGAGCCCATGGTCGCCGGGGACGTCGACGAGGCCACGGAGATCGTCGGCCGGGTGCGGATCGCGGACGGGGCGACGGTCCGCGGCTCCCGGATCGTCGGCCCGGTGATCATCGCGTCGGGTGTGGAGGTCAGCGGCTCCTACGTGGGTCCCTTCACCTCGATCTCCGAGCGGTGCCGCATCGAGGACAGCGAGATCGAGTTCTCCATCGTGCTGCCCGGTTCCTCCATCACCGGGGTGCGCCGCATCGAGGCGTCCCTGATCGGCCGGAACGTGGAAGTCACCCCGGCGCCCCGGGCTCCCGCAGCACACCGGCTCATCCTCGGCGACCACAGCAAGGTGCAGATCTCCCCATGACGACCAGCATCCTCGTGACGGGCGGAGCCGGTTTCATCGGCTCCCACTACGTGCGGACCCTGCTCGGCCCGCAGGGCCCGGGCGACGTCCGCGTCACCGTCCTCGACGCCCTGACCTACGCCGGCAACCCGGCGAACCTCGACCCGGTCAGGCAGGACCCCCGATTCACCTTCGTGCACGGCGACATCTGCGACGCCGCGCTCGTCGGACCGCTGACGGCCCGCAGCGACCAGGTGGTGCACTTCGCGGCCGAGTCGCATGTCGACCGCTCGATCACGGGCGCCGCGGAGTTCCTGCGCACCAACGCGCTCGGCACCCAGACCCTGCTCGACGCGGCCCTGCGCACGGGCCTTCGCACCTTCGTGCACATCTCCACCGACGAGGTGTACGGCTCGGTGCCGACGGGTTCCACGCCCGAGACCGCGCCGCTGCTCCCCAACTCCCCGTACGCGGCGTCGAAGGCGTCGAGCGACCTGGTCGCTCTGTCGTACCACCACACGCACGGCATCGACGTCCGGGTCACCCGCTGTTCCAACAACTACGGCCCGCACCACTTCCCGGAGAAGCTCATCCCGCGCTTCGTCACCACGCTCCTGGACGGCGGCGACGTGCCGTTGTTCGGCGACGGCGAGCACGTACGGGACTGGCTGCACGTCGACGACCACGTCCGGGGCATCGAGCTGGTCCGCACCGGTGGCAGGCCCGGCCGGGTCTACAACATCGGGGGCGGTACCGAGCTCACCAACAAGGAGCTCACCTCGATGCTGCTGGAGGCCTGCGGCGCCGGCTGGGACCGCGTCAGTCACGTCGAGGACCGCAAGGGCCACGACCGGCGCTACTCGGTCGACTGGAGCAGGATCCGCGACGAGCTGGGCTACCGGCCGCGCAAGGACTT
Organism: Streptomyces sp. NPDC044064; assembly: GCF_056434245.1. Classification (NCBI taxonomy): domain Bacteria; kingdom Bacillati; phylum Actinomycetota; class Actinomycetes; order Kitasatosporales; family Streptomycetaceae; genus Streptomyces; species Streptomyces sp. NPDC044064. The sequence continues at coordinate 16,803 of NZ_JBWKFN010000034.1, forward strand.
CGCCACCGGCCTGGCGGAGACCGTCCGCTGGTACCGGGACAACCGCTCCTGGTGGGAACCGCTGCTGACGCGGGCGGCCCTGTGAGCGCGCCGTGGCTGGTCGTCGGCGCCACCGGCATGCTGGGCCGCGACGTCACGGCCCAGCTGCGGCGGGACGGCGAGGAGGTGATCGGCCTCGGCAGGGCCGGGCTGGACATCACCGACGCGGCGGCCGTGCGACGCCTGGTGACCGCCCACCGCCCCGCCGTCCTCGTCAACTGCGCCGCCTGGACCGCCGTCGACGCCGCGGAGGAGCGGGAGCCGGAGGCCCTCCTCGTGAACGGCGTCGGACCCGGCCACCTGGCCGACGCCTGCCGCTCGGCCGGCACCCGGCTGCTGCACGTCTCCACCGACTACGTCTTCCCCGGCGACGCCCGCAGCCCGTACGCCGAGACCGACCCGACCGGGCCGGTCAACGCCTACGGCCGCACCAAACTCGCCGGGGAACGAGCCGTCCTCGAACGCCTCCCCGACCACGGGCACGTCGTACGCACCGCCTGGCTCTACGGCGCCGGCGGGCCCAACTTCGTGCGCGCGATGATCAGGGCCGAGCGGGACCGGGACACCGTCGACGTCGTCGACGACCAGCACGGGCAGCCGACCTGGAGCGCCGATCTCGCCGGCCTGCTGGTGCGGCTCGGCCGCGCGGCGCTCGCCGGTACCGCCCGGCCGGGCGTCCGGCACGGCACCAGTGCCGGCCGGACCACCTGGTACGGCCTGGCCCGCGAGGTGTTCCGGCTGCTGGACGCCGACCCGGACCGGGTCCGCCCCGTCGCCGGCAGCACCCTGGGGCGCGCGGCACGCCGTCCGGCGTACGGCGTGCTCGCGTGCCGGCGCCGGCAGCCGGGCGTCGAGCCGATCCGAGACTGGCGCGCCGCGCTCGCCGCGGCGCTGCCCGAGATGGTGGAAACGGAGCAGCAGACATGATGCGTGCACTGGACGTCGGTCCCGCCTGGGTCGTGGAGCCCACGGTCCACCAGGACGCCCGCGGCGCCTTCTACGAGTGGTACAGGGCAGCCGAGTTCGGCGCGGTGACGGGCCAGGACTTCCGCCTGGCGCAGGCCAACTGCTCCGTCTCGCGACGCGGCACCCTGCGCGGCATCCACTTCGCCCAGGTGCCGCCGGGCCAGGCGAAGTACGTACAGTGCCTGCGGGGCGCGGTGCTCGACGTGGTCGTCGACGTGCGGGTGGGTTCCCCGACCTACCGCCGGTGGGAGGCCGTACGGCTCGACGACGACAACCGCCGGGCCCTGTACGTGGGAGAGGGGCTCGGGCACGCGTTCCTGGCTCTGACCGACGACGCGACCGTCAGCTACCTCTGCTCCGAGGGGTACGCCCCGCACCGCGAGTACGGCATCGACCCGTTCGACCCGGAGCTGGGCATCGACTGGCCGGCGGACGTCGAACCGCTGCTGTCCGAGAAGGACGCCTCGGCCCCCTCCCTGGCCGAGGTGGAGCGTCTGGGGCTGCTGCCCTCGTACGCCGAGGCCCAGGCCCACTACGCCTCGCTGCGTCGTTGAATCCGGCACTCATGGCGAAGGGCCCGCGCGAGCGGGCCCTTCGGCGTTCGGGGAGTGCCCCCGGGTCACGCGGTCTCCGTACCGCCGTCCTCGCACGGCACCCGCACCGCCCGTTCCCGGACCGCGTCCACCAGCTCCAGCGTCGCCACCGCGTCCGCGTGCCACGCCGTCCGGCCGGTGCCGCGGGAGGAGCCGGCCCCGCGGACCGCCGCCGCGAACTCCGCGACGCAGGCCTGGAACTGGTCGGCGGGCGGCAGCAGGAGCTGCTCCACCCGGTCCTGTTCCTCGATCAGCAGCTGCGTCCGCAGCTCGGCCGGCGGGCTGACGGCCTGGTCCGCGCTCAGCCGCGCCCGGTCGCCCCACAACGTGTACCGCGCCCCGTAACTGTGCTCGAAGCCGAAGTCCAGCGAGGCGAGGACACCCGAGTCGGCGGCCAGCAGGACCTGCCCGGAGACGTCCAGACCGTCGCGCGGCCGGACCCGGAGGGTGGCGCCGGTCACCCGCAGCCCCCGCCCCAGGAAGTGCACCGCGGTCCGCAGCGGGTAGACGCCCGTGTCCAGCAGCGCGCCACCCCCCAGTTCGCCGGTGTACCGGATGTCGCCGGGGGAGAGCGGGGGGACGCAGAACGACGCGTGCAGCATGCGGAGCCGGCCGATGCGTCCGTCCCGCAGCAGCTCGGAGACGGCCTGGTGGCGCGGGTGGTGGAGGAACATGTAGTTCTCCCGCAGCACCAGGCCGCGGCGCTCGGCGAGCGCGGTCAGCTCCCGGGCTTCCGGCGCCGTCGTGGCCATGGGCTTCTCGACCAGCACATGCCGGCCGGCCTCCAGCGCGCGGGCCGCCCACCGGCGGTGCAGCGCCGCGGGCAGCGGAACGTACACCGCCTCGACGTCCGCGCGCTCCAGCAGCGCCTCGTAGCCGGTGACGGCCGCACAGCCGAAGCGGTCGGCGAACCGGCGCGCCCGCAGCGGGTCCCGGGAGGCCACGGCGACGACTTCGACGTCAGGGCAGGCCGTCATCGCGGGCAGTACCCGCCGCCAGGCGATGGAGGCGGCCCCCAGGACCCCGACGCGTACCGGCGGGGTGCCGTGGTCCTGGGTCATCGCACCGTCCTGAGGGCGGCCACGAGCGTCCTGGCCTGGATGTTGAGCTGGCCGCTGTACTTCAGCAGATCCTCCAGCTGGCCCGGACTCAGCCAGCGCATGCCGGCGTTCTCCTCGACCGGGACCCGGTCGTCCACCGAGATGATCAAGTACCGGCTCTGCGCCTGGTCGAACCTGCCGCCCTCCTCCGACAGCACGGTGTCGAACAGGGTGTGCGCCCGGTCGGCGCCCAGCACCAGATCCAGAAGGGGCGGCCGGTCGGCGGCGGCCAGGTGGGCGTGGCTGTCGGGCACGCACTGCACGGTCGGCCCCAGCTCCACCGTGTCCACGAAACCCGGTTCGACGCGTGCGTGCATCAGCGCGTGCAGGACACCGCCGACGCGCTTGACGAGCAGCGCGGCGATGCCCTGGCCGTGCGGCCGCAGCAGCGGCTGGGTCCAGGACGGCACCTCCCGGCTGCGCGAGCCCACGTGCACCGCGACGACGCTGAAGAACCGTCCCTCCTCGTGCGCGACGGCGTCGGCCGTCCGGTGCCAGCCGGAAACGGCCTGCAGCGGCAGCCGTTCGGTGACGACCTCGTGCGCGACCCGGCGGTCGGTCAGCCAGCTGCGGATCTCCTGCCCGGTGTGCACGGCGCTCCCGGGGCCCTCGACGCGGTCCCAGTCGGGCAGGCACGACAGCACGGTCCGCGCGTCCATGTTGACCAGGTTCTCCCACCGCAGCAGGGAGTTGAGCTGTCCCAGCGTCAGCCAGCAGAAGTCCTCGCCGGCCTGCAGTTCGGGCCCGGCCTCGACCACCATGTTGCGGTTGCGCTTGCGCAGGAACCAGGAGCCCTGCTCGGACTGCAGCACGTCCGCCAGCACCCGCCCGCGCTCGGGTGTGCGGAAGGTGTCCAGGTAGGGCACCGACGAACCGCCGTGCACCCGCGTGTAGTTGCTGCGCGTCGCCTGGACGGTGGGGGAGAGCTGCACACCGTTGACGTTCCCCGGCTCCGACTTGGCCTGCATCAGGAAGTGCAGCACGCCGTCGATCTCACGCACGGCGAGGCCGAGGATGCCGACCTCCGGCTGGCTGATGATCGGCTGGGACCACGCGGGCACCGCACCGAAGTCGGAGCGCACCCGCAGCCCCTGCACCGAGAAGAACCGCCCGCTGGCGTGGCCCAGGTCCCCCGTGTCCGGGTCGAACCCCCACTTGTCGAGTTCGGCGAAGGGTATGCGCTCGGTCTTCTGCGCATGGTGCAGCTGACGCTCGGCGAGCCAGTCGAAGAACGCGGCGGTGCTGGTCACCCCGTCGGTGCACCGGGCCGAGAGGGCCAGCCGGGCCGACAGTGCGGTGTCGGTGGGCGAGAGCCGGCTCGCCGTGGCGGCCCCCGTCACCGCTGGACCCTCTCCAGGAACCTCACCGCGGAGGCTGCCCCGTCCTCGGCCCGCAGGCGTTCGCCCAGCCCGGCGGCGGCCGCGGCGACGGCCGGGTCCGTGGCGGCCGTCCCGATCGCCTGTGCCAGGGCGGACGATGTCAGCTCACGCTGCTTCAGCGGGGCGGGCGCCACTCCCAGGCGGTGCAGATGCTCGCCCCACATCAGCTGGTTCACCTCGAACGGGCAGACGACCTGGGGGACTCCCGCCGAGAGGGCGGCGTTGTGCGCGCCCAGCGAGCCGGAGTTGACGGCCACGCACACCCGTGGCAACAGCCATCCGTAGGGAACCTCGTCCAGCGCCAGGACGCCGTCCGGGGCGCCGGCGACGTCCAGGCCGCCCCAGCCGGCCACGATCACCGCCCGTCGGCCGCTCTCCCGCACGGCGTCCAGCACCAGGGCGGTGGTCCGCTCGGGGTCGGTCCCGAGGGCGCTGCCGAAGCCGATGAGAACGGGCTTCTCGCCCTCCTCCAGGAAGCGCAGCAACCGGTCCGGCGGCTGCCAGCCCGGCGGCGGCGGAAGGTGCCAGAAACCGTCGGTGTGCACCGAGTCGGGCCAGTCGGAGCCCGGGGCGAGGACGTGCGGGCTGAAGCTGTGCAGCACGGGTGCGGGCGCGCCGTCGGCGGCGAACCGGAAGTCGAGGTAGCCCTCCCGCGGCGCAAGTCCGAGGGTGTCCCTGCGCCACTGGTCCACCACCTCGACGACGGCGGGCGGCAGATACGTACGTACGTCCGTCCGGCTCGTGTCCTCCTTGCCGGAGAACACGTCCGACAGCATGCCGAACGCCGGATAGTCGCGCGAGACCACGAAGTTGGGATAGAGGGAGCCGAGGACGTGCGGAACCTTCAGCCGCTCGGCGATCTGCGGAATCACCTCACGGAACGCATGAGAGTGGACGATCACGTCGGGACCGCAGGCCGCCGCCTCCCACAGATCACGGAGCACGGCCGCGTAGTGCGGAACCATCTGCCGGCGGACCTCCCGGCGCTGCTCCTCGATCCGGGCGGTCGGCCGGTCGCTGTGCGCCTGGAGGCGGCGGATGTCCGCCCGGGAGCGCACGGTGACGGCGGCGTCGTCCAGCGGGGCGAACGGTACGCCGTACTGGTCGGCGAGCGGTGCGAAGAGACGAGGCGCCGCGAGCACGGGCTCGTGTCCCGCGCGGCGCAGTGCGTAGGCCAGTGCCAGATATGGCTGGACGTCGCCTCTATTTCCGTAGCAGTAGACCAGGACTTTCAACGTTTCGCCTCCCGTGCGCGTCGGAACGGCCAACTGTTTCCATTCCGTCGCAGCGTCCGCAAGAGGCATTTGTCCTGTACAGATTTCCTAGAGCCGCTCGATTACGCCAGGCCCTAACGTGCCGAAGGTACTTCCTCGGGCCATGCCGCTGGTGTCGCGCCCGACTCGTCAGGAACGGGAGGGTTCGAAGCGGTGCGAGCACTGATCTATTCCCATGGCACTCGTGGGGATATGCAGCCCTATCTGGCGCTGGCCTTCGCTCTCGATCAGGCCGGACATTCGGCCAGACTCGTCGGTCCCCGCCTCTACGGCCCCATGGCCGCGGAATACGGAGTGGACTTCGCTCCGGTGGACGACGAGGCCGTGCGGCTCCACCAGCGGCCCGACGTCCGGGAGATCCTGGTCAACTCGCAAGGCAAGGGCGACCAGTACGACAAAGCCCGGGAACGCATATTCGCGGAGATATTCCCGCGGCTGTACCCGATCATGCTGAAGGACATGTGGGACGCCGCCGCGGAAGGCGCGGACGTGGTGATCCACTCCCACTCGTCGCGTCAGGCCGTCCACCAGATCGCCGAGAAACTCGGGGTTCCGCACGTACTGGCCAGCCTCTACCCGCACTTCGTCGCCTCACGGCGCTATCCCCCCGAGGTCGGCACCTTCGAGCAGCGGCCGGACAACCTGGAGCGGCACGCCCGGGCGAACGACAACCCGATCAAGGGGCCGCTCGCCGAGATGTTCGGCCGCTGGCGGGCCGACGTCCTCGGACTTCCGCCCCGCGAAGGCGCCCTGGACAACAGGTTCCGGGCCGACGGCACGCCGGCGCCGGTACTCCTCGGTTTCAGCCCGCATGTGATCGAGCCGGCGGACGACTGGCCCGAGTGGGTCCACACGACCGGATTCTGGATGCTCCCGAGCGGTGCGCGGTGGCAGCCTTCGAAACGGCTGCTGAAATTCCTGGGCGACGGCGAAGCGCCGGTGTTCTTCGGATTCGGCAGTCACATGGGAACGGACCCCGAAGAAGTCGGCCGCATCATTCTGGAGGTCGTCCGCAGAACGGGAGTCCGCGCGATCGTCGTCACGGGCTGGGGCGGCGCGGCCATTCCGAATCCGCCGGAGAACATCCTGGTGGAGGACGAAATTCCGTACGACTGGCTCTTCCCCCGGGTCCGTGCCGTGGTGCACCCGGGCGGAACCGGAGCGCACAACACGGCGTTGCGCGCCGGCGTCCCCCAGGTGATCTGTCCCTTCCAGAAGGAAGCGCTGATGTGGGCCGACCACCTGCACGGCCTGGGCGTCGCACCGCAGCCCGTCCCGCACCGGGACCTGACCGCCGACACCCTCACGAAGGCGGTCGACCAGGCCGTCAAGGACCCGGGCATCGCCGGCGCGGTCGACCGGCTGGCCCGCCTCACTTCCGTGGAGAACGGGGCCGAGAACGCGGTCCGGGTGCTCGAGAAGATCGTTTCCTGACCGGAACCCAGAGCAACAACCAAGGAAAGAGGATCAGATGTCCAATCCCTTCGAGGACGAAGCGGGCCGCTACCTGGTACTCGTCAACGACGAGGGCCAGTACTCCCTGTGGCCCGGTTTCGCCGAGATACCCGCGGGCTGGGAAGTGGCCCACGCGGAGGACAGCCGGCAGGCCTGCCTGGACCACATCGAGAAGAACTGGACCGACATGCGGCCCAAGAGCCTCGTCCGCCAGATGGCGGGATGAGGAGGCAGGTCCCGTTCCCCCGCACCGACGGCCCGCCGGACCCCACGCGGCCGGCCGTCCGGTGGGGGCCTGCCCCCGAGGGCGACGAGCGCGCTGCCACGCATGCCGCGCTCGTCGCCTCCGCGGCCGAACTGACCTGCAGCCCGGCCCACCTGATCCGGGTGGCACACGACCCCGGTGGCCGCCCCCGGCTCACCGGGCCCGCAGCCGGTGTGCAGGTCAGCCTCAGCCACGCCACGGGCGTCTTCGCCGTCGCCCTCTCTCGCGGTCCGGCGGCACTCGGCGTGGACATCGAACTCGTCCGGCCGCTGCCCGCCACCGCACTGGCTCGCCGGTGGCTCGGTGACACCCCTGCCGACTGGATCGCCGGCCTGCCCCGGCACGAGCGCGACGAGGCGTTCCTGGTGCTGTGGACCCGCAAGGAGGCCATCGGCAAGGCCCTCGGACACGGCCTGCGCCGCGGCGGACTCACCCGGCCGGTCGCCGTGCCGACCGACTGGCCGCCCGCCCGACCGGCCGGCCGCCGGCTGCCGTTCCCGCCCGGCACCGGCACCGGCACCGGCACCGGCACCGACACCGTGACCACGGTCGTGACCCCGGCCGGGAGCACCCGCGCGGTGCTGTCCGTCGCCGTGAGCGGCCGGCCCGCGACCCCACTCTTCGCGGACCTGGGCGACTGGCGGACAGCCGCGTTCCAGTGACGACCACACGCAAGCTCAGGAAAGGAACCGACGTGGCGCCACCCGCTGTTGACGCGGAAGCCCCCCGCGGCCGTCCACTGCGGCGCCTGCTCGGCCACTGTCTCCGTCACCGCGGGGCCCTGGCGCAGTCGCTGGCCGGCGCCGTGGGCGCCACGGCGACCAGCGTCGCGGTGCCGCTGATCACCCAGATCGTGCTGGACGACGTGGTCGTCGCGGGCGAGCGCCCCCTGCTCCCGTGGACGATCCTGCTGCTGGTCGTCGCCGCGGCCCGGTACGCGCTGACCTTTCTGCGCCGCTTCCACGCCAGCCGGCTCGCCGCCGACGTCCAGCACGATCTGCGCGTGGCGCTGTTCCGGGCGGTGTCCCGCCCGGACGGTCCCGGGCAGCAGGACCTGGGCCCCGGACAGCTCATGGGCCGCGCCACGGTCGACCTGAACGGGGTGCACAGCCTGGTCGCCATGCTGCCGGCCGTGGTCTCCCACGTCACCACCGTCGTCGGGGTGCTCGCCGTGATGGCCGTGCTCTCCCTGCCGCTGACGGCGGTGAGCCTGCTCATGGTCCCCGTCCTGTGGGCCCTGGCCCGGCGCAGCCACCCGCAGTTGCTGGCCGCCACCTGGCAGGCCCAGGACCGGTCGGCCACCGCCGCGGGCGTCGTACAGAGTTCCGTCGCCGGCGTCCAACTCGTCAAGGCCTTCGGCCGCGAGGAGCGGGAGACCGCCCGGTACACGGAGGCGGCCCGGCGGCTGTACGCCGCGCGCATGCGCGTCACCCGGCTGGTCGCCCGCTACCAGCCGCCGTTGCAGGCCGTACCGGCGCTCGCCCAGATCGCCGTCCTGGCCCTCGGCGGCTGGGCGGCTGCCGGGGGCCGGCTGAGCCTCGGCACGTTCGTCGCCTTCTCGATGTACCTCATCCAGCTGGCGGGTCCGCTGGGCATCCTGGCGGGTCTGGCGAACTCCGTCCAGCAGGCCACGGCCGCCGTCGCACGCGTGCTGGAGCTGACCGACGCACCGCCGCGGCGCGCGGACGGCGCCGCCCGACTGCCCGACGACGGGCCCCTGGCCGTCGAGTTCGACCACGTCGTCTTCCGGTACACGCCCGACCGCCCCGTGCTCGACGACCTGTCGCTGCGGATCGAACCCGGCGAGACGGTCGCCGTCGTCGGCGGGCCGGGATCAGGCAAGTCCACGCTCGCCCTGCTCCCGGCCCGGTTCCACGAGGCGCGCACGGGCGCCGTCCGGATCGGCGGCACGGACGTACGCGAACTGAGCCTGGAATCGCTGCGTGCCTCCCTCGCCCTGGTGCCGGAGGAGAGTCTCCTGTTCGCCGGGAGCATCCGCGACAACATCGCGCTGGGCCGTCCCGACGCGGACGACGACGAGATCCGCGAGGCGGCACGGCTCGCCCAGGCCGACGGCTTCGTCTCGGCCCTGCCCGACGGCTACCTGACCGAGGTCGGCGAACGGGGCCGGACCCTCTCCGGCGGCCAGCGCCAACGCCTCGCCCTGGCCCGCGCCCTGCTCCTGAGGCCCCGTCTGCTGATCCTCGACGACGCAACCTCCGCGGTGGACCCCGCCGTGGAGGCGGCGATCCACGAGGGCCTGCGCGTCCATGCCGACGGCCGGACGACACTCGTGGTCGCACGCCGCAGATCGACCCTGGCCCTGGCCGACCGGATAGCCGTACTGGACCGCGGCCGGCTCGCCGACCTGGGCACCCACGACGAACTGCACACCCGCTGCGCCCTCTACCGTGCCCACTTCGACGCGGCCCCGGCCGAGCCGTCCGCCCGGCCCGCGCCGCCGACCGGTCCCGCGCCCGGTCCGCACACGCGGTCCGCGTCCGCCTCCGCGCCTGCCTCCGCGTCCACGCCCGGGCCCTCCGGTGACGACGAGGACCCGGCGGTGGACGAGGACGCGCTGGCCCGTGACGTCGGCGGCACGTTCGGGCTCCGCAGGCTCACCCGGGGCTTCTGGCTGCCGCTCGCGGCAGGCCTGGCCCTGGTGTCCGCCGACGTCCTGTGCGGTCTCGCCCAGCCCTACGCCGTGCGCCGGGGCATCGAGAGCATCACCGACGGTGCGGCTCCCGCCGCGCTGTCGGCGGCGTGCGCCGCCGCCCTGGCCGTCACGCTGCTGCGCTGGCTGGTCCAGCGCGGCTCCCTGCGGGTCACCGGACGCACCGGCGAACGCCTGCTGTACGCCCTGCGGGTCCGCATGGCCGCCCAGCTGCACCGGCTGGGCCTGGACCACTACGAGCGGGAGGCCGACGGCCGGACCCTCACCCGGATGACCACCGACGTGGACGCCGTCTCAGGGTTCCTGCAGACAGGGCTGACGGGCTTCCTCGCCGGCCTGCTGACCATGGGCGGGGTCCTGGTCGTCCTGCTGGTCGCCAACCCCGTCCTGCTCCTGGCGGCCCTGCTTCTGCTGCCCGCCCTGTACCTGGCCACGGCCGTGTTCCGCCGCCGGTCGCTGGTCGCCTACCGGCTGGCGCGGGAGCGGACCGCCACGGTCAACGCCGCTCTGCAGGAAGGCGCGCAGGGCATGCCCGTCATCCAGGCGTTCCGCCAGGAGGAGGCGTTCCTGCGCCGGTTCGCCGCACACAGCGACGCGGTCCGGCGGGCGCGGATCCGCTCGCAGTACCTGATGGCCCTGTACTTCCCCTTCATCGAGTGCCTGGCCGCCGTCTGCGCGGCCGGCCTGCTGGCCTACGGGGCGCACGAGGTCCAACGCGGCTCCATGAGCGCGGGCACACTCGTCGCCTACCTGCTGTACCTGGAGCTGTTCTTCCTCCCCGTCCAGCAGATCTCCCAGCTGTACGACACCTTCCAGCAGGCACGGGTCTCCCTCGACCGGATCGACGAGCTGCTGCGGCTGCCCACCGGCACACCGCAGGCCGCGCGGCCCCGCCCCGTGGGTCCGCTGAGCGGCGAGATCGTCCTCCACGACGTCCACTTCCGGTACGCGGACGGCACGCAGGACACCGCGGGCCGCGTGGCACGCCGGGCGGCCGCCCTGACCGGCCTGAGCGTCCGGATCCCCGCCGGGCAGCGGGTGGCCGTCGTCGGCGGGAGCGGGTCGGGCAAGTCGACCCTGCTGAAACTGGTCGCACGGTTCTACGACCCCACCGCCGGCGCCGTCCTCGTCGACGGACAGGACGTACGCGAACTCGACCTGAGCGCCTACCGGCAACGGCTCGGCCTCATCCCCCAGGAGCCCTACCTGTTCGCCGGGACCGTCCGGGACGCCATCGCCTACGGGCGTGCCGACGCCACGGACGACGAGGTCGAGACGGCGGCCCGGCTGACCGGCGCCCACTCCTTCATCACCGCGCTGCCCCACGGGTACCACCACCGGCTCACCGAGGGCGGAGGCAACCTCTCCGTGGGCCAGCGCCAGCTGATCGCCCTCACCCGGACCCGGCTGGCCGCGCCCGCCGTCCTGCTCCTCGACGAGGCGACGTCCGCCCTGGACCCCGCCACCGAGGCCATGGTCGACGCGGCCACCGACCGGCTCGCGGCCCGGCGCACCACGCTGGTCATCACCCACCGGCTCGCCCTGGCGGCCCGCGCCGACCGCGTGCTCGTCCTGCGGGACGGCCGCGTGTGCGAGGACGGAACGCACACCGAACTCCTCGCGCTGGGCGGCCACTACGCCGCCCTGTGGCGCGCCCACGAGGCGCACCCCCGGACAGAACTCCAGACGCAAGGAAGGCCCCTATGACCACCGAGCAGACGACGCCCCGCGGGCGCGTCCTCCTGGCCGAACCCCGCGGCTTCTGCGCGGGCGTACGGCGCGCCATCGGCATCGTCGAACGCGCCCTGGACCTGTACGGCGCGCCCGTGTACGTCCGCAAGGAGATCGTGCACAACCATCACGTCGTCGGTGAACTGCGGCGGCGCGGCGCGGTCTTCGTGGACAGCGAGGACGAGGTGCCCGAGGGCGCCGTGTGCGTCTTCTCCGCCCATGGCGTCTCCCCGCAGGTGCGGGCGGGCGCGGCCGCACGGCGGCTCGACGTCATCGACGCCACCTGCCCGCTGGTGGCCAAGGTGCACCAGGAGGCGGTCCGCTACGCCCGTGACGGGCGCACCATCCTGCTGGTCGGGCACGAGGACCACGAGGAGGTCGAGGGGGTCCGCGGTGAGGCGCCCGCGAGGACCCTGGTCGTGGAGAGCGCCGAGGACGTCGCGCGGCTGGACCTTCCCGACGACACCCCGGTGGCGTACCTGACCCAGACCACCCTGTCCTTCGACGAGACCGCCGAGGTCGTCCAGGCCCTGCACCGGCGCTTCACCGACATCGTCGGCCCGCACGGCGACGACATCTGCTACGCGAGCCAGAACCGGCAGAACGCCGTGAAGTCCCTGGCCCGCTCGTGCGACCTGGTGCTCGTCGTCGGCTCCGAGAACTCCAGCAACTCGCTGCGGATGGTCGAGGTCGCCCGCCGCGAGGGCTGCTCCGCCCATCTGGTCCCCGACGTGACGCACCTGGACGAGCGCTGGCTGGAGTCGGTCGGCACGGTCGGCATCAGCGCCGGCGCCAGCGCGCCGGAGATTCTGGTGCGCGGCCTGGTGGACCGCCTGACCGAACTCGGGCTCGCCGACATCCGCACGGACGACGGGACCCCGGAGGACGTGGTCTTCGCCATGCCCTCGCGACTGGCCGACCCGGTCACCGGGCGGGCCCCGCGCACGCCGCTGGCCGACGAGAACCGGTGAGGACCCCCATGACGACCAGTATCGAACGCCCCCTCGCCCCGCTGACCGAGCTGCGCGGCCCCGCGGACCTGCGCGACCTGACCACGGCACAGGTCGAGGAACTCGCGGCCCGGATCCGCGGCTTCCTCGTCGACAAGGTCGGCCGCACCGGAGGCCACCTCGGGCCCAACCTGGGCGTGGTGGAACTGACCCTCGCCCTGCACCGCGTCTTCGACTCGCCCCGGGACACGCTCCTGTGGGACACAGGCCACCAGACCTACGTGCACAAGATCCTCACCGGCCGCGCCGGCGCCTTCGACGCGCTGCGCCGGCCCGAGGGCCTGTCCGGATACCCCTCGCGCGAGGAGTCCGCGCACGACGTCATCGAGAACTCCCACGCCTCGACCGTCCTGTCGTACGCCGACGGCCTGGCCCGGGCGCACGCGCTGCGCGGGGTCACCGACCGCAGCGTCGTCGCCGTGATCGGCGACGGCGCCCTCACCGGCGGTATGGCCTGGGAGGCGCTGAACAACATCGCGGCGGCACCGCACCGCCCCGTCGTGATCGTGCTCAACGACAACGGCCGCAGCTACGCGCCGACCGTCGGCGGCATAGCCGAGCACCTCGCGGCCCGCCGGGCCGGCGACCGGGACCCCGGACTGCCCGGCCTGTTCGAGAACCTGGGGCTGGCCCAGCTGGGTCCCGTCGACGGCCATGACGTCGACGCCCTGGAGGAGGCGCTGCGGCGGGCCGTCGCGCTGGGCCGGCCGGTGGTCGTGCACTGCGTGACCCAGAAGGGACGCGGACACGCCCCGGCCGAGCAGAACGAGGCCGACCGCTGCCACGTGGTCCGCGCCAGGCCCGCCGCGGGCGCCGCCCCGGTGGCGCCCCGGCCGTCCTGGACCTCGGTGTTCGAGGCGGAGCTGGCCAACCTCGGCGAGCGCCGGAGCGACCTCGTCGCCCTCACCGCGGCCATGCTGGAGCCGGCCGGGCTCAGCACCTTCGCCCGGCGCTTCCCCGAGCGGACCTTCGACGTGGGCATCGCGGAGCAGCACGCCGTCACCGCGGCCGCCGGACTCGCGCTCGGCGGCGTGCACCCGGTCGTGGCCGTCTACGCCACCTTCCTCAACCGCGGCTTCGACCAACTGCTCATGGACGTCGCGCTGCACCGCGCGCCGGTCACCTTCGTCCTGGACCGGGCCGGGGCCACCGGCGACGACGGCCCGTCGCACAACGGCATGTGGGACCTGTCCCTGTTCCAGCTCGTGCCCGGGCTGCGGGTGGCCGCTCCGCGTGACGCCGAGACCCTGCGCCGTGCGCTGCGGGAGGCCGTTGCGGTCGACGACGCACCCACCGCGGTGCGCTTCCCCAAGGGTGCGGCGGCCGACCCCGTACCCGCCCTCGACACGGTCGCCGGCCTGGACGTGCTGCACCGCTCCGGTGCGGACCCCGACGTGCTGCTGGTGTCCGTCGGCCCGCTCGCCCCCGTCTGCCTGGCCGCCGCGGAGCTGCTGCGCGAGCGCGGTGTCGGCGTCACCGTGGTGGACCCGCGCTGGATCCAGCCGGTCGCACCCGCCCTGATCGACCTGGGGCTCGCGCACCGGGCGGTGGTCAGCGTCGAGGACAGCGGCCGGTCCGGCGGTGCCGGGGCCGCTCTGGCCCAGGCGCTCGCGGACGCCGGCGCCCGCCGCCCGGTCCAGGTCATGGGCCTGCCCCAGCGGTTCCTGGCCCAGGGCCGGCGCGAGGACATCCTGGCCCGCGCGGGTCTGACGGCCGAGGGGATCCTCCGCACGGCCCTGCGCGCGCTGGACGGCCCCGAGGACACCACCGGCCCCGCAGGTACCACGGGCACCAAACACACCACGGGCACCACTTCATATCAGGGGCACCACGGTGACCTGTGACACCAGCGTCACCACACCGACCAGGAGGGAACGACAAGAATGACGGTCCAGCTCGGTATGCCCGCCGTACCGCCGCAGACCCTGGGGGAGCGCCGCAGGACCCGCGCGCTGCACGTGGGCGCGGTGGGCGTCGGCGGAGACTTCCCCGTCTCGGTGCAGTCGATGACCACGACGGTCACGGCCGACGTGAACGCGACCCTCCAGCAGATCGCCGAGCTGGCGGCGGCGGGCTGCGACATCGTCCGGGTCGCGTGCCCGTCGCAGGACGACGCGGAGGCGCTGCCCGTCATCGCGGCCAAGTCGTCCCTGCCGGTCGTCGCCGACATCCACTTCCAGCCGAAGTACGTCTTCGCCGCCATCGACGCCGGCTGCGCCGGGATCCGGGTGAACCCGGGCAACATCAGGAAGTTCGACGACCAGGTGGCGGCCATCGCCCGCGCGGCCAAGGACCGGGGCACCCCGATCCGGATCGGGGTCAACGCCGGTTCGCTGGACGCCCGCCTGCTGGCCAAGCACGGCAGGGCGACCCCCGAGGCGCTGGTGGAGTCCGCGCTGTGGGAGGCGTCCCTCTTCGCGGAGCACGACTTCCACGATCTGAAGATCTCCGTGAAGCACAACGATCCGGTGGTGATGATCCGCGCCTACGAACTGCTGGCCGAGGCGTGCGACTACCCCCTGCACCTGGGTGTCACCGAGGCCGGCCCCGCCTTCCAGGGCACGGTGAAGTCGGCCGTGGCCTTCGGCGCCCTGCTCCGGCAGGGCATCGGGGACACGATCCGGGTGTCGCTGTCGGCGCCGCCGGTGGAGGAGGTCAAGGTCGGCATCCAGATCCTGCAGGCGCTGGAGCTGCGCCCGCGCAAGCTGGAGATCGTCTCCTGTCCGTCGTGCGGCCGGGCCCAGGTGGACGTCTACCGCCTGGCCGCGGAGGTGACCGCCGCCCTGGAGGGCATGGACGTCCCGCTGCGGGTCGCGGTGATGGGATGTGTGGTCAACGGACCGGGCGAGGCCCGGGAGGCGGACCTGGGTGTGGCCTCCGGCAACGGCAAGGGGCAGATCTTCGTCCGGGGCGAGGTCGTGCGGACCGTGCCCGAATCCAAGATCGCGGAGACCCTGATCGAGGAGGCTCTCAAGCTGGCCGCGTCAGCGGAGGAGGCCGGGACCGAGTAACTCGGCAAGGTAAGAATCTGACTAGAGCATTGCCAAGTCGTGGGGGAGCAAAGGGTCCCAATACCAGACAAGGCACCCCGGTTTTTGCACAGACGCGGGGGGGGGGGGGGGGGGGGGGGGGGGGGGGGGAGGCGGGGGGGGGGGGGGGGGAAGGAGAGGGGGGGGGGGGAGGGGGGAGGGGAGGGGGGGGGGGGGGGGGGGGGAGAAACAGGGCGCCCCCACCCCCCCCCCCCCCCCCCTTTTTCCCCCCCCCCCCCCCCCCCCCCCCCCCCCCCCCCCCCCCCCGCACACCTACCAGGTAAAGACCTCATCAAATAGTTTGTGATACGGTTCACGAGAACCCCGGATAGAGCCGAAGGACCGAAGTGCGTCGGTCCAATGGCGTGAGGTCTCGATCACTCAGCCCGGGACTACGCTCGTCCATGACGACACCTGCCCCCTGTGAAAGCGGAGTTGCCGCCATGCCGTCCAATGACGCCCGGATCCTGGCCCAGGCCGCCGTACCCACGGCTGTCGTCGGCGCACTTTGCGTCGTCGTCGGCGCAGTGGTCGCGGGCGGCAAGGGAGCGATCGGGGCTGTCGTCGCGACGGCGGTCGTGTGCCTCTTCATGGGGTCCGGTCTCTACGTTCTGCAGCGCATCGCGAAGTCGCTTCCGCAGCTCTTCCAGGGCATGGGGCTGATGCTCTACACGGCCCAGTTGCTCCTGCTGGTCGTCTTCGTGGCCGTGTTCAAGGACACGAACCTGTTCAATCCCCGTGTCTTCGCCATCGTTCTCGTGGTCACCACTCTGGCGTGGATCGTCGCGCAGACCCGTGCCCACATGAAGGCCAAGATCCTCTACGTCGAACCTGATGCCTCGTCGACGGGCGACAAGCCCGAGCAGACAGGGCACTCACGGTGAGAGGTAGGGCCGGGATAAAGGCACGCAGGAGATGCTGCTATCGTCCGGTGCCAACTGCGGCATCGCGGGCGCGGGCATCTGAGCTGACGCCTGTTCAATCGCGAGGCGAGATGCCCCACAGCCGCCCCCACATCCGTAACACCAGTCCCGTGCCGAACCGCGGCCCCGCGTCGCGCCGACACAACGAGGTTGCCGTATCTATGCGCCACGATGAAGGAGCCCGCGGTGAGTGCTGACCCGACGCAGGTGCTCGCCTTCGAGTCCGACTGTCACATCTTCACCGGATGTGGATTCCCGGCTCCCGGCCTGCATTCCTTTGTCTTCAAGCCGCTCTTCACTGTCGGCGGGTTCGAGTTCAACAAGCCGATGCTGCTGGCCCTGCTGGGCACGGTCGCGATCGTCGCTTTCTTCTGGGCCGCGTTCGCCAGGCCCAAGCTCGTGCCGGGCAAGCTCCAGATGATCGGTGAGGCCGGGTACGACTTCGTCCGCCGCGGCATCGTCTACGAGACGCTGGGCAAGCGCGAGGGCGAGAAGTATGTACCGCTCATGGTGTCGCTGTTCTTCTTCATCTGGATCATGAACCTGTGGTCCGTGATCCCGCTGGCACAGTTCCCCGTGACCTCCATGATCGCCTTCCCGGCGGGTCTGGCGGCCATCGTCTACATCCTGTGGATGTTCCTGACGTTCAAGAAGCACGGGTTCCTCGGCGGTCTGAAGAACATCACCGGTTACGACAAGTCGCTCGGCGCCGTACTGCCGGTGATCGTGATCATCGACTTCTTCTCGAACGTCCTGATCCGCCCCTTCACGCACGCGGTCCGACTGTTCGCGAACATGTTCGCCGGCCACCTGCTGCTGCTGACCTTCACCATCGGCAGCTGGTACCTGCTGAACGGAGTCGGCATCATCTACGCTGGCGCCTCGTTCGTGATGACCGTGCTGCTCACGGCGTTCGAGCTCTTCATCCAGGCTGTTCAGGCGTACGTCTTCGTACTCCTCGCCTGCAACTACGTTCAGGGCGCTCTCGCCGAGCACCACTGAGCCTCCTCGCCCTCCCTGTCCAACCTGACTGTCCGGTGGCCAACCCCCACCGGTACGCGTAAAGAGAAGGAAGATCCGGCATGTCCGCTCTCCAGTTCCTTGCCGCCGACGGCGTTACCGGCAACCTCGGTTCGGTCGGCTACGGCCTCGCTGCGATCGGCCCCGGCATCGGCGTCGGCATCATCTTCGGTAACGGCACCCAGGCTCTCGCCCGCCAGCCCGAGGCTGCCGGTCTGATCCGCGCCAACCAGATCATGGGTTTCGCCTTCTGTGAGGCCCTGGCGCTGATCGGTATCGTCATGGGCTTCCTCTTCCGTAGCTGAAGCGCGCTTCGACGCAACTCCCTTAGACGGAAGGCACTGATGTGAACGCCCTGGTAACGCTGGCGGCGACAGAGGAGCAGAATCCTCTGATCCCCGAGATCCCAGAGCTTGTCATCGGCCTGATTGCTTTCGCCATCGTCTTCATCTTCCTCGCCAAGAAGCTCCTCCCGACCATCAACAAGGTTCTGGAAGAGCGTCGCGAGGCCATCGAGGGCGGTATTGAGAAGGCCGAGGCCGCGCAGACCGAGGCCCAGAGCGTCCTCGAGCAGTACAAGGCCCAGCTCGCCGAGGCCCGGCACGAGGCCGCCCGCCTGCGCCAGGAGGCGCAGGAGCAGGGTGCCGCCCTCATCGCCGAGATGCGGGCCGAGGGCCAGCGGCAGCGCGAGGAGATCGTCGCCGCCGGTCACGCCCAGATCGAGGCAGACCGCAAGGCCGCCGCGGGCGCCCTGCGTCAGGACGTCGGCAAGCTCGCCACCGATCTGGCCGGCAAGCTCGTCGGTGAGTCCCTCGAGGACCACGCCCGGCAGAGCCGTGTGATCGACCGCTTCCTCGACGAGCTCGAGGAGAAGGCCGAGGCCACGCGATGAACGGAGCGAGCCGCGAGGCCCTGGCAGCCGCACGTGAGCGTCTCGACGCGCTGACGGACTCCACGTCCGTGGACGCCGTCCAGCTCGCGGACGAGCTGGCGGCCGTCACCGCGCTGCTCGACCGCGAGCCCAGCCTGCGTCGGGTCTTCACCGACCCGGCGCAGCCCGGTGAGGCCAAGGCCGAGCTGGTCCGGCGCCTGATCGGCGGCCAGGTCGGCGAGACCACGGTCGACGTCGTGTCCGGCATGGTTCGTTCCCGCTGGTCGCAGTCGCGTGACCTGGTGGACTCGCTGGAGGAGCTGGCGAACATCGCCGACCTCACGGCGGCGGAGAAGGCCAACACGCTCGACGACGTCGAGGACGAGCTGTTCCGGTTCGGCCGGATCGTCACCTCGAACACCGAGCTGCGCGCAGCGCTCACCGACCGCTCCGCGAGCGCCTCGGCCAAGGTCGAGCTGCTGCACCGGCTCCTCGGCGGCCGGGCCAAGCCCGCCACCGAGCGTCTGGTGACGCGCCTCGTGACCGCGCCGCGTGGACGTAGCCTGGAGTCGGGACTGGAGTCCCTGTCCAAGCTCGCCGCCGAGCGCCGGGACCGCATGGTCGCCGTCGTCACCTCGGCGGTGCCGCTGAGCGACGGCCAGAAGCAGCGCCTCGGCGCCGCCCTGACCAAGCTCTACGGCCGCCGGATGCACCTCAACCTGGACGTCGACCCCGAGGTCGTTGGCGGGATCAGGGTGCAGGTCGGTGACGAGGTCATCAACGGTTCCCTCGCGGACCGGCTGGAGGACGCGGCCCGCCGCATGGCGAGCTAGCAGCACCCGGCATTCGAGAAAAGCAGTACGTACTTACGGCCCTGGTTGGGCCGTGAAGAGGATTCCTGGGGGTCGCCCCCAGACCCCCACCGAAACTTCGGGCCCAACAAGGAGAGCAGGGAACCCAGATGGCGGAGCTCACGATCCGGCCGGAGGAGATCCGGGATGCGCTGGAGAACTTTGTCCAGTCGTACAAGCCGGACGCGGCCTCGCGCGAGGAGGTCGGTACGGTCACCCTTGCCGGCGACGGCATCGCGAAGGTCGAGGGCCTGCCCTCGGCCATGGCCAACGAACTGCTGAAGTTCGAGGACGGCACCCTCGGCCTCGCCCTCAACCTCGAGGAGCGCGAGATCGGTGCCATCGTCCTCGGTGAGTTCAGTGGCATCGAGGAGGGTCAGCCGGTCACGCGTACCGGTGAGGTCCTCTCCGTCGCGGTCGGCGAGGGCTACCTCGGCCGTGTCGTCGACCCGCTCGGCAACCCGATCGACGGCCTCGGCGAGATCGAGACGTCCGGCCGCCGCGCCCTCGAGCTGCAGGCCCCCACGGTCATGCAGCGCAAGTCGGTGCACGAGCCGATGGAGACGGGCTACAAGGCCGTCGACGCGATGACCCCGATCGGCCGTGGTCAGCGTCAGCTGATCATCGGTGACCGCCAGACCGGCAAGACCGCCCTGGCCGTCGACACGATCATCAACCAGCGCGACAACTGGCGCTCGGGCGACCCGAAGAAGCAGGTCCGCTGCATCTACGTCGCCATCGGCCAGAAGGGCTCCACCATCGCCGGCGTGCGCCGCGCGCTGGAGGAGAACGGCGCCCTGGAGTACACGACCATCGTCGCGGCCCCGGCGTCCGACCCGGCCGGCTTCAAGTATCTGGCGCCGTACACCGGTTCGGCCATCGGTCAGCAGTGGATGTACGAGGGCAAGCACGTCCTCATCATCTTCGACGACCTCTCGAAGCAGGCCGACGCCTACCGCGCCGTGTCCCTGCTGCTGCGCCGCCCGCCGGGCCGTGAGGCCTACCCGGGTGACGTCTTCTACCTGCACTCCCGTCTGCTGGAGCGCTGCGCCAAGCTCTCCGACGACATGGGTGCCGGCTCGATGACCGGTCTGCCGATCGTCGAGACCAAGGCCAACGACGTCTCGGCGTTCATCCCGACCAACGTCATCTCCATCACCGACGGCCAGTGCTTCCTGGAGTCGGACCTGTTCAACGCCGGTCAGCGTCCCGCGCTGAACGTCGGTATCTCCGTCTCCCGAGTCGGTGGTTCCGCACAGCACAAGGCGATGCGCCAGGTCTCCGGCCGTCTGCGCGTGGACCTCGCCCAGTTCCGTGAGCTGGAGGCGTTCGCCGCCTTCGGTTCCGACCTGGACGCCGCGTCGAAGCAGCAGCTGGAGCGCGGTCAGCGCATGGTCGAGCTGCTGAAGCAGGACCAGTACCAGCCGATGGCCACCGAGAACCAGGTCGTCTCCGTCTGGGCCGGCACCAACGGCCGTATGGACGACGTTCCGGTCGTCGACATCCGCCGCTTCGAGAAGGAGCTGCTGGACTACCTGCACCGCAAGGAGTCTGGTCTGCTCACCTCGATCCGCGAGGGCGCCAAGATGTCGAACGACACCATCCAGGCGATCGACGACGCCGTCGCGGAGTTCAAGAAGCAGTTCGAGACCTCGGACGGCAAGCTGCTCGGCGAGGACGTTCCTGCCGCTGCCGCCAAGTGACGTAAGGAAGGGACCTGACTCATGGGAGCCCAGCTCCGGGTCTACAAGCGTCGCATCCGATCCGTCAGCGCGACCAAGAAGATCACGAAGGCGATGGAGATGATCGCCGCCTCGCGCGTCGTCAAGGCGCAGCGCAAGGTGGTGGCCTCCACGCCCTACGCGACCGAGCTGACGCGTGCGGTCACGGCGGTCGGTACGGGTTCGAACACCAAGCACCCGCTCACCACGGAGGCGGAGAACCCGACCCGTGCCGCGGTCCTGCTCCTCACGAGCGACCGCGGTCTGGCCGGCGCCTTCAACTCCAACGCCATCAAGGCGGCGGAGCAGCTGACCGCGCGCCTGGAGCGCGAGGGCAAGCAGGTGGACACGTACATCGTCGGCCGCCGTGGTGTCGCCCACTACAACTTCCGTGAGCGCAAGGTCTCGGAGTCGTGGACGGGCTTCACCGACGAGCCGTCGTACGCAGACGCCAAGAAGGTGGCGGAGCCTCTGATCGAGGCCATCGAGAAGGACACGGCCGAGGGCGGCGTGGACGAACTCCACATCGTCTACACCGAGTTCGTCTCGATGATGACGCAGACCGCGCTCGACGCCCGGCTGCTGCCGCTGCGTCTCGAAGAAGTCGCGGAAGAGGCCGTCCCCACGGGCGAGATCCTCCCGCTGTACGACTTCGAACCCTCGGCGGAGGACGTCCTCGACGCCCTGCTGCCGCGCTACGTGGAAAGCCGTATCTACAACGCGCTGCTCCAGTCGGCCGCTTCGAAGCACGCCGCCACGCGGCGCGCGATGAAGTCGGCCACCGACAACGCGGGCGAGCTGATCAACACGCTCTCCCGTCTTGCCAACGCGGCCCGCCAGGCCGAAATCACCCAGGAAATCAGCGAGATCGTCGGTGGCGCGAGCGCCCTGGCCGACGCGACCGCGGGGAGTGACCGATAATGACCACCACTGTTGAGACCGCGGCGGCTACGGGCCGCGTCGCCCGGGTCATCGGCCCGGTCGTCGACGTGGAGTTCCCCGTCGACGCGATGCCGGAGATCTACAACGCCCTTCACGTCGAGGTGGCCGACCCGGCCAACGCCGGCGAGAAGAAGACGCTGACCCTCGAGGTCGCCCAGCACCTGGGCGACGGCCTGGTCCGCACCATCTCCATGCAGCCCACCGACGGTCTGGTCCGCCAGGCCGTGGTCACCGACACCGGCAACTCCATCACGGTGCCCGTCGGTGACTTCACCAAGGGCAAGGTGTTCAACACCCTCGGTGAGGTGCTGAACGTCGACGAGAAGTACGACGGCGAGCGCTGGGGCATCCACCGCAAGGCCCCGAACTTCGACGAGCTCGAGTCGAAGACCGAGATGTTCGAGACCGGCGTCAAGGTCATCGACCTGCTGACCCCGTACGTCAAGGGCGGCAAGATCGGTCTGTTCGGTGGTGCCGGCGTCGGCAAGACGGTGCTCATCCAGGAGATGATCTACCGCGTCGCCAACAACCACGACGGTGTCTCCGTGTTCGCCGGTGTCGGTGAGCGCACCCGTGAGGGCAACGACCTCATCGAGGAGATGACCGACTCGGGCGTCATCGACAAGACCGCCCTGGTCTTCGGTCAGATGGACGAGCCCCCGGGCACCCGTCTGCGCGTCGCGCTGGCCGGCCTCACCATGGCCGAGTACTTCCGTGACGTCCAGAAGCAGGACGTGCTGTTCTTCATCGACAACATCTTCCGCTTCACGCAGGCCGGTTCCGAGGTGTCGACCCTGCTCGGCCGTATGCCCTCCGCGGTGGGCTACCAGCCGAACCTGGCCGACGAGATGGGCCTCCTCCAGGAGCGCATCACCTCGACCCGTGGTCACTCGATCACCTCGATGCAGGCGATCTACGTCCCCGCGGACGACCTGACCGACCCGGCCCCGGCCACCACCTTCGCCCACCTCGACGCGACGACGGTTCTGTCCCGTCCGATCTCCGAGAAGGGCATCTACCCGGCCGTGGACCCGCTGGACTCCACGTCCCGGATCCTGGACCCGCGCTACATCGCTGCGGATCACTACAACGCGGCCATGCGCGTGAAGACGATCCTGCAGAAGTACAAGGACCTCCAGGACATCATCGCGATCCTCGGTATCGACGAGCTGGGCGAGGAGGACAAGCTCGTTGTCCACCGTGCCCGTCGTGTGGAGCGCTTCCTGTCCCAGAACACCCACGTCGCCAAGCAGTTCACCGGCGTGGACGGCTCGGACGTGCCGCTCGACGAGTCGATCGCCGCGTTCAACGCGATCTGCGACGGTGAGTACGACCACTTCCCCGAGCAGGCGTTCTTCATGTGCGGTGGCATTGAGGACCTCAAGGCCAACGCCAAGGAGCTGGGCGTCTCCTGAGCCTCGCGCTCATCTGAGAGGGGCGCGGACCCACCCTTCCCGGGGTGTGTCCAGCCCCTCTCTCCACGCCCATTAGAATTGACCCCAACACCCGGCACTACCGCCGGGTGGTGACCCGAGGAGCCACCCATGGCTGCTGAGCTGCACGTCGAGCTGGTCGCCGCCGACCGCCAGGTCTGGTCCGGCGAGGCCACCCTGGTCGTCGCGCGCACCACGTCCGGCGACATCGGCGTCATGCCCGGTCACCAGCCGCTGCTCGGTGTGCTGGAGTCGGGCCCGGTGACCATCCGTACGAGTGATGGTGGAACGGTCGTCGCCGCGGTGCACGGCGGTTTCATCTCGTTCGCGGACAACAAGCTTTCGCTGCTGGCGGAGATCGCCGAGCTGTCGGACGAGATCGATGTCCAGCGCACGGAGCGCGAGCTCGAGCGCGCGAAGGCGGAGGACGACGCCGAAGCCGAGCGTCGTGCGGATGTCCGCCTGCGGGCGGCGACCGCGGCGCGCTGATCCAGCGCGCAGTATGACGTCACTCAGCCGCGGCCGGCCCGGAGCAATCCGGTGCCGGTCGCGGCTGAGGCAGATGTGGGTGTTTTTTCCTTTTCATTACTCAGTTTCATCGCCTAGGAGACGAGGAGGTCGGTGCCGATGGTCCTCGCTCTGACTGTGTGCGGGATCGTGATCGCGCTCGTGGTGGTGGGACTGTTCCTGTTCGGACTGCGCCGCAGACTGATCCAGCGCTCCGGCGGTACCTTCGACTGCTCGCTGCGCTGGGACGTGCCCGAGAAACCGGACACCAACGGCAAGGGCTGGAGCTACGGCGTCGCCCGCTACAACGGCGACCGCATCGAGTGGTACCGCGTCTTCTCCTACGCCCCCCGCCCGCGCCGGACTCTGGAGCGCGCCGCCATCGAGGTGGCCGGCCGCCGGCTGCCCGAGGGCGAGGAGGAGCTGGCGCTGCTCTCCGACGCGGTGGTCCTCGCCTGTACCCATCGGGGCACGCGCCTCGAACTCGCGATGAGCGAAGACGCGCTGACCGGTTTTCTCGCGTGGCTGGAGGCAGCCCCGCCCGGTCAGCGGGTGAATGTGGCGTAGCCACATTCACCCGCTGGGTGGGGGTCCCCCCGGACGAAGTCTGGGGGAGCGTCAATGTTGCTTGAGGGTCTTACAGGTTGTTGCTGATGGCGCTCACCAGCTCGCCGTTGCTGGTGTCACCGCTGAACTCCCAGAAGAACGCGCCGCCTAGGCCCTGGTTCTTGGCCCACGCCATCTTCGTGGCGATGGTGGCGGGGGTGTCGTACGACCACCAGTTGCTGCCGCAGTGCGCGTACGCCGTACCCGCGACCGTGCCGGTCGCCGGGCAGGACGTCTTCAGCACCTTGTAGTCCTCGATGCCCTGCTCGTAGGTGCCGGCCGCCGGGCCCGTGGCCGTGCCGCCCGGGGCGTCCTGCGTCACACCGGTCCAGCCGCGGCCGTAGAAGCCGATGCCGATGAGCAGCTTGCTAGCGGGGACACCGATCGCCTTGTACTTGGCCATCGCGTCGGCGGTGGTGAAGCCCGCCTTCGGGATGCCGCTGTACGAGGTGAGCGGGGAGTGCGGGGCCGTCGGACCCTGGGCGTCCCAGGCACCGAAGAAGTCGTACGTCATCACGTTGTACCAGTCGACGTACTGAGCGGCGCCCGCGTAGTCGGCGGCCTCGATCTTGCCGCCGGAGGAGCCGTCGGCGGTGACGGCCGAGGTGACCAGGTTCTTCGAGCCGAACTTGGCGCGGAGCGCGGCCATCACGTTCTTGTAGGCCGCGGCCCCGCTGGTGTCGCAGCTCAGGCCGCAGGCGTTCGGGTACTCCCAGTCGATGTCGATGCCGTCGAAGACGTCGGCCCAGCGCGGGTCCTCGACCAGGTCGTAGCAGGACTGCGCGAACGCGGCCGGGTTCTTGGCGGCCTCGCCGAAGCCCCCGGACCAGGTCCAGCCGCCGAAGGACCACAGCACCTTGAGGTTCGGGTACTTCGCCTTCAGCTCGCGCAGCTGGTTGAAGTTGCCGCGCAGCGGCTGGTCCCAGGTGTCCGCGACGCCGCTGACCGACTGGTCGGCGGTGAACGCCTTGTCGTAGTCGGCGTAGGAGTCGCCGATCGCGCACTTGCCGCCGGTGACGTTGCCGAAGGCGTAGTTGATGTGCGTGATCTTCGACGCCGAGCCGGACGTCACCAGGTTCTTGACGTTGTAGTTGCGCCCGTAGATGCCCCACTCGGTGAAGTAGCCGAGCTTGACCTTGTTGCCGGTGGGCGGGGGAGTGGTGCCGCCGCCGGTGGTGTGCACGGCGACGGCGCCGCTGACCGGTCCGGTCTGGTCGGCGGTGTCGCGGGCCTGCACGGTGTAGGAGTAGTCGGTGCCGGCGGTGAGGCCGGTGTCCGTGTACGACGTGGTCGTCACGGTGCCGACGACCTTGCCGTCGCGCAGCACGTCGTAGTTCTTGACGCCCTTGTCGTCGGTGGCCGCGCTCCAGCCGAGCTTCACCGAGGTGTCGGTGACGGAGGACGCGGTCGGGGTGCCGGGCGCCGAGGGGGCCGCGTCACCGGGGACCGTGGTGCCGTCGCAGCTGTCGCCGTTGAGCCTGCAGTTGGACGGCGAGCCGGAACCGGCGCCGTTGAAGCCGAAGGAGACGGTGGCGCCGGGGGCCAGGGTGCCGTTGTACGACTTGTTCTTGGCGGTCCAGTGGGTGCCGGAGTTGGTGACGTCCGCGTCCCATGCGGAGGTGACCGACGTACCGGAGGGGAAGTCCCACTCGACGGTCCAGGAGCTGATGCTGCTGGTGCCGGTGTTCTTGATGGTCCACTGACCGCCGAAGCCGGTTCCCCAGTCGCTGGACTTGGTGTAGGTGGCGGTGGCGTTCGTCGCGGCCTGGGCGGGGCCCGCGAGGCCGACCAGACCGGCCAGGGGGAGCAACAGGGTCGCGAACCCTGCCGCGGCTCTGTGTCTGAAGCGCATGCTGCGCCTCCCTCTTGTGTCGGGGGTGTCAGGGGCATGACTGAGCCTTCACGCCCACGGTGCCGCGAGAATAGAAAGGTCTGGACCACAGGTCAATAGGTCTGGACCACTTGCCCGACGGGCCCGCTAGATCCCCAACTCCTGCGCCAGCACCGCCGCTTGGACCCGGCTGCGCAGCTCCAGCTTCGCCAGCAGGCGGCTGACGTGCGTCTTCACCGTGCCCTCCGCCATCTCCAGCCGTGCCGCGATCTCGGCGTTGGACAGCCCCTCGCCGATGCACGACAGCACCTCGCGCTCACGCCGCGTGAGGCTGTCCAGCACGGCCGGGTCGGCCGTCGGCTCGCGCACCGGCTTCGCCGCGAACTCGGCGATCAGCCGCCGGGTGACGGCCGGTGCGACGATCCCCTCCCCGCGCGCCACCGTCCGTACGGCCTCCAGCAGATCGCGTGCCTCGGTGTTCTTCAGCAGGAACCCGGCCGCCCCCGCCCGCAGTGCCCCGAACACGTACTCGTCGAGGTCGAAGGTGGTCAGCACCAGGACGTCCGCCGTCCCTTCCGCGACGATCTGCCGGGTCGCCGACACCCCGTCCAGCCGCGGCATCTGAACGTCCATCAGCACCACGTCCGGCCGCAGCTCCCGGGCCAGCTCGACCGCCCGCTGCCCGTCCGCCGCCTCCCCGGCCACCTCGATGTCGGGCGCGCTGCCGAGGATGAGGACCAGACCGGCGCGGACGGCGGACTGGTCCTCGGCCACGAGCACCCGGACGGCGCGGTTCATGCGGGGTCTCCTTCGGTGAGCGGAAGAGCGGCGCGTACGGCCCAGCGGCCGCCCTCGGGCCCGGCCTCGAAGCTGCCGCCGAGCAGCGCGGCCCGCTCCCGCATCCCGGTGAGACCGGCGCCGGAGCCGGGGGCGCGAGGGCTGTCGCCGGGCCGGTACGGGCTGGTCACCCGCACCTGAAGTGCGCCGTCCTCCTGCCGCAGGGCGACATGGACACGCCCCTTCGCCGCATGCTTCAGGGCGTTGGTCAGCGACTCCTGCACGATCCGGTAGGCGGCCAGCTCGACCGGCACGGGCACACTGTCGTGGCCGGCGTCGAGGGTCACCTCCAGACCGTTCGAGCGGGCTCCGTCGACCAGGGCACCGAGGCCGTCGAGCGTGGGCGACGCGGCGGGCTCCCGGTCGCCGGAGCCGTCCCGCAGGATCCCGATCAGCCGCCGCATCTCTGCCAGCCCCTCGACGCTGTTCTCCCGGATGACCGCCAGCGCGTCCATGGAGGTCTTCGGGTCGTCCAGGGAGAGCGCGGCCGTCGAGTGGATGGCGATCGCCGAAAGGTGGTTGGCCACCATGTCGTGCAACTCCCGGGCGAACCGGGCCCGTTCGGCGCCGACCGCCTGGGTGCGGTCCATCTCGGCCAGCAGCGCGGTCTGTTCGGCGCGCAGCCGGGCCGTCTCGGCCGCGTCGCGGTGGTTGCGGACCACCCAGCCCGTGGAGGCCGGCGCGAACGCGACCACGCCGACGCCCACACCGATCAACAGCGCCTGCGGGTCGCGCCAGAGGGCGGCGGGCACGACTCCGCCGAGGACCGTCAGCATCCCGGTGATCCAGGGAATCCGCCGGGCGGCGGCGGGGCTGCCGTACAGGACGGCCGCGTACATCAGGTCGGTGTACAGCACGACCGTGACGACGCTGCCGAGGGTCACCGTGTCCACTGTCAGCGCGACGGTGCCGGCCAACAGGCCGACGCGGGGCCGGATGCGCCGCAGCGGCTCACAGGCGGCGGTGATCGCGAGCGGCACCAGCGGAGCCCAGGGCGCCTGCCACAGCACGAGGTTGTCCGAGGCCACGCGCGGGTGGATCCCGAGCACCCACAGCAGCACCCCGCCGAGCAGACCGCCCACGGTGATGCGCAGGTCGTCGCGGTGCGGGCGGGGGAGTGCGAGGGGCATGACCCCATCCAACACGGCCCGCGGCCACCACGCGTGCGCCTGGGGAAGGGTCCCCGACTGCAACTTTCGATTACGGCGGGTTCGCCCGCGCCGACGATGCTGCGCGGTCCGGCCGACGGCAGCCTGGAAAGGTGAGCGAAGGGGGAGAGCCTTGATCGTCGGGTTGATCGTCGCCTGTGAGGTGGCCTTCTGGGTGCTGCTGGCCGCCGGGCTGGCCTTCCGCTACCTGTGGCGCATGCCCCGCACGGGCCTCGCGCTGCTGCTGTGCGAGCCGCTGCTGGAGGTCGTGCTGTTCGTGGTCACCGCGATCGACCTCAAGAACGGCGCGGAACCCGACTGGCGGCACGGCCTCGCCGCCGTCTACATCGGCTTCACCGTCGGCCTCGGCCATTCCACGGTCGGGTGGGCGGACGCCCGCGTCGCCCACCGCTTCGCCGGTGGCCCGCCGCCCGTGAAGCCCCCGAAGTACGGCACGGCCCGCGCCGTCCACGAGTGGAAGGTCGCGGGCCGCTGGATCCTGTCCGCGCTCGTCGCCCTCGCCCTGCTGCAGGGCGCGGCCTGGTACGTCGGCGACGACGGCGACACCGGCTCGTTGCGGGCGTGGCAGCTGAGGATGGTGTGGGTGATCGGGATCAACGTGGTGATCGCCGCGAGCTACACGCTGTTCCCCAGACTCCCCAGGACGACCGAGGTGACCGAGGCCGCCAACGCCTCCGAGCGGGAGCGCTGACGCCTCCGAGCAGGAGCGCTAACGCTCCCCGCCCGGCACCCACAGCACGTCCCCGGTCTCCTTGTTCGCGGTCCTGGCCAGGATGAACAGCAGATCGGAGAGCCGGTTCAGGTAGGTCGCGGTGAGCGGGTTCATGTGCTCGCCGTGCACCTCCAGGGCCGCCCAGGTGGAGCGCTCGGCTCGGCGGACCACCGTGCAGGCCTGGTGCAGCAGGGCCGCGCCGGGGGTGCCGCCGGGGAGGATGAAGGAGCGCAGCTTCTCCAGCCGCTCGTTGAAGCGGTCGCAGTCCGCCTCCAGCCGGTCGATGTAGAACTGCTCGACCCGCAGCGGCGGGAACTCCGGGTTCTCCACCACCGGCGTCGACAGGTCCGCGCCCACGTCGAACAGGTCGTTCTGGACGCGGGTGAGGACCTCGACGACCTCCTCCTCCAGGCCGCCCAGCGCGATCGCGGTGCCGATCACCGCGTTGGCCTCGTTGGCATCGGCGTACGCCGAGATCCTGAGGTCGGTCTTGGTGACCCGGCTCATGTCACCGAGGGCGGTGGTGCCCTGGTCGCCGGTCCTGGTGTAGATGCGCGTCAGATTGACCATATGGCCAGCGTAGTTACGCTCCGGCCGTCCGGAACACCCGTGTGCCCACTGTCACGGCGAGCCCCGTGAAGCCGACCGCGACGAGGACGCCGTACAGCATGTGCGCGCTCGTGTACTGGCCGACGTACGCGTCGCGCACCGCGTCCACCAGGTAGCGGAACGGGACGAAGTGCGAGAGCACGTCCAGCCAGGTGGGCGCGAGGGTCATCGGGAGCATCAGGCCGGACAGCAGCATCGACGGCATCGACAGCGCGTTGATCAGCGGACCGAACTCCTGCGGGGTGCGGACCCGCATGCCCAGCGCGTACGACAGCGAGGCCAGCGAGAGCGTGAGCAGGGCGACGAACCCGAAGCCGATGAGGATGCCCGGCAGGGGTGCGCGCAGGCCCATCACCACCGCGGCGAGCACCAGCAGCACCGCCTGGAAGACGAAGACCGTGGCGTCGCGCAGCACCCGGCCCAGGAGCAGGGCGAGCCGGCTGACCGGCGTCACCCGCATCCGCTCCACCACCCCCTGGGCGTTCTCCATGATGATCGTGAAACCCGCGAACAGTGCCCCGAACAGCCCGAGCTGGAGCAGCAGTCCGGGCACCAGCACCTGCCAGGAACTGCCCTTCCCGCCGAGCGGCAGGCCGGTGAGGAGCGGGCCGAAGAACAGGAGATAGAGGAGTGGGGTCAGCACGCCGAAGAGCAGCGCGAAGCGGGAGCGCAGGGACTGGCGGAGGTAACGGCCGTAGACGAGGCCGGTGTCGTGAAGAAGCATCTCTCTGATTCCGTGAGCGGTCCGATGTGAACGGTCCTATACGGCGACGGGGGCGGTGTCGGCAGACGGAGCGGGGCCGCGGCCGGTGATGGCGAGGAAGGTGTCCTGGAGGGTGGCGTCGATCGAGCCGCCGTGGGCGAGCTTGAGCGCGCTCGGCGTGCCGTCGGCCACTACGACGCCCCGGTCGACGACCACCAGGCGGTCGGCGAGGGCGTCGGCCTCGTCCAGGTAGTGGGTGGTCAGGAAGACCGTGGTGCCGTGCTCGTCGCGCAGCCGGCGGACCAGGTCCCACAGGTCGGCCCGGCTGCCCGGGTCCAGTCCGGTCGTCGGCTCGTCCAGGAACAGCACCTTCGGCCGGTGGGTGAGCGCCATCGCGATGTCGAGGCGCCGCCGCTGCCCGCCGGACAGGGCGCCCGTCTTCCGGTCGAGCAGTTCGGTGAGGCCCAGCTCCCGGGCGAGTTCCGCGGCGCGTCCGACGGCCTCGGCCTTCGGCAGGCGGTACATCCGGGCCTGGGTGACCAGCTCCTCCCGGACGGTGATCTGCGGGTCCACCCCGCCGGACTGGGCGACGTAGCCGGAGGCCCGGCGCACTCCGGCCGGGTCGGTCGCCAGGTCGCACCCGGCGACGGTGGCCGCGCCGCCGCTGGGTTTCAGCAGCGTGGTGAGCATGCGCAGAGTGGTCGTCTTGCCGGCGCCGTTGGGGCCGAGG
The DNA here is from genome assembly GCF_056434245.1 of Streptomyces sp. NPDC044064. Lineage (NCBI taxonomy): Bacteria > Bacillati > Actinomycetota > Actinomycetes > Kitasatosporales > Streptomycetaceae > Streptomyces > Streptomyces sp. NPDC044064. The sequence continues at coordinate 47,783 of NZ_JBWKFN010000034.1, forward strand.
AAGCCGAGGATCTCGCCCTCGCGGACGGTGAGGTCGACGCATCGCACGGCCTCCACCGGGCCGGATCTCGTCTGGAAGGTGCGGGCCAGTCCGGCCGCGCTGATGACTGCTGCCATGCCCTCAGAAAAACAGAGTCCCTGAAATTTTGCAATGACCCCAAGTTTTCAGTGGGCCCAGCAAAGTTAGGATGCGGACATGACCGAGGGGCTCAGGGAGCGGAAGAAGCGGCAGACCAGGCAGTACATCTCGGATGTCGCCACGGGGCTGTTCCTGGAGCGCGGCTTCGACGCCGTGACGGTCGCGGAGATCGCCGAGGCCGCGAACGTCTCCGTCAACACCGTCTACAACTACTTCCCGGCGAAGGAGGACCTCTTCTTCGACCGCTCCGCTGGCATGGTCGACCGGCTCGCCCGCTGGGTGCGGGGCCGCCCCGTGGGCGAGTCCGCGATCGGCGCGGTCCTGCGCGAGCTGCGCGAGGAGGTCGAGGCGGTCTCGCCCCGGGTCGGTCTGATCCCCGGGTACGCGAGCTTCATGCGGGTCATCGAGGAGGCCCCCGCGCTGCGCTCCCGGCTGTGGGCCATCGCCCAGGAGGTCCAGGCCAACCTGGAACAGGCGCTGCGCGAGGAGACCGGCGCCGCCGACGACGACGAACTGCCCACTCTGATGGCAGGTCAGATCGGCTGGGTGCACAGTACGGTCATGGCGGTCATCTCACGCGAGATGGTCAAGGGGGGCGAACCGCGCGAAGTGTCACGAGAGGTGCTCGTTCTCCTCGACGACATCGAGGACCTGTTGAGCGAAAAGGTCCTCAACTACGCCGTCCGTGGCTCGTCCTGACCCCTGCCGGTGTGATGTCCGTCAATTGAGACGTGACGCGCGTTACTTACCGGTCACACAGCGGCTCCGGAGCGCTATGGTCCGCCGAAGAGCCAGACGTCAACAGCGTTGAGGGAGTCGGAGTGGCACGGAAGCTCGCCGTCATCGGGGCCGGTCTCATGGGATCCGGCATCGCCCAGGTCGCCGCACAGGCGGGCTGGGACGTCGTTCTGCGCGACGTCACCGACGAGGCAATCAAGCGTGGCACCGACGGCATCAAGGCCTCGTACGACAAGTTCGTGGGCAAGGGCAAGCTGGCGGCGCACGACGCCGAGGCCGCCCTCGCCCGCATCACCGCCACCACCGACCTGGACGCCGCCGCCGACGCCGACATCGTCGTGGAGGCCGTCTTCGAGAAGCTGGAGGTCAAGCACGAGATCTTCCGCGCGCTCGACAAGATCGTGCGCCCGGAGACCGTGCTCGCCTCCAACACCTCCGCCATCCCGATCACCAAGATCGCGGCGGCCACCGAGCACCCCGAGCGGGTCGTCGGTGTGCACTTCTTCTCGCCGGTGCCGATGATGCAGCTCGTCGAGCTCGTCCGCGGCTACAAGACCAGCGACGAAACCCTCGCCGCCGCGCGGGAGTTCGCCGAGTCCGTCGGCAAGACCTGCATCGTCGTCAACCGCGATGTCGCCGGGTTCGTGACCACCCGGCTCATCTCCGCGCTCGTCGTCGAGGCGACCAAGCTCTACGAGTCCGGCGTCGCGACCGCCGAGGACATCGACCTCGCCTGCAAGCTGGGCTTCGGCCACGCCATGGGCCCGCTGGCCACCGCGGACCTGACCGGCGTCGACATCCTGCTGCACGCCACCAGCAACATCTACACCGAGTCCCAGGACGAGAAGTTCGCCGCGCCGGAGCTGATGCGCCGGATGGTGGACGCCGGTGACATCGGGCGCAAGAGCGGGCAGGGCTTCTACAAGTACTGATCCGTACAGGACCGGACGCACACCCCGGGAGCTTCACTCCCGGGGGTGAATTCGGTATCGGTTCGCTTACAAGCAGCAACCGCTCTGCCGTTCAGGCAGTCAGACGTTGCACAGCACCAGCACCGTCACGGAGTACGCCACACCGCACTCAACGGGGAGCGCATATGTACATCAGGGGCGACCACGCCGAGCTGGTCGTCGGGGGCCGCCTCGACGTCCGCAGCGCGGCGGACGCCCGTACGGCCCTGCACTCGGCCGTCGACACCGGAGTCGGCGACCTGGTGCTCGACCTGTCCGAACTGGACTCCTGGGACGCCACCGGACTCGGGGTGATCATGGGCGCCCACCGGCGGGCCGGCCGCTGCGGGCGCCGTCTGGTGCTGCGCGGTGTCCCGCCGCAGATGCAGCGCCTCCTGGTGGCCACCCGGCTGCACCGCATCCTCGCCATCGAGGGCGGCATCGGGGTGGAGTCGCTCCCCCGCGTATGACGCGTCCCGGGTGAACACCCCGATCGGGTGTGAACCGGGCGACAGGGGAGACCCGGACGCAGCTGCCGAAGCGTACGTCGAGGGCAATCCTCACCGGACCGTGATGCTTCGGACCGCGCGGCACCCCGCTCTGTCGTAGATACTGTGCGAAGGTTTAGGGTTCGGTCGCCCGCTGCCTCGCAACCCTCGATCGAGCGGGCCCGGACCAGACGCGACAGCGCGGTGTGCAGCAAGGCCGGGAGGGGCCGGTACGTCCGGGCACACGACGCTCTTGGGGGGCTTGAACCTATGGACCCGATCACTCCGGGACCCGGGGAGCACGGCCAGGCTCAGAGCCGCCGCCCGCCCCGGGAATCCCTCACCTCCGACTTCGGCCAGAGCACGCCCGCGGTCGCCCGCACGGTGCAGCTGGTCTCCGGCGACTTCCTGCTGACCGTCAATCCGGTCGACGGCAGCGAGATAGAACCCTGCCCGCCGCACCAGCGGCCGGGGTCCCCGCGCAAGCGGACCGCTGCCGAGCGCGCCGAGACCGAGCGCGCCGCCCGCCCGCCCGTGCCGGCGGGTCCGGCGCAGCCCACGCCCGCCCTCCTCGAGCGTCAGGACGACCGCGAGCGCCTGGTCCGCCTCCTCGCCCGCGGCCGGTCCGCGCGCCTCACCGGCCCCGCCGGCTCCGGCCGCACCGCGCTGCTCGACCTGGTCGCCGAGGACTGCCTGGACCTCGCCCCCGACGGCGTGGTCCACCTCACCGGCTTCCGCCGCACGGCCACCGACCTGCTGCACGACCTCTTCCACGCCGTCTACGACGCCCCCCTGTACCGGCCCGAACGGGGCCGGTTGCTCGAACTGGTCGCAGAGATCGGCGCGGTCGTGGTCGTGGACGACCTCGAACTCGGCGGCGCCGCCCTGGACGAACTGCTCGCCGCCACCCCCGAGTGCGCCTTCCTGCTCGCCGCCACCCCGGACGTCCCCGCGCCCGCCGCCGACTCCGACGTCGAGGAGGTCTTCCTCACCGGCCTGGACCGCGCGGCCGGCGTGGAGATCCTGGAGCGCGCCGTGGGCCGGGTCCTCACCGAGGACGAGGCCAACTGGGCCGGCGACCTGTGGTTCGAGTCCGAGGGGCTGCCGCTGCGGTTCGTCCAGGCCGGCGCCCTGCTCCGGCAGCGCGACCAACTGCGCGCCAGCACCGGCGCGGTGGACGAGTACGGCGTCTTCGAGGACGTACGCATTCCGGTCGAGGAACCCCTGGACGCGGCGGAGGCGGAGGACGTCCCGCTGCCGTCCCTCGGCGAGGCCGCCGCGCCCGCGCCGCTGCTCGCCTCCCGGCTCAGCGCCTCCGCCCGCGCCACCCTGCGCTTCGCCGTCGCCCTCGGCGGCGAGGTGCCGCACCAGGCACATCTGCCCGCGCTGGTCGGCGACACCCACGCGGACGCCGCGCTCGGTGAACTCGCGAGCTGCGCACTGGTCTCTCCGGTCGGCTCCCGCTACCGCCTCGCGGCCGGGGTGCCCGCCCAGCTCGAGGCCGCCGGGTACGCCGCCGACGCGGCTGCCCAGGCCCTGACCGCAGCCGAGCACTACGCCTGGTGGGCCGGGCACCCCTCGGTCACGCCCGGGCGGGTGTCCGCCGAGGCCGACGCGGTCCTCGCCGCGCTCGCGGTCGTGGTGCCGGACACCGTGCCACCGGTCGAGGGCGAGGAGAGTGTCGCGGTACGGCTCGCCCGCACGGCCGCGCCCGCCTTCGCCGCCGGGCTGCACTGGAGCGCCTGGGAACGGGCGCTGCGGTCCGGTGCCGAGGCCTCCCGGCTCTCCGCCGAGGTATCCGAACAGGCCTGGTTCCACCACGAGTTGGGCATCCTCGCGCTCTGCGGTGGACAGCTCGACCGGGCCCGCGCCGAGCTGGAGTCCTCGAGCGGCCTGCGCGCGGCACTCGCCGACAAGCGGGGCACCGTCGCCGGACGCCGGGCCCTTGCCCTGGTCGCCGACATCGCGGGCGATGTGCCCGGGCCGATGGCGGGCGAGGAGATACCGGACGCCCGCCACGAGGAGTCGGCGTCGCCTCCGGGCGGGCTGCCGGTGCCTTACCAGCCGATGTACGCCCCAGCCGACGACACCCTGGTCACCCACGAGCCCCCGTCCCTCAAGTCGATCGGCGGCTTCCGCCGTCTGGCCCGGCGCAACATGGTCGCGGCCGGCTCCGGCGCCCTGCTCGCCGCCGTCCTCGGCACGGTCGTCACGCTCGGCATGACGTCCCACGAGAGCGCGGACAAGAACCCGGCCGGACAGGTCGGCGTCAATCCGTCCGCGACCCAGGGACTGGACGACGGCGGCCTGGGCGCGGACCCGAAGAAGGACAGCGGCTCGACCGGCAGTACCAGTAAGCCCGCCGACACCCCGACGGACCCGGACACCGCCGGCACCTCGGACGACCCGTCGTCGCCCTCGGCCACGACCCGGCCCTCCGGCAGCGGCAAGCCGACCGGTGGCAAGACCTCGGGCACGCCGTCCAGGACGCCCAGGCCGTCGGGCTCGTCCAGCTCGCCGGGCGGCGGCTCGACCGGCGGGAGCACCGGTGGCTCCACGGGCGGCACGACCGGCGGCTCGACGGGTGGGACGACGGGTGGCTCCACGGGCGGCTCGACGGGCGGGAGCACCGGTGGCTCCACGGGCGGCACGACCGGGGGCAGCACCGGCGGCTCCACCGGTGGGACCACGGGCGGGACCACGGGAGGCACCACCGGCGGTTCGACCACGGGCGGCACGTCGGGCGGAAGCACCACCGGCGGTACGACCACGGGCGGCACCGACGCCGGCACGACCGGGAGCACGACGACCGGCTCGTCGTCCCCCACCTCGAGCGACTCGGCGAGCGCGCCGGTGGGCAGCGGTCAGGCCGTCGTGATGTGACGTCCCGCGCGCACGGCAGAAGGGCGGGTCCGGTCCGGACCCGCCCTTCTGCTCGTACCTGGCCGGCCGGTCAGAACAGCCGCAGTTTGTCGTCCTCGATCCCGCGCATCGCGTCGTAGTCCAGGACCTGGCAGTTGATGCCGCGGTCCGTGGCGAGGACCCGGGCCTGGGGCTTGATCTCCTGGGCGGCGAAGACGCCGCGGACCGGCGCGAGATGCGGGTCGCGGTTCAACAGCTCCAGGTAGCGCGTGAGTTGCTCCACGCCGTCGATCTCACCGCGGCGCTTGATCTCCACGGCGACCGTCTGCCCGTCCGCGTCCCGGCACAGGATGTCCACCGGGCCGATCGCGGTCATGTACTCGCGGCGGATGAGGGTGTAGCCCTCGCCGAGCGTCTCGATGCGGTCGGCGAGCAGTTCCTGCAGGTGCGCTTCCACGCCGTCCTTGATCAGACCGGGGTCCACACCGAGCTCGTGCGAGGAGTCGTGGAGGATCTCCTCCATCGTGATGATCAGTTTCTCGCCCGCCTTGTTGACGACGGTCCACACGCCCTCGTCCTCGCCCGTGCCCTCCTTGAGGGTGCAGGGCGGCGACATCCAGTTGAGGGGCTTGTAGGCCCGGTCGTCCGCGTGGATGGAGACGCTGCCGTCCGCCTTGACCAGGATCAGGCGGGGCGCCGAGGGCAGGTGGGCGGTGAGCCGGCCGGCGTAGTCGACCGAGCATCGGGCAATGACGAGACGCATGGTCGGCAACGCTACTCGACACCCATGGGTGGACGCGATTCGCCCTCCCCACCGCCCGCCCCCGGCGTCAACCGTGACCCGGTGGGTCACCCCATTCATCCGGGAAACTCGTGTTCATCCCTGGCCGATTGTGTGCCCAAAGGGGTCGTTCCATATACGCATTCTGCTGGTGTGGTCACCGACCGTTGCCTACCGTAGTAAACGGGAGGTCGCGACCCGTGTACCGAGCGTGTTCGAAATCGCGAACTTCCTTATCTGTCAGGCAACCCCTGCTCGTCGGGGGTGCGAGAGGAGAACCCATGTCGCTCGACGTCTCACCGGCCCTACTCGAACAGGCCGAGCGAGGCGAGGTCGACGAAGCAGCTTTCGTCGACTGCGTCCGGACCTCCCTGCCCTATGCGTGGGAGATGATCAGCTCCCTGGTGGCCCAGCTGAAGGTGGACGGCGGTCCCTTCGCCGACAACCAGACGCCCCCGCCGGACGAGCAGGCACGCGGTCAGCTGCTGCGTGCGCTCGCGAGTGACGCCATACGCGGAGCGCTGCAGCGGCACTTCGGTGTGCGGCTGGCCTTCCAGAACTGCCACCGGGTGGCGGTGTTCCCTCTGGAGGCCTCGGTTGACGAGACATTGGCCCGCTTCACCTCGGTGCGCAGCCAGTTGCTGAACCAGTCGCCGGAGCTTCGGGACTGCTGACACGCGGCTGCCGTGCTCCCGACTCTGTGAGCCGCTTGCTTGCCGCTCCACCCGCGGGGAGGTGCGTTCGTACTGGGGCGGCAAGCGCCCTACGGCGGAAGGGAGTCGACGGCCTGTCAGCGCAGCTGGGGCAGCACCTCGGCGCCCAGTCGCCGCAGGTTCTCCTCCGTCGCGGCGAGGTCGCCCGACCCCTCGACGAGCAGGGCGAACCGGGAGATTCCGGTCCGCTCCGAAGTGGCTGCGAGCCGGTCGGCGGCCAGCCGCGGGGTACCCACCGGGTGCAGCCCGCAGAGCAGTTCGGTGTAGGCGAGCGGATCGCGCATCGCACGCGTCCGGCCGTCGACCGTGACGTGGGCGTCGAGGCCCTGTTTCAGCCACCCCGGCATCGCCTTCAGCAGCGTCTCCGCCGCGTCCGTGCGCCGGTCCGCGATCTGGCAGACGCCGGCCGAGACGTGGGCCGCACCCGCGATCTCCTCGCCGGGCCGTCCCGCGGCCCGCGCGAACTGCCGCCACAGGGCGACCATCTCGGCCTTTTCCTCGTCCCCGACGTGCATGCCGAGCAGCATCGGCAGCCCGCGCTCGGCGGCCAGCCGCACGCTGGCCGGCGAGGTGCAGGCGACGACGACCTCGGGCCCCGGCGTCTCCGTCAGCGCCTCCGACGGGCGCGGCACGACGGGCACCTCACGGAAGGAGAACCGTTTACCCGAGGCCGACACCGACGGTTCGCGCAGCCAGCGAACCAGCAGATCGAGTGATTCCGGGAACCCGTGCTCGTACGCGTCCAGGCCCGTGCCGAACACTTCCAGGTCCACCCATGGGCCGCCGCGACCCACGCCCAGCGTGAACCGGCCGCCGCTCGTCATGTGCAGCAGCGCCGCCTGTTCGCCGAGGGCGACCGGGTGTGCGGTCGGCAGCACACTGACCGCCGTACCGACCCGGATACGCTGGGTGCGGCCGAGCAGCAGCGCGGCCAGGGTGATCGCCGACGGGCATGTGCCGTACGGCACGAAGTGGTGCTCGGCCAGCCACACCGTGTCCAGCCCGGCCTCCTCGGAGACCTCCGCCGAGCGGACCGCCCGGTAGAGGGCCTCCCCCGGCCCCTGGCCCGGGAACTGGGCCGCCAGCACAAAACTTCCTACGTGCATCGCTCTTCCTGCTTCCTTGGCTCCGACCGGAGCTCCCCCGACCGGCATAACCGTCTGACACGTGCCTAGGACACGGCCTGGCGGGGAGATTTGCGGATTGTCTGCAGAATGAGCCGCCCGGGAGGGGGACTTGTACGGGTTGGTGCGCTACGGGTACCCCCATCGGGGCCGCGTAGGCTTGGATGCAGCCCGTGCTCCCTGTATAGCTCCGAGAGGTGTCCCGTGTCCCCGCGTCGCAACCGACCGAAGGCAGCCGGGCCGTCCGGCCTGAGCGCCGAGGACGACCGTGCCGGCCGGTACGGCGGCTGGCAGTCCACGGAGAGCTGGCAGGGCGAGGAGTGGAGCGTGCGCCATGTCGCCGGGGCGAGCGCCGAGGGCAAGACCTACCGCTGCCCCGGCTGCGACCAGATGATCCCCTCCGGTGTCCCGCACGTGGTGGCCTGGCCGGAGCACTCGGGCGTCGACGACCGCCGCCACTGGCACAAGGCGTGCTGGAACGCGAAGGACCGCCGCACCACCCGGGTGCAGCGGTCCCGTCACGCGCCGAGGTTCTGAGCTACACGTCCCGGCTCTGCAGCAGCGCGTAGGCGCCGGCGTACACGGCCGCCGTGACGCCCAGGATGATCCACAGCGGGTCCCAGCCCGTCGGGCCGGACTGGCTCAGGGTGTTGTCGTAGAAGACGCCCATCTGGCTCGGGATCGAGTACTCGAGCAGCGCCTTCTGCACCTTCTGCAGCGACTCCGCGTTCATGAACAGCGCGAGCACCAGCGGGGCGAGCACCGTGCCGATCATGATCGTGATGGCGCCCGCGGAGTGCCGGATGATCGAGCCGACGAGCAGCGAGAGCAGCCCGAGCAGAGCGATGTAGAGGCTGATGCCGAACGTGGCCTTCAGCCACTCCCCGCTGGACGGGGTGCCCGCGCCGTGGCCCTTCAGCATCGACGCCTGCACCATCGCCACGAACGACACGGTGGCCAGCGTCACCACGAAGGCGATCACGAAGAACACGATCGACTTGGCCGCCAGCACCCGGCCCCGGCTCGGGCACGCGGTCATCGTCGTACGGATCATGCCCGTGCCGTACTCGGAGGCCGTGGTCAGCACGCCGAGCGTGATGATGCACATGATGCCGATCAGCAGGCCGAAGAAGCCGAGGGTGAGCGGGCTCTCGCCGCCCAGGTCGGAGCTGGAGTTCGACACGGTGACACCGGCCAGCAGGCCGATGCCGACCACGAGCAGGACGAAGACGCCGAGCGTCCACATCGTCGACCGCACCGACTTGATCTTCGTCCACTCGGACGCCAGCGCGTGCCCGAGGTGGGTGCGCACGACCGGGATCGGCGAGTTGTAACCGGGGTACGGACCGCCGGGCGCCGCCTGCCACTCGGGCGCGGCCGCGGTTGCCTGCGGCATCGGGGGCTGGTGGGTGCTCATCGGGCGTCCTCGGACTTGGTCAGGTCGGCGGCCGGGGCCGCGGGAGCGGGCTGGGACGGTGCTGCGGCCGGGGCCGGGGGAGCGGCCACCGGGGGCTGCCCCTGCGGGGCCGCGTACGGGTTGGGCGCACCCGCGCCCGGAGCGCCCTGCGCACCGGCGGGCGCGGCGCCGTACGGCCCCGCGGGGGGCGCCGGCATCGCGAACGGCTGTGCGCCGCCCTGCTGGGGCGGCGGCGGGGCGTACCAGCCCGGCTGGCCCTGGCCGGGAACCGGCATGGGCGGCTGGGCGCCGGGCGGCAGGGGCTGCTGCAGGCCCGTCTTCTGGTCGATGGTCGAGCGGAAGTCGACCGCGCCCTGCGTCATCCGCATGTACGCCTCCTCCAGCGAGGCCTGGTGCGGCGAGAGCTCCCACAGCCGTACGTCCGCCTCGTGCGCCAGATCACTGATCCGGGGCAGCGGCAGCCCGGTCACGCGCAGCGCGCCGTCCTGCTCCGGCAGCACGTGGCCGCCCGCCTCGGTGAGCGCGGAGGACAGCTTCTCGCGCAGCTGGGGCTCGGTGTCCGGCGTGCGCACCCGCGCGAAGTCGGCGGAGTTGGCGGAGATGAAGTCCGTCACGCTCATGTCGGCGAGCAGCTGTCCGCGCCCGATCACGATGAGGTGGTCGGCGGTCAGCGCCATCTCGCTCATCAGGTGCGAGGAGACGAAGACCGTACGGCCTTCGGCCGCGAGCGCCTTCATCAGGTTGCGCACCCAGAGGATGCCCTCGGGGTCGAGGCCGTTGACCGGCTCGTCGAAGAGCAGCACCTGGGGGTCGCCGAGCAGCGCGGCGGCGATGCCGAGGCGCTGCCCCATGCCGAGCGAGAAGCCCTTGGATCGTTTCTTCGCCACGTCCTGCAGGCCGACGACCCCGAGCACCTCGTCCACCCGCCGGGCCGGGATGCCCGACAGCTGGGCGAGGCTCAGCAGGTGGCTGCGGGCGGACCGGCCGCCGTGCACCGCCTTGGCGTCGAGCAGCGCGCCCACCTGGCGGGGGGCGTTGGGCAGCTTGCGGTACGGGTAGCCGCCGATGGTCACCGCGCCGGACGTCGGGTTGTCCAGCCCGAGGATCATCCGCATGGTCGTCGACTTGCCCGATCCGTTGGGCCCGAGGAAGCCGGTCACGGCTCCCGGTCGCACCTGGAAGGAAAGGTTGTACACGGCGGTCTTGTCGCCGTAGCGCTTGGTAAGGCCTACAGCCTCGATCATGCTCCGCACCCATCGAAAGGTTCAGGACAGCGGGGCACACGCCCCCGTAAGGGTTAGGAGGATATCCGGGCGCTGACGGTTCCGCCCAAGAGTAAGTAAAGCCGAGGTGATGCGGAACGTGGCCCGGACGCCTACTGGGCGTCCCGGTGCTGCAGCAGGACGTAACCGCCCGCGACCGCGGCGATCACCCACAGTGCCATGATCCCCAGCCCGCCCCAGGGGCCGTAGGGCGTGTCGTCGCCGATCCTCGGCACCACCTGCATGATCCGGCTCCCGGCCTGGTCGGGCAGGAAGCGGCCGACCTTCTTCGTGGCGTCGACGTTGCCGAGGATGTTGGAGATCAGGAAGAAGAACGGCATCAGGATGCCGAGCGACAGCATGGGGGAGCGCAGCATCGTGGCGATGCCCATGGAGAACATCGCGATGAGGGCCATGTAGAGCCCGCCGCCGATCACCGCGCGCAGTACGCCGGGGGCGTCGATACGGGTGCCGAGGCCGCCGAGCATCGCCTGCCCGAGGAAGAAGGCGGCGAAGCTGGTGACCATCCCGACGGCCAGGGCGAGCCCGCCCGCCACGGCGATCTTGCTGAACAGGAAGGTGCCGCGCCTGGGCACGGCGGCCAGTGAGACGCGGATCATGCCGGTGCTGTACTCGTTGGAGACGACGAGCACCCCGAACACGATCATGGCGAGCTGGCCGAGGGTCATGCCCGCGAAGCTGATGACCGTCGGGTCGAAGGAGAGCCGCTCGCGCAGCGGCATGTTCTCGTACTGGCTCCTCGACAGCGCGGAGATGAGCGTCCCGAGGGCGAGTGTGACCACCACGGCGAGCGACAGTGTCCACACCGTGGAGGCGACGGACCGGATCTTGGTCCATTCCGAACGGACGACCTGATGGGCTGCCACGGGCCTCAGGCCCCCTTCCAGCCGGCGCCCCGGTCCTGCGGGGCGGGAGCGGGCGCGGCGTGCGCGTGGTACTCCACCGACTCCGCCGTCAGCTGCATGAACGCCTCCTCCAGCGATGCCTGCTGCGGGCTCAGCTCGTGCAGCACGATCCCGTACCGCGTGGCCAGCTCCCCGATCCGCTCGGCCTTGCCGCCCGCCACCTCCAGCGCGGCGCCGCCCGCCTCCACGACGGTGATGCCGTCCTCGTGCAGCACGTCCAGCAGCCGTTCACGCTGCGGAGAACGGATACGTACATAACTGCGCGCGTTCTGCCGGACGAAGTCCCTCATGGAGGTGTCGGCGAGCAGCCGCCCCTGCCCGATGACCACCAGATGATCCGCGGTCAGCGCCATCTCGCTCATCAGATGACTCGAGACGAACACGGTCCGCCCCTGCGCGGCCAGCGACTTCATCAGGTTCCGGATCCAGTGGATGCCCTCGGGGTCGAGCCCGTTGACGGGCTCGTCGAACATCAGGATCCGCGGATCACCGAGCAGCGCGGCGGCGATCCCGAGCCGCTGGCCCATCCCGTACGAGAACCCCTTGGCCTTCTTGCGGGCCACGGCGGTGAGCCCGACGACGTCGAGCACCTCGTCCACCCGCCGCCTCGGGATCCCGTTGCTCTGCGCGAGACACAGCAGATGGTTGAACGCGGTGCGCCCGCCGTGCACGGCCTTCGCGTCCAGCAGCGCCCCGATGTACGTCAGCGGGTCCTTCAGCTGGGCGTAGTGCAGCCCGTCGATCCGGACGTCCCCGGCGGTGGGCCGGTCCAGCCCGAGGATCATCCGCATGGTCGTGGACTTGCCGGCGCCGTTGGGCCCGAGAAACCCGGTGACGATGCCCGGCCTGACCGTGAAGGTGAGGCTGTCGACCGCCAGCTTCTCGCCGTACCGCTTGGTCAGCCCCGCCAGCTCGATCATGCGGCCACGCTAAGACGGGTGTTGGGCGGCTGCCACTCGGGCGGTCGCAGGGAGTCCGTGGGCCCCGGCCGGCGGGTTATGCTCCAGCTCCCATGATCAACGGGGGCGGCGCTGGGGAGCGCCGGAAAACAGAACACGGGCGGGGTGGAAGTGGTTGAGGACAGCAGATCGCGCAGGGGGCCGGGCGCGGTGTGGGCCGGGGCGGCGGTTCTGGCGGCGGGGGCTCCGCCAGGGCATGCGGAAGGGGCGGCGGGACAGGGTCCCACCGCCCCTCACGGCGTCGTACGACTGCCCGTGACTAGCGGGACTGCTGCGCCGGAACGCCCCGGGAGATCGGCTCGTCCTCGACGGGGGAGCCGGCCGCGGCCACCGCGGCGCCGGTCAGCGTGGCGAGCATCTCGCGGACGTTCGTCAGCTGGGCGTTGATGCTGTCGCGGCGGTTGGTGAGGGCCGCGAGCTCGCGCTCGGATTCCGAGCGGATGCGGTCGGCCTTGGCGTTGGCGTCGGCCACGATGTCCTCGGCCTGACGCTGGGCCGTCTCCACCGTCTGGCGGGCGCGGCGCTCGGCGTCCGTGCGCAGCTTCTCCGCCTCCAGGCGGAGCTGCTCGGCGCGGTGCTCGATCTCGGCGAGGCGCTTCTCGGCCTTCTGCTGGCGGGAGGCCAGGTCGCGCTCGGACTGCTCGCGGCGCTTGGCGAGGTTCGTCTCGAAGTCGGCGGCGGCCTGCGCGGCCTTGGCGCGGGTCTCCTCGAAGAGGGCGTCCGCCTCCTCACGCTTGGACTGCGCGTCCTTCTGCGCCTCGGAACGCAGCTGGGAGGCGTCACTCTTGGCCTTCTCGACGATCCGGACGCCCTCGTCCTCGGCCTTGGCCTTGCGCTCCGCAGCGAACGATTCTGCGTCGTTGCGCACCTGCTGGGCCGCCGACTCGGCCAGCTCGCGGTGCTGCTCGGCCGCGCGCCGGGCCTCCTCGCGCAGATCCTTGGCCTCTTCCTCGGCGAGGCGCAGGATCTTCTCGACACGCGCACCGAGACCGGCGTACGACGGCTCGGCGTCGGTCACCTGGGCCTGGGCGTTCTGCGTCTCGAGGTGGAGCTCCTCGATGCGCTTTTCCAGAGCGGTGATGCGGGCGAGAGCGCTGTCACGGTCGGAGACGAGCTTGGAGATTCGTTCGTCCACCTGAGCGCGGTCGTACCCACGCCGCACAAGCTCGAAGCCGTAGGGGGAAGTGTCGCTCATGGGGTTCCTGTCGAAAGAGACCGGTGAGGTGATAGGGGGAATCCTAGGGGCCGAAGCGGTGTGTCATCGAGCGGATACGTGTTTGATCTGGAGAATGACACCTCTTTTGAGTGGCTGACCGCGGGACGGCTTGCCAAAGACCGGGACAAAGCCCCCACAAGGCACCGGAATCCGTGCCGCCCGCTAGCCGTCCGACGGCTTGCCACCCGATCGGGGGGCTCCCACGCTGGCGCCCGCCTTGACTCCGCCGTCCTTGCCGGCCGACGGCGCCTCGAAGGACTCCAGCGCCTCCAGCACGTCCTGGACACGCGAGATCTCGGCGTTGATGTCCTCGCGCCGGCGCACCAGGATCTCCAGTTCGCGCTTTCCTTCCTCGACCGTGCGCCTGGCCTCGCGGATCGCCTCGCCCTTCAGCTCCTCGGCCTCCTTGATCAAGGACGCCTTCTTCTGCTCGGCCTCCTTGAGCAGACCCTCCGCCTTCTTGACGGCGGCGATCCGGACCTTGCCCGCCTCGGAGTTGGCATCCGACACCAGCTCCTTGGCCTTCGCCTGCGCCTTGGCCAGCTGCTCCTCGGCCGCCTTGATCAGCGCGTCGCAGCGGTCGCCGGTGGACTTCATGGTCTCGGCGGCCTCGCGGCGGGCCCGCTCGTGCAGCTCCTCGATCTCGGTCGTGATGCGGTCGCGCAGCTCCTGTGCGCGTTCCCTTATGGCGGTCGCGTCCCGGCGGGCACCGACCAGCAGCTCGTCCGCGTCGGTACGGGACTTCTCGACCAGCGAGTTGCCCTCGACGGTCGCCTCGGAGACCAGCCGGTCGGCCTCGCTGCGGGCCGCGCCCACCATCGTGTCGGCCTGCGACTCCGCGTCCGCGGTGGTCTTCAGCGCCTGCTGCTGGGCCTCGGTGAGCAGCTTGTCCGCCTCGGCCGTGGTCTCCGTGATGAGCGTGTCGACCTGCTCGGCCGCCTCCGAGCGCCGCTTGTTGGCGTCCTTGCGGGCCTCGTCGAGGGTCCGCTCGGACTCCTCGCGCGCCGAGTTGACGAGCCGCTCGGCCGCCGCCTCCGCGTCCGCCCGCAGCCGTTCGGCCTCGCCCCGCAGCCGCTCCGCGTGCTGCTGGGCCGAGCCGACCGTCTCGGCGGCCTCGGCGCGCAGCCGCTCCGCGTCGTCGGTGGCGTCCGCCATCAGCTGCTCGGCGCCCGCGAGGGCCTCGGCACGGACCCGGTCCGCCTCGGCGACCGTCTCCGTCTGGAGCCGCTCCGCCTCGCTGCGCGCCTCGGTGATGAGCGTGTCCGCCTGCGTCGCCGCGTCCGAGCGGATGCGGTTGGCGTCCTCGCGGGCGTCCGCCCGGGTGCGCGACGCGGCCTGGTCGGCCTCGGCGAGCGCGTCCGACGCCTCCGTGCGCGCCCGCTGGGCGTGCGCGGACGCGTCCGAGCGCAGCCGCTCGGACTCCGCGAGCGCTTCGGTGACCGTACGCTCGGCGAGCGCCTTGGCGGCCTCCGCCTCCTCGCTCGCCTCGCGCCGGACCCGCGATGCGTCCTCGCTCGCCCGCTCCCGCTCGGCGTAGGCGTCGGCGCGGACCCGGTCCGCCTCCTCCTCGGCCTCCCTGCGGGTACGGTCCGCCGCGTGCTCGGCGGCCGAGCGCAGCCCGGTGATCTCCTCCTGCGCCTGCTCGTGCAGCCCGGTGACCGAGTCCCGCACCTGCTGCGCGTGCTGCTCGGCGGCGGACACCATCTCGGTGGCGCGCCGGTCGGCCTCCTCGACCAGCCGGGTCGCCTCGGTCTGCGCGTCCTCCACGCGCCTGCGCGCCGAGGCCAGCAGCTCCTCGCTCTGCTCGCGGGCCCGCTCGCGCTCCTGGTCGGCCTCGGACCGCGCGGCACCGAGCAGTTCCTCGGCCTCGCGGCGGCGCCGGGCGGCCTCCTCCTGTGCGGCGGCCAGCGTCTCGGACGCCTCCGTGCCGAGCCGCTCGGCGGCGGCCTGGGCCTCCGCACGGACCCGGTCGGCGGTGTCCTGGGCCTCGGCCTTGAGCCGCTCGGCCTCGACGGCGGCCTCCGAACGCAGGCGTACGGCGATGGCCTCGCCCTCGGCGCGCGAGGCGGACGCGTCGGACGCGGCCTCCGTACGCAGCCGGTCGGCCTCGGCCTCGGCCTGCTGCTGGAGCGTACGGATCCGCTCGGCGGCCTCGGCGCGTAGCCGCTCGGTCTCCTCGGCGGCCTCCCGGCGGATCCGGGCAGCCTCCTCGCGGGCGTCGACGAGCGCCTGCTCGGCCGCCGCCAGCCGCTCCTGGGTCTCCGTCTGCAGCCGGGTCAGTTCCTCGGCGGCCTCGGCGCGCCGGGCCTCGACCCCGCGCTCGGTCTCCTCGCGCAGCTCACGCGCGGCCTGCTCGGCGTCCGACCTGACCGTCTCGGCCTGCTCACCGGCCTCCTCGCGGAGCCGCTCGGCCTCCTTGCGAGTGCGGTCCAGGGTCTCCTCGGCCTGCCGGCGCAGCGCCGTGGCCCGCTCGATGGCCTCGGTGCGGACCTTCTCGCTGTCCGTGGTCGCCTTCTGCCGCAGCTCGTCGGCGTCGGCCTTGGCCTTGGCCAGCAGCTCCTCGGCGGACTTCGCCGCCTCCTCGATCTGCACCACGGCCTCGCGGCGGGCCTCGGCGCGGATGGACTCGCCCTCGGCCACCGCGTCGGCACGCAGCTGCTCGGCCTCGCCGCGCAGCCGGCGGGCCTCCTCCTGCAGCTCGACCGTCTTGGCGCGGTACTCCTTGGTGTCGTCCTTCGCCGCGCCCTTGAGCTGAACGGCGATGTCGTGCGCCTCGGCGCGCAGCCGGTCCGCCTCGGCCTCGGCCTCCGTGCGGATCCGCTCGGCCTCCTCGGCGGCGGCCTTGGTGGTGTTCTTGGCCTCCTCGGAGGCCCTGTTGAGGACGTCCTCGGCGGTCTTGGCGGCCTTGGACAGCTGGGTCGCGCTCTCCTCGGCGGTGATCGTGCGGGCCTTCTCCGAGGCCTCTGCGACGATCTTCTCGGCCTCGGCACGGGCGTCCGCGACCAGCTGCTCGGCGTCCGCCTTGGTGGTCTCGGCCTCCTTGGTGGCCTCGCTGACCAGTCGGGCGACCTGCTCCTTGGCCGTACGCGTACGGGTCTCGTTGGCGGCCTCGGCGCTCGACAGGGTCTTGGCGGCGGCCTGCTCGGCCTCCGTGACCAGCTTCTCGGCCTCGGACTGCGCCTTGCGAAGCGCCTCCTCGGCCTGCGCCATGCGCTCCTCGGCGGCCCGGCTCAGCTCGGTGGCCTGCCGGCGGGCGGCGTCCGACTCGTTGGCGGTGGAGCTGCGCAGCTGCTCGGCGTGGTCGGTGGCCTCCTGCGCCTGCGTGGAGGCGGCGTTCAGCAGCCGCTCGGC
Source organism: Streptomyces sp. NPDC044064 (assembly GCF_056434245.1). NCBI lineage: Bacteria > Bacillati > Actinomycetota > Actinomycetes > Kitasatosporales > Streptomycetaceae > Streptomyces > Streptomyces sp. NPDC044064. The sequence continues at coordinate 64,708 of NZ_JBWKFN010000034.1, forward strand.
GTCCGTGCGGGCGCGGCGCAGGATCTGCTCGGCCTCGGCACGTGCCGTCTCGGCGTCGTTCTGCAGCCGCTGCCGGGCCTCGTTCGTCACCCGTTCGGCCTCGGTCCGGGCGGCGGTCATGGCCTGATCGGCCTCGGTGCGGGACTCGTCGAGGAGCCGCCGGGCCTGCGACTCGCTGCGGGCACGCAGCTGCTCGGCCCACGCCACGTTCTCGTTGACGTGCGACTCGACGGTCTGCCGGCGCTCGGCCAGTTCCTGGTCCAGCTGCTGCCGGCGGGTGACCGCCTCCTGGTGCAGCTCGGCCTGGAGCCGGGCGGCCTGCTCGGCGTGCTCCTGCAGGATGCGCTGGGTCTGCGCCCGGGCCTGGCTCAGCTCCCGCTCGGCGTCCTGGCGCAGCTGGTCGGCCTGGATCTGGGCATTACGGAGCAATTGCTCGGCCTGATAACCGATGTCACCGCCGTCATAGGCGGGCCGGGTCATCAGAGTGCGCCGCGCCTCGTGCAGCTTGGCGCGCAGCACCTCGACCTGGTAGCCGAGGTCCTCGGCGTGCTGGATCGCCTTTTCCCGCTCGGTCTTCAGCCGCTTCATCTCGGCCTCGAACCGAGAGAGGTGGTCGACGTCAGCCGCCGGCTCTCGCTCCTGGCTCTCGTAGCCCCGCACTGCGCGGTCCCATCCGTCCCCTGGTCAGCTTCTCCAACGAGCACCGTCCATCCGCCGAACGGGGCCCCCGGGGAATGGTGTCAGATCAACGGCGGAGCACGGGCTGCCGCCCCGACGCTCGTCCCCCGAAACCCGGACCCCGGCATGCGGTCGTCCCGGTTGTGGCGACGACCGCCCCCAACCCTACCGGCCCTTATGTACGTGGGTCAGTGCTCGGGCGACTCAACCGGGGCCGAAGTGACCAGTTCTGTCAGGACACCGTGACAATCCTTGGGGTGCAGGAAGGTGATCCGCGACCCCATGGAGCCGCGTCGTGGCTCGTCGTACAGAACGCGTACGCCCTTGCCGCGGATCTCCTCGGAGTCCCCGTCCACATCTGCCGTACCGAAAGCGATGTGGTGGACGCCCTCCCCGTTCTTCGCCAGCCACTTGCCGACCGCGGAGTCCTCGCGGGTCGGCTCCAGCAGCTGGAGGTAGGAGGCGCCGCCGTCGGACGTCTCGTTGATCTTGAGCATGGCCTCCCGCACGCCCTGCTCTTCGTTGACCTCGGTGTGGAACACCTCGAAGCCGTAGGTGGCCTTGTAGAACTCGACGGTGGCGTCGAGGTCGTGACAGGCGATCCCGATGTGGTCGATTCGCGTCAGCATGGATTCAGTGCAGCGCTACGGAGGTGGTTACGCAACGTGCGCGCGATCACACCGACGGGCCGATGACGGCACGGAGTGCCACTCAGTACATTCGAAGTAAACCCTCGTTCACTCCTCGGCTTTTTGCAGCTGGAAGGGGATCGCAGCTCATGTCTTCTGGAACGACCAGCTCGGTGATCGTCGCGGGCGCCCGTACGCCCATGGGGCGACTGCTGGGCTCGCTGAAGTCCTTCTCCGGAGCCGACCTCGGCGGCTTCGCGATCAAGGCCGCCCTCGACCGTGCGGGGATCGGCGGCGACCAGGTGCAGTACGTGATCATGGGGCAGGTGCTCCAGGCCGGGGCGGGGCAGATCCCGGCCCGCCAGGCCGCGGTCAAGGCCGGCATCCCGATGAACGTCCCGGCGCTCACCATCAACAAGGTGTGTCTCTCCGGTCTGGACGCGATCGCCCTCGCCGACCAGCTGATCCGCGCGGGCGAGTTCGACATCGTGGTCGCGGGCGGCCAGGAGTCCATGACCAACGCCCCCCACCTGCTGTCGAAGTCCCGCGAGGGCTTCAAGTACGGCGCGGTGGAGATGCTCGACGCGATGGCCTACGACGGCCTGACCGACTCCTTCGAGGGCGTCGCCATGGGCGAGTCGACGGAGAAGCACAACACGCGCCTCGGCATCCGGCGCCCCGAGCAGGACGAGATCGCCGCCCTGTCCCACCAGCGGGCCGCCGCCGCGCAGAAGAACGGCGTCTTCGAGGCCGAGATCACCCCGGTCGAGATCCCGCAGCGCAAGGGCGAGCCGGTCGTCTTCAGCAAGGACGAGGGCATCCGCGGTGACACCACCGTGGAGTCCCTGGCCAAGCTGCGCCCGGCCTTCGCCAAGGACGGCACGATCACCGCCGGCTCCTCCTCCCAGATCTCGGACGGTGCGGCGGCCGTGGTCGTGATGAGCAAGGCCAAGGCCGAGGAGCTGGGCCTGGAGTGGCTCGCCGAGATCGGCGCCCACGGCAACGTGGCCGGGCCGGACAACTCGCTGCAGTCCCAGCCGTCCAACGCCATCCAGCACGCCCTGAAGAAGGAGGGCCTGGAGGTCTCCGACCTGGACCTCATCGAGATCAACGAGGCCTTCGCGGCGGTCGCCGTGCAGTCAATGAAGGACCTCGGCGTTTCCACGGAAAAGGTGAACGTCAACGGTGGCGCCATCGCACTGGGCCACCCCATCGGTATGTCCGGCGCCCGTGTCGTGCTCCACTTGGCGCTGGAGCTGAGGCGCCGGGGCGGCGGCGTCGGCGCGGCCGCGCTGTGCGGTGGCGGCGGTCAGGGCGACGCACTGATCGTGCGCGTACCGAAGGCCTGATTTTCAGTTACGTCTGTGAAGTGAACGGAGCTGTTTGATGCAGGACGTCTCCTCTCTGGTGGCCCAGGCCAGGGAAGGCCGGCCGCGGGCCGTGGCCCGGCTCATCTCCCTGGTGGAGGGGGCGTCCCCGCAGCTCAGGGAGGTCATGGCGGCGCTGGCTCCGCTGACCGGCAACGCCTACGTGGTTGGTCTGACCGGTTCGCCCGGTGTCGGCAAGTCGACCTCGACCTCCGCGCTCGTCACGGCGTACCGCAAGCAGGGCAGGCGGGTCGGCGTCCTGGCCGTCGACCCGTCGTCCCCGTTCTCCGGCGGCGCCCTGCTCGGCGACCGGGTGCGCATGTCGGACCACGCCTCCGACCCCGGCGTCTACATTCGCTCCATGGCCACGCGCGGCCACCTCGGCGGGCTCGCCTGGGCCGCGCCCCAGGCGATCCGTGTCCTGGATGCGGCGGGCTGCGACGTGATCCTGGTCGAGACGGTCGGTGTGGGCCAGTCGGAGGTGGAGATCGCCTCCCAGGCGGACACCTCGGTGGTCCTGCTGGCCCCCGGCATGGGTGACGGCATCCAGGCGGCGAAGGCCGGCATCCTCGAGATCGGCGACGTCTACGTCGTCAACAAGGCGGACCGGGACGGTGCCGACGCCACCGCCCGCGAGCTGAACCACATGCTGGGCCTGGGCGAGGCCCGCGGTCCCGGCGACTGGCGCCCGCCCATCGTCAAGACGGTCGCGGCCCGCGCCGAGGGCGTCGACGAGGTGGTCGAGGCCCTGGAGAAGCACCGCGCCTGGATGGAGGAGCACGGCGTCCTCGACGAGCGCCGCCGGGTACGCGCGGCCCGCGAGGTGGAGACCATCGCGGTCACGGCCCTGCGCGAACGCATCGGCGACCTCCACGGCGACCGCCGCCTGAGCACCCTCGCGGAACGCATCGTGGCGGGCGAACTGGACCCGTACCGCGCGGCGGACGAACTGGTGACGGGGCTCACCGAGGGCTGAGGACCGGGGGCCGAAGGGCGTCGGCCCGGTCGTGCACCCGCCCGCTCGCCCGTTCAATTCGGTCGTCGACTCGGGCGAGCTGCTGCTAGGTTGACCGGCATGTCCCTCTCCTTGGCGTAGAGCGCACCGGATCGCGGGGCCTGACAACAGGCTGCCGTGTCCCTCCGGTGTCCCTTCTCCGCCTCACGCAGAGGAACTCCAGCGTTGTCCACGCACCTGGCGCGGCCCTCGTACGCCGCCGTCCTGCGTGTCCCGCACGCGCGCCGCACCTTCGGCGCCGCCCTGGTGGCACGCCTGTCCTACGGCACGGTCTCCCTGGCCGTCCTGCTCTCCGTCGCCCGCGCCACCGGGTCCTACGCCGTCTCCGGTGTCGTGATGTCCCTGTTCGGCGGCGCGACGGTCTTCCTGATGCCCCTGCGGGCGTCCCTGGTCGACCGGCACGGTCCGCGCCGGGCCCTGCTCCCGATGGCCGCCCTCCACGGCACTTTTCTGTGCGTTCTGGCAGCCCTCACCTGGCGGCCCGGGGCACCGGCGCCCCTCATCGCCGTGGCCGCCGTCCTCGCCGGCGCCTGCGCACCCCCACTGGGTCCCACCATGCGCGCCCTGTGGGCCGAGCTGGTCACCGACCGGAGCCTGCTGCCGCGTGCCTACAGCCTCGACGGCGTCGCCGAGGAACTGCTGTTCGTCTCCGGTCCGGCGCTGGTCGGCGTGCTGGTGGGATGTGCGCCGCCGGCCTCCGGCATCCTGCTGAGCGCGCTGCTGAACACCGCCGGTACCTGCGCGTTCGTGACGTCCCCGACGATGCCCGGACCACGTCCCGCGCCCCGCGGGAAGGGCCTCGGCGGCGTCCGCGGCCTGCTGCCCCCGGTTGCCGTGGCCACGGGCGTCGGGCTGACCCTCAGTGGCGTCGAACTGCTGGTGCTGGCCTTCGCCGCCGAACGGTCGTACGACAACGCCCTGGTGCCCTGGGTGCTGGGCGCGCTCTCGGCGGGCAGCGCGGTGGGCGGGCTGGTCAACGGGGCCGTGCGGTGGCGTACGCCCGCCCGGGCCAGGCTGTGCCGCTTCGCGGCGGGCCTCGGCGTGACGATCGCCGCCGCGGGGCTCGCACCGGACCTGTGGACCCTCACGGCGGCCATGGCCTGCGCGGGCGCGTTCATCGCTCCGGCCCTGACGACGGCCTATCTCCTCGCCGACGAGAGCGCGGCGGAGGGTGCCCGAACCCGGGCCGGGGCATGGGTGAACACCGGGGTGAACGCGGGGAGCTCGGGGGGAGCGCTGGTGACGGGGATGCTGATCGGCCGCATGCCGCTGGCACTGTGCTTCGCTCTGGCGGGCGGGACCGCCCTGGTCGCCGCCGTGGCTGCGGGCGGCCGTGCCTCCCTCGGTGCCTCAAGGGCCTGGGGGGACCCCCAGGCGGCGCGGGTGGGCCGTTGACGCCGGGTCGCGCGCCCCACCCCCGCCCAGCTGCTGCTCCCTGAGGTTCCCGGAGAGCCTCAGGGGCGCCCCCGCTGCCCCCTCAGATGGTCGGCGATCGGCTTCAGTCCCTTGTCCAGCTCTATCAACGCCTCCGGCGACAGCAGATCGATGAAGTGCTTCCGCACCGACGCCACGTGATGCGGCGCGACCTTCTTCATCGTCTCCATGCCGTGGTCCGTCAGCACGGCGAACAGACCCCGCCGGTCGGACTCGCAGTTCTCGCGGCGCACCAGGTTCGCGTTCTCCATCCGCGTGATCTGGTGCGAGAGCCGGCTCTTGGACTGCAGTGTCGCGGAGGCCAGATCGCTCATCCGCATCCGTACGTCTTCCGACTCGGACAGGTTCACGAGGATCTCGTAGTCGTTCATAGTCAGGCCGAACGGCTGCAGATCCTTTTCGAGCTGGTACGTCAACAGCCTGTTGACCTCCAGGTGGGTGCGCCAGGCGCACTGCTCCGCATCGGTCAGCCAGCGCGTGGCCGTCTCGGTCTCCATGAATGAAGTCTACCTAAGAAGTTGAATGACGAACTACTTCGGGTGGTGTGACTGTGCGCACGCGTTCGACGTCACACTCCGCAGACTACCGCTCACAGCCCGAAGCGACGCTGGAGGTCCCCCAGCTGTCCGGGAAGGCGCGGTACGCCCGCCGATTGCGGACCGTGTCCGGACGGTGTCGCTCCGCCACCGCCGGGCACCCCCGGTTCGGGCGGAACCGCACCCGTCGCCGGCTCGGCCATCAGGGTCTCGCTCGACTGCAGCAGGACCGTCCCGGCGCCCACGAACTCGAACTGGTGCTCCTCGCCGGAAGCTCCGCCCAGGCCCGTCATTGCACGTAGACCGCCCATCACGCCCGTCAGGTACCCGTGGTCGTAGTGGTGACACGGTGACGGGCAGTCGGCCCACCCGACCAGCGCCTGGGGGTCCACCCGGATCGGAGGTTCCATGAACACCACCGGACCGTTAGATGCGGCCACAAACTTTCCGGTTCCGATAAGGGTCAGAAAACCTGGAACGATCGACTGTTTGAGCGCGAGACTTGGCTGAAAAGCGAGCAGGTTGCCCGCGCGAATGGTCAAGTTCCCGTCGTCCAGGTCGTAGGAGTTGACGTCGAAGGCCCGGTCGGCCAGCAGCATCTTGCCCGAGCCCTGCGCCACGACCCAGTCGCTCGCGTGCAGTGGCGAATGGAACGACGAACGGACAAGTCGGTCGAGTCGGCCGTGCCCGATGCCGTTGAACTCGATCGCCCCGTAGTAGGCGATCATCTTCCCCTTCTGCAGGAACCACTGTCCGCTCTTGAGCTCGACGCAGAAGGTGTACCTGTTCACGTTGTCGTCGACGGGCAGCGTCATCGGGTCGTGCACCACCGGGCCGCCGGGGGCTCCGTACGCGCTCACAGCTTCTCCTCCGAGGCCTGGACGTAGACCGTGCCGCTGCCGCTCAGCTCCAGCTGGAACGCCTCGCCGGAGCCGCGGCCCACCATGTCGCGCCAGCCGAGCGCCGTGGACAGCTTGTTGCGCACGTCACCGTGGTGGGCGACGTACGCCTGCGGGTCCACATGGACCGGGCGCTGGGGTGTGACGGGGATCTCGAAGACGCCGCCGTGCGCCATCACGGCCACCGATCCGTGCCCCTGGAGGGTGGTGGTGAACAGGCCCTGCCCGGTGACCTGGCCCCGGACCAGGCCCATGACCCCGCCCTGCGAGCCCATGAACATCGTGCCCTGCTGCAGGGTGCCCTCGAAGGCGAGCAGCCGGTCGGCCTCGACGTACAGGGTGTCGCCGGTAAGGCCGATGACGTGCACGTGGTGGCCGCCGTGCCCGAAGAAGACGGTGCCGCTGCCCTCGACGGTCATCAGCGGGGTCGCCTCGCCGGCCACCCGCCGCCCGAGCATGGACATCAGCCCGCCCTGGCCGCCCTGGAGATTGGGCGTGAAGGACACGTCCCCCTTGTACGCGAGCATGGCGCCGCGCTGGCTGTACAGCCGTCGGCCGGGCTGCACGATCGCCTCGACCATCTTGGAGTTGATCTCCCGGAAGCTCATCTCACAGGTCCCCCGCGATCGTGTTCCGCTCGCTCGGCTGCACATAGACCAGTCCGTCGCCCTCGAAGCGGATCTGGAAGGCCTCGCCGCCGCCCTCCCCGAAGAACGTGCGGAACGTCACACCGGACTGGAAGGACTGCCGTACGTTCCCCTGGTGGGCGATGTAGGCGCCCGGGTCGACGGTCAGGGGGTACTGCGGGCTGACCCGCAGCACCACGGCCGGGCCGTCGGAGACGATCGCCGCCTGGCCGTGTCCCTCGACGGTCGTCGTGAACAGCCCGTTGCCCTGCGAGGCGCCGCGCAGCCCGGTGAACGTCGTGCCCGTCCGCAGCCCGGCGTCCGTCGCGAGCAGATTGCTCGACTCGACGTAGAGCTTGTCGCCCTGGAGGCCGACCAGGTTGATCTCCGACGCACGGTCCGCGAACCAGCACGTCCCGTGGCCTCTCACCTCCATCACCGTCATCTGCTCGCCGGTGAGCCGCCGGGTCACCATCCCGCGCAGCCCCTCGCCACCACCACTCAGCTTCTTGAAGGCCATCTGCCCGTCGTACGCGACCATCGAGCCGTTCTTCGCCTTCACGGCGTCCCCGGTCATGTCGACGGCGAGCACCTTGCTCCCTTGGAGCCGGAACGTCGCCACGCTGCGAAAGTAGCGGCGCCACGGGTGGGCGGAACAGGGCCCGCGGGTGGAGAGCGACCCTGAGCGCACCCCTAGGGGCGCCGTTTGCCACAATGGGCGAGCGCTTGTGCTTCCGTTCACAAAGCGGACCGCCAAGCCGATCAGCAAGCCGATCACCAAGTGACCGCGCCCTCAGCGACACTCCCACCGAAGGTGACCCGTGGACCTCAAGACAGCATCCGCCATCCGCCGCCTCCGTCTGATCTCCGTGCCGGAGGGCATCTCCTGGATCGTTCTCGCGACCTGCACGATCATCAAGTACACGGTCGCTTCGGGCTTCGACGTCGCACCGGTGCTGGGCCCGATCCACGGCGTGCTGTTCATCCTCTACGTGCTCTTCTGGGCGGACGCCTGGAACCGCACCAAGTGGGCCAAGGGCAAGGCCGCCCTCTACTTCGCGTACTCGATCATCCCGGGCGGCGGCTTCATCATCGAGCGCTCGCTGCGCCGTGAGGCCGAGGACGCCGTCATCGCGGCCCGCGCCCGCAAGGAAGGCGCCGTGAACGCATGATCGTCGCCTTCTCCGTGACACCGCTGGGTGTCGGCGAGGACGTGGGGGAGTACGTCGCCGACGCCGTCCGTGTGGTGCGCGAGTCGGGCCTGCCCAACCGCACCGACGCGATGTTCACCTCCGTCGAGGGGGAGTGGGACGAGGTCATGGACGTGATCAAGCGGGCCGTGGCCGCAGTCGAGGAGCGGGCACCGCGCGTGTCCCTCGTCCTCAAGGCCGACATCCGGCCCGGCGTGACCGACGGGCTCACCTCCAAGGTCGAGACCGTCGAGCGGCACCTGGCCGGCTGAACACCGGCCGACCCGCGCACAGAACCCCGGCCCTCAAGGACCGGGGTTTTGTCAACCGCTTTCTTTGAGCGGTCGCTCAAAGGGGGGTACTTTCCCACCCAGACAGTTTGAGCAGTCGCTCAAGCGCCACTCTGACGTGGGGGAACACCATGGGTCTCTACATAGAGACGCATATCCGCACCGACCTGGACGATCTCTGGGCGCGCACCCAGGACCCCGCCCAGCACCTGCGCTGGGACCTGCGGGTGAGCGAGATCGACTGCCTCCCGCGGACTGAGGGCGAACCGCAGCGCTTCCGGTACGCCGCGCGTGTGCTGCCGTTCCTGACGGTGTCCGGCTCCGGCGTCGCCGCGGGCGAGAAGGAGCGTCCCGACGGCACCCGCACCGCCGCCCTGCGCTTCGCCTCGGCGCACCCCTTCTCCCTGCCCGCCGAGGGCAGCGGCTACTGGCGCTACGTGCCCGAGGCGCAGGGCGTCCGCTTCCTCACCGGCTACGACTACCGCCCCCGCTGGGGCGCCTTCGGCGTGCTCGCCGACCGGCTGGTGTTCCGGCCGCTGATGGGCTGGGCCACCGCCTGGTCCTTCGACCGGCTGCGGCTGTGGCTGGAGCGCGGCATCACCCCCGAGCGCGCCCTGGCCAACTGGCTGACCGAGCTGGCCGTGCGCGCGCTGGTGCTCACGGCGTGCCTGTCCGGTCTGGGCCTGGAGCCCGGCATCCGCGTCTTCGGCCCGTTCGCGGCGACCGCGGCCTTCCTGTGCCCGCTGCTGCTGATGATCGCGCTCTCGCTCGCCCTCCTCAAGGCGCCGCTCGCCTGCACCCCGGCCGCCCGCCGCTGCCTGCGCGCCCCGGTCACCCAGGCCCGCACCCCCCGCCTCCTGCGCACCCTGACCCTGGAGAAGCACGGGTGATCCCGGCGCGCCGCTCCCCGGCGGGTCCGGCGAGCGGGGAGGTCCGCACCGGCCGGGACATCCCCGTCGTGATCGAGAACATGCCGTACGCCGACCCCCTCGGCCGTGAGACGGTGACCCTCGTGCGCACCTTCGACCTGCCCGGCCGCTCCCGCGGCTTCGCCCCCCGGACAGTGCTCGGCCCCCGGGGCGACCGCAGCCTCGCCGTACGGGAGGAGACGCGCGCATGACCCCGGAGACGGTGAAGGCCCAGGAGACCAAGACCCGGCTCCTGGAGGGCGCGCTGCGCACGCTCACCGAGCTGGGCATCGCCAGGACGTCGGCCCGTACGGTGGCCTCCGCGGCCGGGGTCAACCAGGCGCTGGTCTTCTATCACTTCGGCTCGGTCGACGAGCTGCTCGCCGCCGCCTGCCGCTACGGCGCCGAGAAGTCCGTGGCGCGGCACCGCGGCCGGCTCGCCTCCGTGGCCTCCCTCTCCGACCTGCTCGCCGTCGGCCGGGAGATACACGAGCAGGAGCGGGCCGGCGGGCACGTCACCCTCCTCGGCCAGCTCCTGGCGGGCGCCCAGACCCACGCCGTCCTCGGTCCGGCCACAGCCGCCGGCCTCGACCTGTGGATCGCCGAGATCGAGCAGGTGCTGCGCCGGGTGCTCGCCTCGACTCCCTTAGACGGGTTCGCCGACCCGACGGGTCTGGCCCGCGCCGTCGCCGCCTGCTTCGTCGGCATGGAGCTGTACGAGGGCGTGGACGAGGCCGGCGCGCACGCGGCCCTGGACGCCCTGGAGCAGCTGGGCGCGCTGGTCGCGGCCCTGGAGGAGCTGGGCCCGGTCGCCCAGCGCGCGGTCCGCCACCACCTGCGCCGCACCGGCCGCCGCTGACCACCGGATGCACATTGAGCCGCTTTCCGTGACGAAACGTGACGTATCTTCGCCGGATCGTCGTGACGGGCATCACCGGAGTGCCGGCCGGGCGACCGAAGACCGAGACGGGGCTGACCGGCATATGACCGGCCGGTAGGGTCTGATGACGTGCCGAAGCCTCTCAGCCTCCCCTTCGACCCCATCGCCCGTGCCGACGAGCTCTGGAAGCAGCGCTGGGGAAACGTGCCCTCGATGGCCGCGATCACCTCGATCATGCGGGCCCAGCAGATCCTGCTGGCCGAGGTCGACGCGGTGGTCAAGCCGTACGGACTGACCTTCGCGCGCTACGAGGCGCTGGTGCTGCTCACCTTCTCCAAGGCCGGTGAGCTGCCGATGTCCAAGATCGGCGAGCGGCTGATGGTGCACCCCACGTCCGTGACGAACACCGTGGACCGGCTGGTGCGGTCCGGCCTGGTGGCCAAGCGCCCCAACCCCAACGACGGCCGTGGCACGCTCGCCGTCATCACCGACAAGGGCCGCGAGGTGGTCGACGCGGCCACCCGCGACCTGATGGCGATGGACTTCGGCCTCGGGGCCTACGACGCCGAGGAATGCGCGGAGATCTTCGCGATGCTGCGTCCGCTGCGGATCTCGGCACACGACTTCGACGAGGAGTGACCCGGGGCAAGATCTCCCGGAACGGACGGTTACGCTCGACCGCATGAAGAAGAGCGTGCTGACCCGCTACCGCGTCCTGGCCTACGTCACCGGTGTGCTGCTGGTCCTGCTGTGCCTGAGCATGATCGCCAAGTACGGGATGGACGTCGACGGTGCCGCCGACTTCACCCGGGTCGTCGCCATCGCGCACGGCTGGCTGTACGTCGTCTACCTGGTCTTCGCCTTCGACCTGGGCTCCAAGGCGAAGTGGCCGGTCGGCAAGCAGCTGTGGGTGCTGCTGGCGGGGACGATCCCGACGGCCGCCTTCTTCGTCGAGCGGAAGATCAGCCGCGAGCTGGAGGCCAAGGTCACCGAGCCGGCCCCGGCCGTCGCCAAGGCGTAGTTCCCGCCGCGATCCGCTGCGGTTCCACCGCCGTACGACCCCCGTACGGCGGTTGCCCATCGACATTTACTAGGACGTCCAAGTAAATTCGATGGTATGGACGCTCACGCCATCGAGGAAGGCCGCCGACGCTGGCAGGCCCGATACGACGCCGCGCGCAAGCGCGACGCAGACTTCACCACGCTCTCCGGCGATCCCGTGGAGCCGGTGTACGGCCCCCGACCGGGTGACACGTACGAGGGATTCGAGAGGATCGGCTGGCCCGGGGAGTACCCCTTCACGCGCGGGCTCCATCCGACCGGCTACCGGGGCCGCACCTGGACGATCCGCCAGTTCGCCGGGTTCGGCAACGCCGAGCAGACCAACGAGCGCTACAAGATGATCCTCGCCGCCGGCGGCGGGGGTCTGAGTGTGGCCTTCGACATGCCGACCCTGATGGGCCGCGACTCCGACGAGTCGCGCTCGCTGGGCGAGGTCGGGCACTGCGGGGTGGCGATCGACTCGGCCGCCGACATGGAGGTCCTGTTCAAGGACATCCCGCTCGGTGAGGTCACGACGTCGATGACCATCAGCGGGCCCGCCGTCCCCGTCTTCTGCATGTACCTGGTCGCCGCCGAACGGCAGGGTGTGGATCCGGGGGTGCTCAACGGGACCCTCCAGACCGACATCTTCAAGGAGTACATCGCGCAGAAGGAGTGGCTCTTCCAGCCGGAGCCCCATCTGCGCCTCATCGGCGACCTCATGGAGTACTGCGCCGCCGGCATCCCCGCCTACAAGCCGCTCTCCGTCTCCGGCTACCACATCCGTGAGGCCGGGGCCACGGCCGCACAGGAGCTGGCGTACACCCTCGCCGACGGGTTCGGGTACGTGGAGCTGGGACTCTCGCGCGGGCTCGACGTGGACGTGTTCGCACCAGGATTGTCCTTCTTCTTCGACGCCCACCTCGACTTCTTCGAGGAGATCGCCAAGTTCCGTGCGGCCCGGCGCATCTGGGCCCGCTGGATGCGGGACGTGTACGGGGCGAAGAGCGAGAAGGCGCAGTGGCTGCGGTTCCACACGCAGACCGCCGGTGTCTCCCTGACCGCGCAGCAGCCGTACAACAACGTGGTGCGTACCGCCGTGGAGGCGCTCGCCGCCGTGCTCGGCGGGACCAACTCGCTGCACACCAACGCCCTGGACGAGACCCTCGCGCTGCCGAGCGAGCAGGCCGCGGAGATCGCCCTGCGGACGCAGCAGGTGCTGATGGAGGAGACCGGGGTCGCCAACGTGGCCGACCCGCTGGGCGGTTCGTGGTACATCGAGCAGCTGACGGACCGGATCGAGGCGGACGCGGAGAAGATCTTCGAGCAGATCAGGGAGCGGGGGCTCAGGGCTCACCCGGACGGGCGACACCCGATCGGGCCGATCACCTCCGGAATCCTGCGCGGGATCGAGGACGGCTGGTTCACCGGGGAGATCGCGGAGTCCGCGTTCCGGTACCAGCAGTCGCTGGAGAAGGGTGAGAAGAAGGTCGTCGGCGTCAATGTCAACACCGGCTCGGTGACCGGGGACCTGGAGATCCTGCGGGTCAGCCATGAGGTGGAGCGGGAGCAGGTCCGGGAGCTGGGCGCCCGGAAGGACGCGCGGGACGAGGCGGCGGTCCGGGGAGCGCTGGACGAGATGCTGGCTGCGGCTCGCTCCGGCGCGAACATGATCGAGCCGATGCTGGACGCGGTACGGGCCGAGGCGACCCTCGGTGAGATCTGCGGCGTGCTGCGGGAGGAGTGGGGGGTGTACACGGAGCCCGCCGGCTTCTAGGCGCCGTCGCCTCGTACGGGCGTACCAGGGGCCCCGCCCCGTGGTACGCCCGTTCTCTTGTCCACCCGTCCCGAGACGGGCTCACTCCTGGGACGCGAGGCCCGTCAGCAGTACCCGGGTGAAGCTCCGGACCCATTCCTCGTCCGCCGGCTTGCCGCTCACCAGGGTGCGGTGGACCACCGCACCCGCGACCATGTCGAAGATGAGGTCCCCCGTTCGGGCGGATTCCAGGGGGTCCGGCTCCGGGGGCAGTTCCCCGCGGCGCTGGGCGCGGGCGCGGCCCTCCAGGACCAGGCGCATCTGGCGGTCCACGATGGAGGCGCGGATACGTTCCCGCAGGTCGTCGTCCCGGGTCGACTCCGCAACCACCGCCATCAGGCCGCTGCGGGCCTCCGGGCGGTCCAGGATCGACGCGAACTGCAGGACCACGCCCTCGATGTCGGCGGCCAGGCTGCCGCGGTCGGGCAGTTCCAGTTCGTCGAAGAGTTCGGCGACCGCGTCGACCACCAGTTCGTGTTTGCCGGCCCAGCGACGGTAGAGCGTCGTCTTTGCAACCCCGGCCCGCGTCGCCACGTCTCCGAGAGTGAGCTTGGACCAGCCGAGTTCCACCAGCGCCGCGCGCGTGGCCGCAAGGATCGCGGCGTCAGCGGCGGCGCTGCGCGGACGTCCGGTACGGCTGGCGGGGGTGCGGCTCTGCATCCCACGACCATAACCGGCCGTTTCCGTGCTGCCGTGAGGGAGATCACCGGGGTGTGGTGTCGCGGCGACCCCCCGTGCCATTACGCTACGACTCGTAGCGAAAGCTCGTGAGGGACGTACACGGGCGACGACGGCCGGCGTGGGGTGGGGACCCCGGCGCCGACCACAACGCTTTTTCATTCATACGCGGGAACGGGGGAGGATAGACGCATGCAGCCACGGAACATGTCCATGAGCGGCGTCGTCGACCTCGCCGCGGTGAAGGCGGCCCAGGAGGCCAAGAGCAAGGCCGAGCAGGCGCGCGCCGAAGCCGCCCGCCAGGGCGGCGCGGGGGCCGTCTCTCCGGCCGACCTCGTCATCGACGTCGACGAAGCCGGCTTTGAGCGCGATGTCCTGCAGCGCTCCGCCGAAGTCCCCGTCGTCATCGACTTCTGGGCCGAGTGGTGTCAGCCCTGCAAGCAGCTGAGCCCGGTCCTGGAGCGACTGGCCGTCGAGTACGACGGGCGCTTCCTGCTCGCCAAGATCGACGTCGACGCCAACCAGATGTTGATGCAGCAGTTCGGGGTGCAGGGCATCCCCGCCGTGTTCGCGGTCGTCGCCGGGCAGGCGCTGCCGCTCTTCCAGGGTGCCGCCGCGGAGCAGCAGATCCGGCAGACCCTCGACCAGCTGGTGCAGGTCGCGGAGCAGCGCTTCGGGCTGACCGGCCTGACCGTCGACCCGGATGCGCAGCCCGGCGCCGTCGTCGAGCGCGAGGTGCCGGCCGGCCCGTACGACGCCCTGCTGGAGGCCGCCGTGCAGGCGCTGGACGCGGGCGACCTGGGCGGGGCGATCCAGGCGTACAAGAACGTACTGGCCGACGACCCGGGCAACACGGAGGCCAACCTCGGTCTCGCGCAGGCCGAGTTGCTCCAGCGGGTGCAGGGCGCGGACCCGCAGCAGGTGCGCAAGGAGGCCGCCGAGAAGCCGGGCGACGCGGACGCGCAGATCGCGGCCGCCGACCTCGACCTGGTGGGCGGTCATGTGGAGGACGCCTTCGGCCGGCTCATCGAGACCGTGCAGCGCACGGTGGGTGACGACCGGGACGCGGTGCGGCGTCGGCTGCTGGAGCTGTTCGAGGTCGTGGGACCCGAGGATCCGCGGGTGATCGGGGCGCGCCGGGCGCTGGCCCGGGCCCTGTTCTGACCAGTTACTAAACGCCACGGCTTGTGATGCCGGGGTGAAAGATTTGCCGACGAGGCGCCAGGGCGGCCGCGCTTTACCAAATCTTGGTAATCGCGGCCGCTGTTACTCGCAGTAAATCAGGGCCTTTGACCTGTCTGGTTTTGTCCTGAAATAAATGGCATTGCTCTGCCCCCTGAAGCCACCCAGGGTGGCCTTCCGAGACCAGCGGGTCGTTGTTCGGTTATCCGGCCGTTACTAGCGAGTAACGAACCCCCTTGTGTCCGGCGCGAGAATGCACCACGATCGGCGACGCTCGGTCCATTCCCGTACCCCGACAACCGGTCGGGTCGCGGGAGACTCTGGGTCCCCACCGAGCAGAGCCGGCGGCAGTGGCGCCGGCTCTAGGGCAGGGGGGTCTTCGCCTCGCCGGCGAAGCCTGTCCAGAGGTTGTGCGTGATGTGTGTCAGGCGCGACCAGTGGTTGTCGCTCGGGGGTGATCGCCGGTGATTCGGGCGCAGTTCGCGCCTCCGGGTACAGGCGCTCTCCTTCCCGAGGACGTAGCACTTCTCCCATCCCTGCCTGGCTGAGCCGCCGACTGGGGCGAGTCCGGGCCAGGAGATGTACGTCCGAGAAGGAGGAAATATGGAGTCCCAGGTGCGTGGCGGGACCAGATGGAAGCGGTTCGCTGTGGTCATGGTGCCCAGCGTCGCCGCTACGGCCGCGATAGGTGTCGCCCTCGCGCAGGGCGCTCTCGCAGCTTCGTTCAGCGTTTCGGGTCAGCAGTTCAAGGTGACGGCCGACAGCCTCCACGGCGAGGGCTTCGCCCAGTACGGGGCGGTCGACAGCGGCTACACGCTCGACGGGAAGAAGACGGCCCACGCGGTCGCCGTCTCGTCGTTCAACGACGCCACGATCACCAACATGTGCCAGTCCGTGGTCACCCCGGACGTGCCGTTCCTCGGGTCGATCACCCTCCGTCTGGAGGCCGGCGGCCCGGGTCACGACAAGGTCCAGGCCCACAACCTCTACATCGACGTCGACGACCTGAAGGCCGATGCGGTCTTCAACAACATCGACATCGGTGTGGCCGCCAAGGACGCCAGCAAGGGTCCGGGCATGAAGGGCAACGGTGAGCAGGCCAACCCGTTCGGCTTCGCTCAGCAGGCGGACTCGGCGGACCTGACCGGCGTGCAGCAGACGGCGTGGGCCACCACCGCCGGCACGTTCAAGCTCAGCGGTCTGCACATGTCGCTGCACAAGGGCGACGGCAAGGGAATCGAGTGCTACTAGGCACTCGGTGATCGGGCGGGGGCGCCGACGGCACCCCCGCCCGACCCGCACTCCGGCCGCGTCTTCACACGCGGCACACATCACCACCACAGCAACGCTGCACCAGGGAGCTGTTTTCCATGAGCGCCGAGACTCCTGCCGCCGACCCCGGCCAGTTCACCCACCGGAGGCTGCAGTTCCGCGCATGGCGGGGCGCCCGTCCGTTCTGGGCCGGGCTGTACGTCCTGCTCAGCGGCCTTCCGATCATGTACTTCCCGTACTTCCACCTCCAGCTCGGTCATCTGACGCTGGCGATGGCGACCACGGCGGGGGCCGGCTCCCTGATCATCGGCGTGCTGCTCATCGTGCTGGGCGTCAGCCTCTGGTTCCAGAAGCACGTACGGACGTTCGCGGGAGTCGCCGCGATCCTGCTGGCGCTGGTGTCACTCCCCGTATCCAACTTCGGCGGCTTTATCGTGGGCTTCCTGCTCGCCCTCGTCGGCGGAGCGATGGCCGTGGCGTGGGTGCCGGGCGCGGAGCCGGAGGCGCAGGCCGGGCCCGGCCCGGTCGAGGGCGCAGCCCCCGAAGCCGCACCGCTGCCGCCGCAGGCCGCGGACGGGGTGAGCGAGTCGTACGACCTGTCAGGGACGAGCCCGGCCAACGAGGCGAACGGGAGGCACAGTGCCGGCTGACGAGGTGGCCCGCGGGACCGACGTGGACGGGTCCCGTGCAAGAACCGGGCCACGCCACGCGGCACCCAGGAAGCCGCTGTTCACCAGATTTCACATGCCGGGCGGCAAGGCGATAGCTTCCGTGGCCATGCCCACGGCGGTCATCATGGGCATGGGTTTCACCTCGACCCTCGCCCTCGCCGACAACGGCAGCACGCCGTCGACGTCCAACAGCCAGAAGGCCGCGGACTACAAGGACTGCGTCAAGGCGCTGGACGGCTCCGACGACGCAACGGCCTCGCCGTCGCCGTCCGCGAGCGCGTCCACCGCCACGGCCACGCCGACCCCCACGGCGTCCGCCGAGACCCAGGCCGGCAAGACGACGGGCAAGACCTCTTCGTCGGATTCAGGTTCCGGCGACCAGGCCACGCCCACCCCGACGGCGACCTCCGGCTCGGGTTCGGACTCCGGCTCCTCGGACTCCGGCTCCTCGGGCTCCGGTGGCGGCAGCACCGCCACGCCGGCCCCGTCGGCGTCCCAGAGCAGCGGTGGCAACATCCTGGACACGATCGGCGACACGATCGGCGACATCGGTGACGTCCTCACCGGCGGCAAGAAGGACTCCGGTACGTCCGCGAGCCCGACGCCGTCCGCGTCCGAGTCCTCGTCGCCGGCCACGTCGTCCTCGTCCGGCTCCTCGGGCACGGGCGGCGCCGCCGACACCGTCAAGGACACCGCGACCAAGGCCGCCAAGACGGTCACGGACACGGTGAAGAACACCACCGACACGGTCTCCAAGACAGCCGGGGACGCCACCCAGGCGGTCAAGGACGCGACCGAGTCGGCGACGCCCAGTCCCTCCGCGAGCTCCTCGACGTCCCCGGACGACTGTCCGGCGGCCACCGACGACGTGAGCGGTGTCGACAACAAGGTGCCGGTGGCGGACGAGCCCTGGTACCTGAACGCCAGCTCGCTGCTGCTGAAGGGCGCCGACTACCAGGGCATCGTCGAGGTGAAGACGGCCAACGGCACCAAGAAGAAGGTGCTGAAGTACGTCATCTCCGGCGGGACCGACATCGGTGACCTGCACCAGACGGTCAACGACAAGCAGTCCGGCAAGGTCTACCACGTGCAGGCCGCCGGTGGCTCGACGTCCACCATCCGCAACGGCGACACCGTGATGTACACCCAGAGCATCTCGGGCAACCTGTTCGGCCTGATCCCGGTGACGTTCAGCCCCGACAGCCCGCCCCCGCTCAACATCCCGCTGATCTACTTCACCAACGTGAAGGTGACGCAGGCGGCCCAGTTCGGTGGCGATCTGCACGTGCCCGGCATGCACGTGTACACCACCGACAACTGAGCACCCCCTCGACCCGTTCGGGAGCCGCACGCCGTGGCCCGGTCCTCCACTTGTGAGGGGCCGGGCCACGGCCATGCACGACCTCTGCAGCCTCCACGCCTTCCTCATTACGGATGAACCGCCGAGGGCGCCCCCTGTCACAGGGGGCGCCCTCGGCGTCGTACAAGGCCTTGCGGGGAGCGTTACTTGCTCACGCCGCCCACGTGGTGGACCCGGACCATGTTGGTGGTGCCGGGGACGCCGGGGGGCGAGCCGGCGGTGATGACGACCGTGTCGCCGGGGTTGAAGCGGCCCAGCTGGGCCAGCTCCTGGTCGACCATGTCCACCATCTCGTCGGTGGTGTTGACGAAGGGGACGACGTGGGGCTCCACGCCCCAGCTGAGGGTCAGCTGGTTGCGGGTGCCCTCGTCGGTGGTGAAGGCGAGGATCGGCTGGGCCGCACGGTAGCGGGACAGGCGGCGGGCCGTGTCACCGGACTGGGTGAAGGCGATCAGCCCCTTGCCGCCGAGGAAGTCGGCGATCTCGCAGGCCGCGCGGGCGACCGAACCACCCTGGGTGCGCGGCTTCTTGCCCGGGACCAGGGGCTGCAGGCCCTTGGAGAGCAGCTCCTGCTCGGCCGCGGTGACGATCTTCGACATCGTCTTGACCGTCTCGACCGGGTAGGCGCCCACCGAGGACTCCGCCGACAGCATGACCGCGTCGGCACCGTCCAGGATCGCGTTGGCCACGTCGGAGGCCTCGGCGCGGGTCGGCCGCGAGTTGGTGATCATCGACTCCATCATCTGGGTCGCCACGATCACCGGCTTGGCGTTGCGCCGGCACAACTCCACCAGGCGCTTCTGCACCATCGGGACCTTCTCCAGCGGGTACTCGACGGCGAGGTCACCACGGGCGACCATCACGCCGTCGAACGCCAGGACGACGTCCTCCATGTTCTCGACCGCCTGCGGCTTCTCCACCTTGGCGATCACCGGGACCCGGCGGCCCTCCTCGTCCATCACGCGGTGGACGTCCTGCACGTCCTTGGCGTCGCGGACGAAGGACAGTGCGACCATGTCGCAGCCCATGCGGAGGGCGAAGCGCAGGTCCTCGATGTCCTTCTCGGACAGCGCCGGGACGTTGACCGCCGCGCCGGGCAGGTTGATGCCCTTGTGGTCGGAGACGACACCGCCCTCGATGACGATCGTCCGCACCCGCGGACCCTCGACGTCCAGGACCTTCAGCTCGACGTTGCCGTCGTTGATGAGGACCTGGTCACCGCGCGAGACGTCGCCCGGCAGCCCCTTGTACGTCGTACCGCAGATGTGCTTGTCGCCCGGCACGTCCTCGGTCGTGATGACGAACTCGTCACCCCGCTCCAGCTCGACCGGACCCTCGGCGAAGGTCTCCAGGCGGATCTTCGGGCCCTGCAGGTCGGCGAGGACACCGATGGCCCGGCCGGTCTCCTTCGAGGCCGCACGGACGCGGTCGTACCGCGACTGGTGCTCGGCGTGGGTGCCGTGGCTGAAATTGAAACGGGCCACATTCATGCCCGCCTCGATCATGGCGACGAGCATCTCGTGGGAGTCGACCGCGGGGCCGAGAGTACAGACGATTTTCGAACGGCGCATGGGGCGATCCTATCGGTTTGTTTCGCTGCGGAATATTCCGTCTGGCGGAAGATACAAATGGGCGGACATGCGCTCAGGCGTGTTACTGCCGTGTATTACTCAGCTCTACTGCTCAGCTGTACTGCCTTTTGCTCAACTGCTCTTTCCGACCAGTGCGTAGGTCTGCGTGGCGATCTCCAGTTCCTCGTCGGTCGGCACCACGGCGACCGCGACCCGCGCGGACTCGGGCGAGATCAGTCGCGGCTCGTCGCCGCGTACGGCGTTCAGCTCGCCGTCGACCGCCAGGCCCAGCCCCTGCAGGCCCGCGATCGCAGCCTCCCGCACCGGCGCCGCGTTCTCACCGACCCCCGCCGTGAACGCGACCGCGTCCACCCGGCCGAGCACCGCGTAATAGGCGCCGATGTACTTCTTGAGCCGGTGAATGTAAATGTCGAAGGCGAGCGCGGCCGCATCGTCGCCCTCGTCGACGCGGCGGCGGATCTCCCGCATGTCATTGTCCCCGCACAGGCCGAACAGACCGCTCCTCTTGTTGAGAAGAGTGTCGATCTCATCCATGGACATTCCGCCAACACGCGCCAAATGGAAGATGACGGCGGGATCCAGGTCGCCGGAGCGGGTACCCATGACGAGGCCCTCCAGCGGCGTCAGCCCCATGGAGGTGTCCACGCACCGGCCCTTCTCCACCGCCGACGCCGAGGCGCCGTTGCCGAGGTGCAGCACGATCACGTTCACCTCGGACGGGTCCTTGCCCAGCAGCCGCGCGGTCTCGCGGGAGACGTACGCGTGCGAGGTGCCGTGGAAGCCGTAACGGCGGATGCGGTGCCGGTCCGCGATCTTCGGGTCGATCGCGTAGCGGGCCGCGGACTCCGGCATCGTCGTGTGGAACGCCGTGTCGAACACCGCGACCTGCGGCAGATCGGGGCGCAGCGCCTGTGCGGTACGGATTCCCGTGAGGTTGGCCGGGTTGTGCAGCGGCGCGACGGGGATCAGCCGCTCGACCTCGGCGAGCACCTCGTCGTCGACGACGGTGGGCTCGGTGAAGAACATGCCGCCGTGCACCACCCGGTGCCCGATCGCGGCCAGCTCCGGCGAGTCCAGGCCCAGACCGTCCCGGCCCAGCTCTTCGGCGACCGCCTTGAGGGCCGCGTCGTGGTCGGCGATCGGGCCGGTGTGCTCACGGGTCTCGCCCGTGGTGCGGCAGGTGTGCTTGAGCCGGGAGGTCTGCTCGCCGATCCGCTCGACCAGACCCACCGCCAGCCGGCTGCTGTCCCGCATGTCCAGCAGCTGGTACTTCAGCGACGAGGAGCCGGAGTTGAGGACGAGGACACGGGTCGGGGAGGTCACAGCTCGGACGCCTTCTCGCTCGGGTTCTGGGCCTGGATCGCCGTGATGGCGACGGTGGAGACGATGTCCTGGACGAGTGCGCCCCGGGACAGGTCGTTGACCGGCTTGCGCAGCCCCTGCAGGACCGGTCCGACGGCGATCGCGCCGGCCGAGCGCTGCACGGCCTTGTAGGTGTTGTTGCCGGTGTTGAGGTCCGGGAAGATCAGCACGCTGGCCTGCCCGGCGACATCGGAGTCCGGCAGCTTGGTCGCGGCGATGGACGGCTCGACCGCGGCGTCGTACTGGATCGGCCCCTCGATCTTCAGGTCGGGCCGGCGCGAGCGCGCCAGCTCGGTGGCCTCGCGCACCTTGTCGACGTCGGCACCCGAGCCCGACGTACCGGTCGAGTACGACAGCATCGCGATCCGGGGCTCCACGCCGAACTGCGCCGCCGTGGCCGCCGACTGGATGGCGATGTCCGCCAGCTGCTCGGCGTTCGGGTCCGGGTTCACCGCGCAGTCGCCGTAGACCAGCACCTTGTCGGCCAGGCACATGAAGAAGACGGACGACACGATCGAGGAGTCCGGCCTGGTCTTGATGATCTCGAAGGCGGGCCGGATGGTGGCCGCAGTGGAGTGCACCGACCCCGACACCATGCCGTCGGCCAGCCCCTCCTGGACCATCAGGGTGCCGAAGTAGTTCACGTCGGAGACGACGTCGTAGGCCAGTTCCACCGTCACGCCCTTGTGGGCGCGGAGCAGGGAGTACTGCTCGGCGAAGGCGTCGCGCAGCTCGCTGGTGGCCGGGTCGATGAGCTGGGTGTCGCCGAGGTCGATGCCGAGGTCGGCGGCCTTCTTGCGGATCAGGTCGACCGGGCCGAGCAGGGTCAGGTCGCACACGCCCCGGCGCAGCAGCACCTCGGCCGCGTGCAGCACCCGCTCCTCGGTGCCCTCCGGGAGGACGACCCTTCGCTTGTCGGAGCGGGCCTGTTCGAGCAGCTTGTGCTCGAACATCATCGGGGTGACGCGGTCGCCGCTCGGTGCCGAGACCCGGCCGGCCAGCTCGGCGGTGTCGGCGTACCGCTCGAACAGGCCGAGCGCGGTCTCCGCCTTGCGCGGGGTGGCCGCGGTCATCTTCCCCTCGAGGGAGAAGAGGTGCTCGGCGGTGGGGAAACTGGTGCCGGACACGGAGAGCACCGGGGTGCCCGGGGCGAGCCGGGCGGCCAGCGTGAGGATCTCCTGGCTCGGCACCTCGTTCAGGGTGAGCAGCACGCCGGCTATCGGCGGGGTGCCGGCGCTGTGCGCGGCCAGCGAGCCGACGACCAGGTCGGCGCGGTCGCCGGGGGTCACGACCAGGCAGCCCGGGGTCAGGGCGCCGAGGAAGTTCGGCAGCATCGCACCGCCGAAGACGAAGCCCAGCGCGTCCCGGGCGAGCCCGGAGTCGTCCCCGAGCAGCACCTTGGCCCCGAGGGTCTGGGAGATCTGCGCGACGGTCGGCGCGGACAGGGCGGGCTCGTCGGGCACCACGTAGCAGGGCACCGGCAGACGGTCCGCGAGCCGCTCGGCGATCGCGTCGCGGTCCTCGCGGGCCACCCGGTTGGTGACCATGGCGAGGACGTCGCAGCCCAGTCCGTCGTACGCGCGGTAGGCGTTGCGCGTCTCGGCCAGCACGGACTCGGCCGTGTGCCTGCGGCCGCCGACCACCGGGATCACGGACGCGCCGAACTCGTTGGCGAGGCGGGCGTTCAGGGACAGCTCGTCCGGCAGCTGGGTGCCGGCGAAGTCGGTGCCGAGGACGAGGACGACGTCGTAGTCCCGGGCCACCAGGTGGAAGCGGTCGACCAGCGCGGAGACCAGCTCGTCCGTGCCCTGCTCGGCCTGGAGCGCGGACGCCTCCAGATAGTCCATGCCGTAGACGGTCGCCGGGTCCTGGGAGAGGCGGTACCGCGACCGCAGCAGTTCGAACATCCGGTCGGGCCGGTCGTGCACGAGCGGGCGGAACACGCCCACCCGGTCGACCTGCCGGGTCAGGAGCTCCATGATCCCCAGCTCCACGACCTGGCGGCCGTCGCCGCGGTCGATCCCGGTCACGTACACGCTGCGCGTCACGTGTGCACTCCGTTTCCTGTGGCTCGTCGGTGATGCTTCGGCGGTGCTGTCATGCCTACGGCGACGCTGTCATGTCTACGGCATAAAAATCGCCCACCAAGGTGAGCAGAACCCTCTTGACAATACCCCCGGTGCCGGATAAGGCGCCCGTCAGGACTTCACCGCTCCGGTGAACGTGAAAGAATCGGCACTGGCTCACCGGCACCGAAAGCGAGCAGGAGACACAGCACGATGCGCATCGGAGTTCTCACCGCAGGCGGCGACTGCCCCGGCCTGAACGCCGTGATCCGGTCGGTCGTGCACCGGGCGGTGGCGCAGTACGGCGACGAGGTCATCGGCTTCGAGGACGGCTACCGGGGTCTGCTCGACCGCCACTACCGCACCCTCGACCTGGACGCGGTCAGCGGCATCCTGGCCCGCGGCGGCACCATCCTCGGCTCCTCCCGCCTGGAGCGCGACCGGCTGCGCGAGGCCTGCGAGCGCGCCACCGACATGGTCGAGGAGTTCGGCATCGACGCGCTGATCCCGATCGGCGGCGAGGGCACGCTGACCGCGGCCCGCATGCTCTCCGACGCGGGCCTGCCGGTCGTCGGCGTCCCCAAGACCATCGACAACGACATCTCCTCCACGGACCGCACCTTCGGCTTCGACACCGCCGTCGGCGTCGCCACCGAGGCCATGGACCGTCTGAAGACCACCGCCGAGTCCCACCAGCGTGTGATGGTCGTCGAGGTCATGGGCCGGCACGCCGGCTGGATCGCCCTGGAGTCCGGCATGGCCGCCGGCGCCCACGGCATCTGCCTGCCCGAGCGCCCCTTCGACCCCGCCGACCTGATCAAGATGGTCGAGGAGCGGTTCTCCCGGGGCAAGAAGTTCGCGGTCGTCTGCGTCGCCGAGGGTGCCCACCCCGTCGACGGCACCATGGACTACGGCAAGGGCGAGATCGACCAGTACGGCCACGAGCGCTTCCAGGGCATCGGCACCGCGCTCGCCTACGAGCTGGAGCGGCGCCTCGGCAAGGAGGCCAAGCCGGTCATCCTCGGCCACGTCCAGCGCGGCGGCGTCCCGACCGCGTACGACCGCGTCCTCGCCACCCGCTTCGGCTGGCACGCCGTCGAGGCCGCACACCGCGGCGACTTCGGCAAGATGACCGCGCTGCGCGGCACCGACGTCCGGATGGTGCCGCTCGCGGAGGCGGTCACCGAGCTGAAGACGGTCCCGAAGGACCGCATGGACGAGGCCGAGTCGGTCTTTTAGCCGTTCCTGTTCTCTTCCGGCTGTACCTGTTCCCGGCTAGCCGTTCCTGTTCTCGACGGCCGTCCAGAAGTTCTCCACGATCCGGCCGATGAAGTCCTGGCCGGACTCGCTGGCGTCGCTGGTGCCGCCGCCCCAGCTCAGGGTGGCGGCCATGTGCCCCTGGTAGTCCTGGTGCAGCTCCTGCAGCACATGCTCCAGGACTGCCCGGTCCAGGGGCGCGATCTTCGCCACCGGGCGCACATAGGCCTGCCAGCGGGTGGTCACCGCGCTGTGCAGCAGCTCGGCGAGCTTCTTCTCGCGGCCCGTGACGGTCACGAAGTCGGGCAGGGACAGCTGCAGCACGTCGGCGAGCGCCGCCGACTGGCGCTCGTTGCCCTGCCACGCCCCGCTCTCCTCCGTCCGCAGATACCCGGGCAGGTCCAGGCCGACGGCACGGGCGACGTCCTCCGGTGCGATCCCACGTGCGACGCGGTGCTCGCGCAGGGTCCGGGGCCTGCCGATGAGTTCGCCCGGAGAGCACCACAGCACGCCCGCGAGGGCGGTGAGTTCGGGATTGCTGGGCGAGGCGATCCCGCGCTCCCAGGCGGTCACCAGGTCGGGTGTGACGTACGGCAGCCCGTACGAGGCCCGCATGCCGTAGGCGACGTGCTCGGGCCCCATGCCGAGGGCGGCGCGGAGCCTGCGGGCGGCCGGGGCGTTGAACGGGGGAGTCGAGAGGTTGGGCTGGGGTGAGGGTTGGCGCACCCCGCACAAGCTAGGGGCGCGCCGGGGCGGTGACTACGGGCCGTTCGGACAGGATCACTAATTGTAGGAACGTACGGTTCCGGCCGTTCGGTACGTTCCGGCCGTTCGGTAGGTAACGGACGGAACACCTCTGCCCGCTATCCCTTGACCGCGCCACCGAGTGCGAATCCGCCCCCTAGCCGCCGCGCCACGAGCACGTACAGAAGGATCACCGGCGTCGAGTAGATCACGGAGAACGCGGCCAGCTGCCCGTACGCCACCATGCCCCGGTTGCCGAAGAAGTCGTTGATGCTGACCGAGGCCGGCATCTGGTCCGGGCTGAGCAGCAGCATGAAGGGGACGAAGAAGTTCCCCCACATCATCACGAACGAGAAGACGGTCACGACCGCGAGCCCCGGCCCCATCAACGGCAGCACGATCCGGACGAGGGACTGCAACGACGACGCCCCGTCGGTCCAGGCCGCCTCCTCCAGCTCCTTCGGTACGCCGTCCATGAAGTTCTTCATCAGCCAGATGGCGAACGGGAGTTGGGACGCGGCGAAGAAGAAGATCGTCCCCTGCAGCGTGTCGATCAGGTTCACCCGCACGAACAGCGCGTACACCGGCACCATGATCGCGGTGATCGGCAGACTCGTCGCGAACAGGATCGTCAGCAGGAACGGCCGGTTCAGCCGGGACCGGAACCGGGAGAGCGGATAGGCGGCGAGGGCCGCGCAGACGACGGTCAGCGCAGTGGCGCCGCCGCACAGGATCAGGCTGTTGAGCAGCGGGGTGTAGGTGATGTCCGGGGTGAGGATCGCGTCGAAGTTGCCGAGCGTGAGCCCGTCGGGCACCTTGACCTTCAGGTCCGCGTGCGGGTCCACGGAGGACAGCAGCACCCAGGCGAGCGGCAGCGCGAAGGCGAGGGCGACGACGAGCAGCCCGGCGTCGGCGGCGAGGCGACGCGAGGGACGATGTCGGGGCATGACCGGTACTACACCTCCGTCCGCAGCAGACGCAGATAGACGACGGAGAACAGGGAGCCCACGAGCAGCAGGAGCAGGGCGACGGCGGTGCCGTACCCGATCATGCTGTTCTGGAAGGCCTGTTCGTACATGAACAGCGGCAGGGTCTGGCTCCGGTCGCCGGGCCCGCCCCTGGTCATCACCCAGATCAGCCCGAAGACGGAGAGCGTCTGCAGGGTGTTGAGCATGAGGTTGGTGCCGATGGAACGCCGGATCATCGGCAGGGTGATGTGCCACATGCGCCGCCATCCGCCGGCACCGTCCACTTCCGCGGCCTCGCTGATCTCGCTCGGTATCTCGTCGAGCGCGGCCGAGTAGACGAGCATCGAGAACGCCGTACCGCGCCATACGTTGGCGAAGGAGACGGCGAGGATGGGGAGAGTGAACAGCCAGTTCTGCGCGGGCAGATGGAGGTGCTGAAGGATGGCGTTCAAGGTGCCCTCGCGCCGGAAGAAGGCGTAGAGCAGGAACCCGGCGACGACCTCCGGAAGCACCCAGGCGGTGATCACGACCGCGCCGGTGATGGTGCGCACGGGCTTGGAGGCCCGCTTCATCAGCGCCGCGAGGGCGAGGCCCAGGGTGTTCTGCCCGACGAGCGACGACAGCACCGTGAACACCAGTGTCAGCCACACCGCGTTGAGGAACGCGTCGTCGTGGAACGCCCTGCGGAAGTTGTCGAGGCCGACGAAGGAGGAGTGGGCCTGGCCGGTCAGCTGGAGATCGGTGAAGGCGATGTAGACGCAGTAGGCGATGGGACCGGCGAGAAAGAGAAGCAGCAGGACCAGTCCGGGGGCGAGGGGGAGGGCGCGGACGACCCCCTGGCGACGCCTCACTTCCGGACGACTTGGTCGCCGGTGACGTCCTTGAGGGCGGCGTCGTAGCCGCTTGCCGCCTCTCCCACCGACCGGTCGCCGGTGCTGACCCCCTCCATGGCGTCCTGGACGGCGGTCGACACCTTCGGGTACGCGGGGTAGGCGGGCCGGTAGTGGGTGCTGGCCACGAGGTCGGTGAAGAACTTGATGCCGGGCTGGGCGGTGGCGTACGCCGGGTCGCTCGCCACGTCCTTGCGCACCGCGATGCCAGAGTTGGCGATGTACCACTTCCGGGCGTTGTCCTTCGTCTGCATGGTCCTGATGAAGTCGAAGGCGAGGTCCGGATGGGCGGCCTTGGCCGGGACGGCCCAGGTCCAGCCGCCGGACATGCTCACCTTCCCCGGGGCCTGGCCGCGCTGGGTGGGCATGTACGCGAGCCCCAGTTGCCCGGACCAGTCCTTCCACTCGTGCCCGCTGCCCGGCAGCCAGGCCTGCGGGAGCCAGGAGCCGTCGAGATCGATGCCGAGCCTGCCCTGGGGGAGGAGCTCGCCGTTGACGGTGGTGGCGAAGTTGGGATCGAGCGCGTCGGAGACGTCGGGGCCGAGCTTCTCCTTGTACACGGTCTCGACGAACTTCAGCGAGTCCTTGAACCCCTGGCTCCCGGCGATCCACTTCTTGCTGCCGCTGTCGTACAGGGGGTCCGACGTCCCGTCGCCGGTGCCGTACAGGAGCATCTCGAACCCCTGCATGGTGGCCCGCTCGCCCGCCGGCTTGCCGGTGTAGACGTTGAGTGGGGTGACGCCGGGGACCTTCTGCTTGATGGTGCGCGCGGCCGCGAGTACGTCGTCCCAGGTCTTGGGCTGCCAGTCGGTGGGGAGACCGGCTTTGCGGAAGACGCGTTTGTCGAACCACAGGCCCCGGGTGTCGGTGCCGTCGGGCACGCCGTACGTCTTCCCGTCCTCGCCCTTCGCCGCGCTCTTCGCCGTGCCGATGAACTGCTGCCAGTCCGGCCACTTGGCGAGGTACGGGTCGAGGGGCTTCAAGTACCCGCTGGTGATGTCCGAGTTGATGAGGAAGGTGTCCTCGTACACCAGGTCCGGGGCGGTCCTTGGGGAGCGGAGCATCTGCTGCAGTTTGGTGTAGTACTCCGAGTCCGGCGCCTTGATGGGGACCAGCTCCACCTTCTTGCCGGGGTACTTCTTCTCGAACTGCTTCTTGATGCCGGCGAGGTAGGTGTCCATCACCTTGATGGAGTTGTCCGTCGACTGCTTGAAGGAGACCTTGATGGTGTTGGGGCTGCTGCCGGAACCGTTGCCGCAGGCGGTGAGGGCGGTTGCGGCGAGGGTGAGTGCTACGAGGGCGGTGGCGGTGGCGGTGGGGCGCACGGGCATGACCTCCTGCGAACGCACTGGGTGGTGGCGCGGGGATGGCTGCCGTGTGAACGTAAGAGGAGTGGTCTAGTCAGGTCAATGCGTCTGCGGCGGATTGGGCGTTGGTGGCTTCGCGGAGGGCGTCTCCTCGGGCGTACGCGTCGGCGGCCTCGAGGTAGTGGGTGCGGGCTTGAACGAGGAGGCCGGCGGACTCGCATGCGATGGCCAGGTTGTTGGCCGTCTTGCCGATTTCGTACCAGTGCCCGAACTCCCGCTTGATGCGCAGTGACGCCTCGAACGCCGCGATGGCCTCTGCCATCTGATCTATGGCTTCAAGGGCCAGGCCCAGGTTGTTCCACGCGGTGGCCTCGAGGTAACGGTCCTCCTCGGCCTGGAACAGATCACGAGCTTGGGCATGAGCCTCCACCGCCTCGTACGGTCGGCCGGCGAACCGGAGAGCGAGGCCGAGGTTGTTGGTTGTCATGGCCTCGTCGCGACGTTCGCCGATGGCTCGGAGCAACTCGCGTGCGTGCGTATGTGCATCGATGGCCTGCTCTGCCGCGTCCGTGTCCTGCAGAGCAAGACCGAGACCACCCCACGCGCTGGCCTCGCCGCGCTGTTCGCCCTCGGCCTGGTAGAGGTCGCGAGCCCGCGTGAAGGCCTCGATGGTCGCCTGCGTTCGATCGGTTTCCAGCAGGGCGTTACCCAGGCTGAGCCAAGCGCCGGCCTCGGCAGCCCGGTCACGGGTGTGACCGGCGGCTTCCAGGGCTGCCTCGGCCACAGTGAGCCAGTCGTCGAAATATCGCCGCCAGTCCAGGTACTCGCTCAGGCACGCGGCCAGTCTCCCCGCCAGTGCCGCGTACCGCTTCTCCCGCGCCCACTGCACTGCGCCCACCAGTCCTGCTCGTTCCTCGTCCAGCCACGTCAGTGCCTGTGCCCGGTCCGCGAACCTCTCCGGCTCCTTCCTGCCGGGCAGCCAGTGCAGCCGGTCGTCGGCTGCATCGGCCCACCGCCAGTAGAAGGACAGCAGCCGTTCCCGTGCCGCCTCTGCCTCCTCACGCAGCCTGGCGTTGCCGTCCGCCACTCCTGCCCCGAACAACCGGACCAGGTCGTGCAGCCGCCATCGAATCGTGGAGGTTGCCCGCACCGGGGTCACGAGATAGGTGGCGGCCAGGTCCTCCAGCAGGCGCAGCGCGGCATCCTCGGTCAGGTCTGCCAACGCGGCAGCGGTTTCCGTACGCGCGTCCTCGCCGGGGGCGAGGGCGAGCAGGCGCAGCAGCCGGGCCTGTTCGGACGGCAACCGGCGGTACGACGTCTCCAGCACCGGACGCAGGGCCAAGGACCGGCCGTACAGATCCGTGCCGGGGCTGCCGTTGTCCAGCACTCGGGTCGGGTCCCCGGCCGTCCTGATCTCTGTCACCAGTGAGGCGATGTCCCGCAGCCGGCGGCGCCGGAGCATCGCGGCGGCGATCTGCAGCGCCATGGGCAAGTGGCCGCACAGAGAGGTGAGTTCGTACAGCGCTGACGGCTCCCGCTCCGGTCGGTCGTCGCGCTCGTCGGCGTTGTGCAGCGCGCGGGTCAGCAGGGCCACCGAGTCGGCCGGGTCCAGCGTCTCAAGGTCGACGTGCCGGATGGGCAGGGTGTCCTGGCGGTCTCGTGAGGTGATCAGGACCCTGTGGTGGTCGGCGCCGGGCAGCAGCTCGCGGAACTGTGCCGGGTCCGACGCGTTGTCGAGTATGAGCAGTGTCCGGGCACGGCCGGTGAGGCGGTCACGGTACACGTCGTACTGACGTGCCGACGTCGTAGGCAGATCCGCACCCTGCACGCCGAGCGCGTCGAGCAGGGCCAGGACCGCCTGGTCGGCGGTGACCGGGTTGTCGTCGTAGCCGCGCAGGTCCACGAACAGCGTTCCGCCCGGGAACCAACCCTGCGCGCACGCCCGGTGCGCCGTCTCGATCGCGAGCGCGGTCTTGCCGATGCCGCCCATGCCGGCGAGCGCCGAGATCAGGATGGGCGTCGTGGCGCCATCGGGTGCAGGAGCGAGTAGGGGAAGCAGGCGGCGCAGCTCGTCCTCCCGGCCCGTGAAGCCGATGGGCCGGGGCGGCAAGGTGGCGCTCGCGCGGGGTACCGGGCCCCTACCGGTTTCCGGTCTGCTTGCCGATGACGGGCCCGTGGAAGGTCCCGCCCCGGAAGTCGATGTGGTCGCCCCCGTATCCCCCTTGGGGCCCCTCCTCGGAGCCGTCGGAGCCGCCGTCGCGAGGCAGATGCTTGCGCAGCACCGCCACCGTCACCGAAGCCGCCTGTGCCGCCGCCCGCTTCTGCGAACCGCCGGCATCGGCCTTGCGCTTGTTCGCGTCCGCGCGGTCGCTGATGCCCCGGATGACGAGGGCGTCCAGCCGACCGCTGAAGTGGGCTGCGTTGGCCGCGCCCGATCCCTCCATCTCGATCGCCCCGGCGTCGTTGTAGTGCGACTCGATGTGCCGTGCGATGTCGGACTCGGCGTCTGCCAGCACCACGTCACCGGTGGCGATCGGCGCGAAGTGCACCTCCACGCCCTCCAGGTCCCGCGCCGCCGAACGCGCCGCCTGCTCCAGTGCGTGGGAGCTGGGCAAGGCCTTGGGGCGCACCTTGAAGCCCTTGTCCGTCTGCTTGCCGCTGTGGATCTCGTACACCTGGGTGCCGACCACGACGTCACCGATGGCGATGTCGTCCTTCAGGCTGCCGGCCACCCCCACGAAGAACACGGCCTGTGGATGCAGCCACTCGATGAGCTGCGTCGCGAGCGCTGCGGCCCGCTCGGCGCCCACGCCCAACTCGCTGACCGCGACCTGCCAGGGGCTGTCGTGGAGCCTGCCGATCTCGACGCGGGTTCCTTTCGGGTGGACGCGTTCCTCACGGTCCGCGATGTACGGACGCACCGCCGCGTACTCCAACGACAGCGCGGTCAGGACCAGAACAGTGGGTTTCGTCTCCGGCACACTCATAAGGTACTGCTGGGAAAGGGGACCTAGTGGCCGAACGTGACGTGAGCGCAGGGCAGTTGTTGCTCACCGAGTACGAGACGATCAAGGACGAGCAGAAGACCCGGATCGGGTTCCGGGACAATCTGCTGTACGTCACGCTCACGGTCGTGGCCGCGGTGATCGCTGCCGCGGCGCAGGCCAAGCAGACCGAGATGCTGCTGGCGTTGCCGCCGGTGTGTGTCGTCCTCGGGTGGACGTACCTCGTCAATGACCAGAAGATCTCGGCGATCGGGGCTTATGTGCGGGGGGAGTTGGGGCCTCGGCTCGCCGAGATGGTTCAGGTGGAGGAGGCCGAGGTCTTCCGGTGGGAGGTCGCCCACCGAGGGGATGCGCGACGGGTCTCGCGGAAGGTCGCGCAGTGTGTGGTGGACCTGCTGGCCTTCTGCGTCGTGCCGCTGAGCGCGCTCGCCGTGTACTGGGTGGGGGACGACGTCTCGCCGGGGCTGCTGGTTCTGTCCGTGCTGGAGGCGGTCTCGGTGGTCGGGTTGGGGGTGTACATCGTTCAGTACGCCGTGCCCTTCGGGGTGGGGGGCAATGCGGAGTGAGCGATCACATCGACTTCCAGGGCGGGGAGTTCAGAGGAACGGTCATCGGGAAGGCGGAGTACCTGCAGGAGGCTCCGGCGCCTACGGCATTGGATGCGTTGCCTCCGAGAGCGGCGGGGTTCACGGGGCGCGACGGGGAGTTGAGCCGGCTACGCGACGCGCTGAACCCGGCGGCCGGTCCCGGTGAGCCCCAGGCCGTACTCGTCACCGCAGTGTCAGGGCTGGGAGGCATCGGCAAGACCGCACTTGCGGTGGAAGCGGCGTACGCGGCTCGGGCAGAGGAATGGTTTCCGGGTGGGGTTCTCTTCGTGGACCTCCATGGTTACGACGATGCTCCCGTTACGGCGGACCAGGCGCTTCAGTCGCTGCTCCGGGCTCTCGGGGTGGAGCCGAAGCACATTCCGGCCACGGCGGACGAGCGGGCGGGGCTGTATCGGTCGGTGCTGGCCGCACGGGACGCAGTACTGATTCTCGCCGACAACGCGTCCTCCACCGAGCAGGTACGGTCTCTGTTGCCGGGAGGGAACCGGCACAGGGTACTCGTGACGTCGCGGGACCGGCTCTCCCAACTTGGCGCCCGACTCGTGCCGCTGTACGAACTCACGCCTGCGGCAGCCTACGAACTCCTCGACCGCGCCCTGAGAATCGCGAATCCGGAGGACAGCCGAGTCGCCGACGGGTCCACGGCAGCCGCCCGCCTCGCAGGCCTCTGCGGGCATCTGCCACTGGCGTTGCAGATCGCGGCCGCGCTGCTCGCCGAGGACTCCTGCATGTCCGTGACGGAGCTCGTCGCCGAGCTGAGCACGTCGTACGACCGTCTCGCCCCTCTCAGCGACGGTGACCGCAGTGTCCGGGCGACCTTTGAGCTGTCGTATCGCCGGCTGCCGGCCGGACAGGCCCGTCTCCTGCGTTTGCTGGCCCTGGCGCCGGGCCCGGAGGTGAGCGAGGAGGTGGCCGCCGCGCTGGTCGGAGCCGAAGAACCGCCGGTTCGGGAACTCAGGGCGCTGGCTCGCGCACACCTTGTGGAGCGGGGGAGTGGACGGTGGCGGATGCATGACCTGGTACGGGCCTTCGGGGCGGGGATGGCGGCCCGGAATGCCGCGTCGCAGGAGGAGGTCGAGGCCGCACGGGAGCGCGTTCTGCGGTTCTACGTGCGGTGGGCGGATGCCGCCGATGACTGGTTGCGGTGGCTGCCGGGCAGGCCGGAGCCGGAGCTGTTCGCGGACCGGCGCCAGGCGCTGTCATGGTTCGACGAGGAGCGGGCGGGGCTGGTGGCGGCGGTGTCGTGGGCTCGGGAGGCGCGGTACGCGGACACGGCGGTGAGGCTGTCCATGACCCTGGGGGTCTATCTGGACTGGCGGCGGTATTACGAGGAGTGGATTGCCGTCAGCCGTGCCTCGCAGGAGGCGGCGCACCGCGCCGGTGACGTCATCAATGAGGCCACGTCCTGGGCCAACCTCGGCTACGGCCTCTTGGAGACGGGCGCGGTGAAGGAGGCAATGGATGCCCTGACTTGTGCCCGTGACCTCTGTCAGACCGTGGGGGACCGTGAGGGAGAGGCCGGAGTGTGGGACTATCTCGGCATCGCCCTGCAGGATTCGGGCCGGGCGGAGGAGGCAATAGAGGCCCACATCCGGGCTCGCCGCCTTTTCCAGGCGATCGGGGGCCGCCTGGGGGAGGCTGTGGCGTGGCAGAACCTTGGCAACGCTCTGCACGAGGCGGGCAAAGTGGAAGAAGCGATCGAGGTCCACATCCGCGCCCGCGACCTCTACCAGGCCATCGGGGACCGTCATCGTGAGGCCCAGGTGTGGCACAACCTGGGCAACTCCTTGTGTGCCGTGGGCCGGGTGGACTCGGCGATCGAGGCGTACGCCAAGGACCTCGAAGTGTGCCGGGAGTTCGAGGACTGGTACGGGGCAGGCGTGACTCTCGATGGCCTGGCTCGCGCTCATCAGCAAGCCCACCGCCCAGCCGAAGCCCGCAGCTTCTGGCTTCAGTCCGCCGACGCCTTCACGCTGGCCAACGCCCCCACCGAAGCCGACGGAGCCCGTGCCCGGGCAGCCGCCCTCACCGCCCCTGAGAAGCCCACCGATAAACCAACTCCGGCCTCCCCACCTGCCCGTACAACGGACTCCGCCCAGCCCGCCCCGCCTCCACAAGGTGCTCCAGGTACCGCCGCGCAGTGATCCGCGAGATCCCGACCGCCTCCGCGACCCCTGCCGCCGTAAGCCCCTGTGACGCCTCCCGAAGCACCCCGGTGACCCGTTCCAGCGTCGGCCCGCTCAACCCCTTCGGCAGCGCCGCGGGCGAAGGCGCACGCAGCGAAGCCAGCGCCCGGTCCACCTCGTCCTGCCCGCTCGCCTCCCCCACCGCCGCATGGAACTCGGCGTACCGCACCAGCCGGTCGCGCAGCGTCGCGAAGGTGAACGGCTTGAGGACGTACTGGACCACCCCCAGGGAAACCCCCTCCCGCACCACCGCGAGATCTCGCGCCGAGGTGACCGCTATGACATCCGCCTGATGCCCCGCCGCGCGCAGCGACCGCGCCAGCTGCAGCCCGTGCACATCCGGCAGATGCAGGTCCAGCAAGAGCAGGTCCACGGGTGTGCGGTCCAGGAAGCGGCGCGCCTCCGCGCCCGTGTGCGCCTTGCCCACCGCGACGAATCCCGGCACCCGGCCGACGTACATGACATGCGCGTCGGCGGCCACCGGGTCGTCCTCGACGACGAGGACCCGAATGGGTTGCGAAACCGAACCCGTCATCCGCCGTCACCCACCGATGTGCGCAACGGCAACCGCACCTCGAACACCGCTCCGCCCGCCCCTTCCTCGTCGGACTCCGCCACCGTCAACGTTCCGTCGAGACGGGTCACCGCCTGCCGGACCAGGGCCAGACCGAGGCCCCGCCCGCCGGGTCCCGCCGGCTTCGTCGTGAACCCCCGTTGGAATACCAGGTCGGCATGGGCGGGGTCGACACCAGGTCCCGTGTCGGACACGCGCAGCACCAGTTCGGCGGCCGAGGCGTACGCCGTCACGGTCACCCGCGCCCGCACGCTGCCCTGGGCCGCGTCGACCGCGTTGTCGATCAGGTTGCCGAGGACGGTGACCAGGTCCCGGGGCGACAGCTCGGCGGGGAGCACCCCGTCGTCGAGCCGGCTGTCCGGCGACACCACCAGCTCGACACCCCGCTCGTTCGCCTGGGCCGTCTTGCCCAGCAGCAGGGCGGCCAGCACCGGCTCGCTCACGGCGGCCACCACCTGGTCGGTGAGGGCCTGGGCCAGCTCCAGTTCCGCCGTCGCGAAGTCCACGGCTTCCTGAGCCCGGCCCAGCTCGATCAGCGAGACGACCGTGTGGAGGCGGTTCGCCGCCTCGTGGGCCTGCGAGCGCAGGGCCTGTGTGAAGCCCCGTTCCGAGTCCAACTCGCCCATGAGGGACTGGAGTTCTGTGACATCCCTGAGCGTCGCCACCGTCCCGCGCCGCTCTCCCCCCGACACCGGTGAGGTGTTCACCACCAGCACCCGGGACGCCGTCAGGTGCACCTCGTCCACGCGCGGCTCCGACGACAGCAGCGCCCCGGTCAGCGGAGCGGGCAGCCCGAGGTCGGCCACCGAGCTGCCGATCACGTCCTCCTCGTCGCCGACCCCGAGCAGCTCCCGGCCGCCGTCGTTGATCAGTGCCACCCTGAACTGCCCGTCCAGCATCAGCAGCCCCTCGCGGACCGCGTGCAGCGCCGCCTGGTGGTAGTCGTGCATCCGGCTCAGCTCGGCGGCGTTCATGCCGTGGGTGTGGCGGCGCAGGCGGGCGTTGACCACGTAGGTGCCGACGCCGCCCAGCAGCAGTGCGACGCCGGCCACCCCGAGCAGGGCCGCGACCTGGCCCCGGACCCGTTCGCTGATCGCCTCGACCTTGATGCCGGCGCTGACCAGGCCGATGACCCTGCCGTTCTCCTCCACCGGGGTGACCGCGCGGACGGACGCGCCGAGGGTGCCGGTGTAGGTCTCGGTGAAGGTGCGGCCGTGCTGGGCGGGGCCGATGCGGCCGAGGAAGTGCTTGCCGATCTGCTTCTCGTCGGGGTGGGTCCAGCGGATCCCGGACGGGGTCATGATCGTCACGAAGTCGACGTTCGCGTCCCGCATGACCTGCATCGCGTAGGGCTGGAGCCGCTCGGTCGGATCGGGGGTGTGGATCGCCGAGCGGACCGAGGGGGAGTCGGCGATCGAGCGGGCCACGGCCGTCGCGTGCCGGGCGGCCGCGTCCTCGGCCTGCCGTTCGTCGCTGACGTAGGTGAACAGCGCGTACCCGGCCACGACCACCGCTATCAGCACGGCCTGCATGGCGAACAGCTGGCCGGCCAGGCTGCGCGGGCGGGGGAGGGGCGGGAAGCGCATGTCAGCAGTGTGCCCCTCGGGTCAAGCATGAACTAAATGAACGGAAGGGTGACCGCCCTCACAGACCGGGAGATAGTCACGGCATCCCCCACAACCCCCGGACGTGAGCCGCACGCCGGTGATGCCGACGAAGACGTCAAGGAGGGCAGCCGTGGCCGCCAGTTCCCCCGATACGGCACCTGCCGCACCCCGCGTGAAGCGGGACCGGACCCACTACCTGTACATCGCCGTCATTGTGGCGGTCGCTCTCGGTATCGCCGTGGGGCTCATCTGGCCCGATGCCGGAGTCGAGCTGAAGCCGCTGGGCACCGGCTTCGTGAACCTGATCAAGATGATGATCTCGCCGATCATCTTCTGCACGATCGTGCTCGGCATCGGCTCCGTACGGAAGGCCGCGAAGGTCGGTGCCGTCGGCGGTATCGCGCTCGGCTACTTCCTGGTGATGTCGCTCGTCGCCCTCGCCATCGGCCTCGTCGTCGGCAACGTCCTGCACCCGGGTGAAGGGCTGCACATCACCGACGCCATCAAGGCGACCGGGCACGGCCAGGTGTCTCCCGACGCGCTGCCGCCGGTCGACTTCGTCCTGTCGATCATCCCGACCACCTTCGTGTCCGCGTTCACCGAGGGCCAGGTGCTGCAGACCCTGCTGGTCGCGCTGCTCGCCGGATTCGCGCTGCAGGCCATGGGGCCGGTCGGGCAGCCGGTGCTGCGGGGCGTCGAGCACATCCAGCGGCTGGTCTTCCGCATCCTGTCCATGGTCATGTGGGCCGCGCCGATCGGTGCCTTCGGTGCCATCGCGGCCGTCGTCGGCTCGGCAGGCCTGGACGCGCTCAAGAGCCTCGCGGTGCTGATGCTCGGGTTCTACGTGACCTGCTTCCTGTTCGTCTTCATCGTGCTCGGCGCGCTGCTGCGGATCGTCGCCGGACTGAACGTCTTCTCGCTGTTCAAGTACCTCGCCCGCGAGTTCCTGCTGATCCTGTCGACCTCGTCCTCGGAGTCCGCGCTGCCGCGGCTCATCGCGAAGATGGAGCACCTGGGCGTCAGCAAGCCGGTCGTCGGCATCACCGTGCCGACCGGCTACTCCTTCAACCTCGACGGCACCATGATCTACATGACCATGGCGTCCCTCTACATCGCCGACGCCCTGGGCACCCCGATGTCCATCGGCGAGCAGATCCCGCTGCTGCTCTTCCTGCTGCTGGCCTCCAAGGGCGCGGCGGGCGTCAGCGGTGCGGGTCTGGCCACGCTGGCCGGCGGTCTCCAGTCGCACAAGCCCGCCCTGGTCGACGGCGTCGGCCTGATCGTCGGCATCGACCGCTTCATGAGCGAGGCGCGTGCGCTGACCAACTTCGCGGGCAACGCGGTGGCGACGGTGCTGGTCGGTACCTGGACGAAGGAGATCGACAAGGCCCGGGTCAGGCAGGTCCTCGCAGGTGAGCTGCCGTTCGACGAGACGACCCTGCTGGACGAGCACCAGGCCGCGGTCAAGGACCTTCCCGAGCCCCGCGAGGACGGGGAGAAGGAGCTGGCCAAGGCCTGAGCCCCGAGAAAGCTCCGGACGTCCGGCCCCGCCTGAACCCGGGCCGGGCGTCCGGGAACCGCCGCCGGGCGGCTGGGTCTCCCCCGTTCACCCAGCCGCCCGGCTTCCATGTCTTTCGGGGTCTACGACTCCGCGCTCACCTCGGCCACCGGCTCGGTGGCCGTGGAGGCGGGTACGCCCGCCGCGGTCCGTACGGTGACCGTGGCCGAGCGGCCCGCCTCCACGGCTGTCACCAGGCCGTCGTTCACCGCCTCCGTCACCGCGAACAGCATCTGCTCCTGCACGAATGCGCCCTGGAGACCGGCGTGAGCAGTGCCATGGTCGGCGGTACGACGGCCCTGGCACTGCTCACGCGGGTCGACGCGGGCTCGATGTACACCGACTTCCTGGCCCCGCTGATCATCCTGGGCCTCGCCATCGGCCCGCCCTCTCGCCCTGCACCGACGCGATCACGGGCGCCTTCCCGGAGTCCGAGCCGGGCCTCGGCGGCGCGGTCGACGACACCTCGCTGGAGCTGGGCGGCTCGCTCGGCATCGCCATCCTCGGCTCCCTGCTCGCCACCTCGTACGGCGACCACCTCACCGACGCCACCGCCGGCAGCAGGCTCCCGGCGAGCGCCCTCGCGACCGCACAGGACTCCGTCGGCGCCGGGTACGCCGTCGCGCAGGGCATCGGCGGCAAGGCGCACCAGCCGGCCGCACAGGCCGCACGGACGAGCGACCCGCAGCAGGCCGCCCAGCTCCAGCAGCAGGCCGGGCAGCTAGCCTCCGGCGCCCACCGGATGGCCGACGCGGTCGGCTCCGCCTTCTCCGACGCCGTCGCCCGCACCAGCATGATCGGCACGGTGGTCCTCGGCATCGGCACGCTCCTGGTGGCCGTGCTGCTGCCGCGCCACGAGTCCGCCGTACAGGACGAGGCAGCCGTGGCGGAGCAGAATGCCGAGGAGAAGGAACTGGCGGAGAGCGCAGCCGGCTGACCCCGCACGGCGTCTTCTCCCCCGCGTCCACTAGCGTGCCGTGCCGGAACCGGAACGGCACGTTCGTGCGTGTTCCCGAACGAGCATGGAGGCACGGGGGATGAAGATCGACTGGGACCGGCGGACCTGCGCGCGGAAGGGCCATGTGACCTACGCGCCCGACGACCCCCGGCTGCGGGTACGGCTGCACGCGCAGACCGCGCTCGGCGACGTGTGGCGCTGCCTGCGCTGCGGGGACTTCGTGCTGGGCGAGCCGCACGGCACGGGACCGGCCGACGAGGCGCCGCTGGTGGCGCGCGGGAAGGTGCTGCGGGACCTGTTCATCCTGCGCTTCCTCGCGATCGAGCGGGCGGTGCGCGGGGTGTTCATCGTGCTGGTCGCGGTCGCGGTGTGGAAGTTCAGCAACAGCCAGGACGCGGTACGGAAGCTCTTCAACAACTACCTGGACGTCTTCCGGCCGGTGTTCCGGCACTTCCACTACGACCTCGACCACTCACCGGTCGTCGGCTCCATCCAGAAGGCCTTCGGCTACAAGCACTCCACGCTGATGCTGGTCGCGGCCCTGCTCCTCGCGTACGCGCTGGTCGAGCTGGTCGAGGCGGTCGGCCTCTGGTAC
This sequence comes from Streptomyces sp. NPDC044064, assembly GCF_056434245.1. NCBI lineage: Bacteria > Bacillati > Actinomycetota > Actinomycetes > Kitasatosporales > Streptomycetaceae > Streptomyces > Streptomyces sp. NPDC044064. Next base: position 104,457 of record NZ_JBWKFN010000034.1, read on the forward strand.
GCCAAGCGCTGGGCGGAGTATCTGACGGTGGTGGCCACCGCCGCCTTCCTCCCGCTGGAGATCTACGAACTCACCGAGCACATCAGCTGGCTGAAGATCGCCACCCTCGTCCTCAACGTCCTCGCGGTCCTCTACATCGCCCTGGCCAAGCGCCTGTTCGGGCTGCGCGGCGGCCGCAGGAAGTTCGAGGAGGAGCGGCACAGCGCGTCCCTCATGGAGGTGGAGGAGTCGGCCGGAGTGGGCGTCGGCTGAGCCGGCCCCCGCACCGGGGATTCACCGCGTCCGCGTGGACCGCGTCAGCCGGGTCAGCTCCTCTTCGCCCAGTACCAGGTCCGCCGCCCCGGCCGAGTTCCGGACCGTCTCCGGGCGGCTCGCGCCCGGGATCGGGACCACGGCCGGGGAGAGGGACAGCAGCCAGGCGAGGGCGACCTGCTGGGGGCTCGCCCCGCGTTCCTCGGCCACCTCGTGGAACGCCGCGAACCGTGCGCCGCCCTCCAGCATCGACGGCCCGTCCAGTGAGCTGCGCGAGATCCCGCCCAGCGGGCTCCAGGGAAGGAACGCCAGCCCCAGCTCCGCGCACAGCCGCAACTCGGCCTCGCTGGAGCGGATCTCGGGGGAGTAGCGATTCTGGACCGACGCCAGCCGGTCGCCGAGGATCGCGCGGGCGCGGTGGATCTGGTCCGTGGTCACGTTGGAGAGGCCGGCCAGGCGGATCTTGCCCTCGTCCAGCAGGTCGCGAAGGGCGCCGACGGAGTCCTCGAACGGCACGGCCGGGTCGGGCTTGTGCAGTTGGTAGAGGCCGATCGCCTCGACACCGAGCCGCTGCAGGGAGGCCTCGGCGGCCGCCTTGAGGTGCCGGGGCGAGCCCGTCACCGTCCAGCTGCCGTCGGCGGGGCGGCCCCGGCCGCCCTTGGTGGCCACGAGCACGCCGTCGGTGTCGCCGCCGTAGGCCGCGAGGGCGCGGGCGAGGAGGAGCTCGTTGTGGCCGGGATCCCGGCCCGGCAGATGGTAGGAGTCGGCCGTGTCCAGCAGGGTCACGCCGGCGTCGAGGGCCGCGTGCACCGTGTCCAGGGCGCGCCGTTCGTCCGGCCGGCCCTCGATCGACAGCGGCATGGCACCGAGCCCGACCGCGCTCACCTTCAGTCCGCCAAGGGTGCGGTACCGCACGTCAGTCGTCCTCTCCGAGAGTCTCGGCGACGGCCTTCGGCAGCCACTGCCGTACGTCACCGAAGGTGAAACCGAGCCGCGTGGCCCGGGAGTTGTCCATGCCGTAGCGGCGGCGGAAGGCGAAGGGGGAGACCTCGCCGGTCTCGGCCACCTCGAACACCGGCGCGCCGCCGGGCAGCGCTGCCGCCACGGCCGTCGTCAGCTCCTCCAGTGCCAGCAGGCCGTGGGAGGCGGCGTTCACCGGGCCCGTGAAGTCCTCGCCGGCCGCCCAGTACAGGAAGTCCGCGATCTCCTCGACATGGATGTACGTCGCCGGGTGCGTGACCGGTGGTACGGCGAGGGGGGCGCCGGAGCGGATGCGGTCGGCGTAGTGCTGGAGGCGGCCGGTGAAGTCGTCGTCGCCGCCGAGGACGTGGGCCACCCGGACGGACACGAACGGGAACGCGGGGTCCGTCGTGAACACCGCCTCCGCCTGCCGCTTGCCCTCGCCGTAATGGGACTCCAGGAACCCGGGTTCGTCCCACGGCAGTTCCAGGTCCACGGCGACCGTCGCCGGGTCCACCGCATGCTCGGGCACCGGTTCCGCGGAGTCCTCGTGCTCGTACACCTCGACCGTCGAGGTCATCACATAGCGGCCGGTGCGTCCGGCGAAGACGCGGCGGGCGACGGCCGCCTGGCGCGGGGTGTAGCAGACCTGGTCGAGGACGACGTCGAACACGCGGGTGCCGACGGCCTCGGCCAGGGCCTTCTCGTCGTCGCGGTCGGCCACCAGGTGCACCACACCCGGCGGCGGTGCGGACGAACCCCGATTCAGGACCGTGACCCGGTCGCCGGCCGCCAGCAGACGGGCGATCAGCCGCTTGCCGAAATAGCGGTTGCCGCCGATGACCAGTACCTCTCGTACCTTTCGCATGGCCATAATTCTCCGGGCCACACATCCGTTCCTGAAGGGGGAGACATGGGAGATACGGTCACCGCACCGAAAGAACAACGGCATCTGCGGGCCGTCACCAACGAAACACCACTGGCCTTCGACGCGGTGGACCGGCAGCTTCTCGAACTGCTCCAGACCGACGGCCGGATCAAGCTCAGCGAGCTGGGCCGGCGGATCAGCCTGAGCCCTGCGGCCGTCGCCGAGCGGGTGCGCCGGCTGGAGGCGGCCGGGGTGGTCGAGGGGTACGGCGCGCAGGTCGCGGCAGCCCGCCTCGGCTACGGCATCCAGGCCTTCATCCGGGTCAACCCGCACGGCGGCTACACCCTCAAGCACCCGAGGACCCTGGAGCTGCTCGACCGCCCGGAGATCACCGAGGTGCACCACGTCGTCGGGGAGGACTGCTGGATCCTCAAGGTCGCCGTGACCGACACCGTGCACCTGGAGGACGTCCTGGAGCAGACCTCGGCGCTGGGCCGTACGACGACCTCGATCGTGCTGTCCTCACCGGTGCGCCGGAAGCCGCTGCTGCCGCCCCTCTTGCCTTGACGCCGACGTCAACACCTACGGTCGTGGACATGCGAATCGGCGAGCTGGCCGCACGGGCCGGGACCACCACCCGCACCCTGCGCTACTACGAGGCGCGGGGGCTGCTGCCCGCCCGGCGCGACGACAAGGGACACCGCACCTACGACGAGGCCGACGTCAGGCTGCTCCGGCAGATCCGGACGCTGCAGGACTTCGGGTTCGACCTGGAGGAGACGCGGCCGTTCGTGGACTGCCTGCGGTCCGGGCACCCGGAGGGCGACTCCTGCCCGGCGTCCCTCGTGGTCTACCGGCGCAAGCTGGACGAGCTGGACGCGCTCATCGGACAGCTGGCGGCGGTGCGGGAGCAGGTCGCGGGGCAGTTGCGGCGGGCCGAGGAGGCCCGGGACGAGCTGGCCGCCGAGGCGCGGGTTCCGGGAGGTCCGGAACCGGCATGCGAACTGGGAGGGCTGACGCGGTGAGTTTGGTGAGCGGACTGGGCGAGGTGACGGACGCGGACTTCGAGGCGGAGGTGATCGGCGCGGACCTTCCGGTGCTGGTGCAGTTCACCGCCGACTGGTGCGGGCCGTGCCGGCAGCTGGCGCCCGTGCTGAAGGACGTCGCCTTCGAGGAGGGCGACCGGCTGAAGATCGTCCAGCTGGACGTGGACCGCAATCCGCAGACGACGGTCGCCTACGGCGTGCTGTCCACGCCGACCCTCATGGTCTTCCGGGACGGTGAGCCGGTGCGGTCGATGGTGGGGGCCCGGCCCAAGCGGCGGCTGCTGGAGGAGCTGGCCGACGTGCTGTGACGCCTGTGCGGTAAAGCGGGACCGGTCACGAAAAAATCCCCCGAGTAATTGCGCTCGGGGGATTTCTGTGCGTATATTCAGTGGTTCGCGACTTCAATTCGGAGTGGTCGCGGAGAAGTTCAGTGAGCACAGTATATCCGGGCGGGAGCGGAATTGTCAAACACCGAATTTCCAGATGATGAATTGCGCCACGAACAGGAATTCATCGATGGACTGTACGCGCGCGTGGACGTGCTGCTCGGCGAGGCCGAGACCTCGGTCGCGGACGCGCTCGCCCAGGGCGACAAGCCCATGCAGGCCCGGCTGGAGCGGGACATCCTGGTCGCCGAGCGCTCGGGCCTGCTCGCCGCGCTGAACGCCGTCGACGGCTCGCTCTGCTTCGGCCGGATCGACCTGGCCGACGGCACGGTCCACCACATCGGCCGGATCGGGCTGCGCGAGGACGACGCCGAACACACCCCCGTCCTCATCGACTGGCGGGCCGACGTCGCCCGGCCCTTCTATCTGGCCACCGGTCACACCCCGATGTGCCTGCGCCGCCGCCGGCACATCGCCACCGAGGACCGGACGGTGACCTCGCTGCACGACGAGATCCTGGACCTCGGCGACGCCACCCGCACCGGCCACGAGGACCCGACCGGGGACGCCGTGCTGCTGGCCGCGCTCAACTCGGCGCGCACCGGCCGGATGGGCGACATCGTGCAGACCATCCAGGCCGACCAGGACCGCATCATCCGGGCGCCGCACCGCGGGGTGCTGGTCGTCGAGGGCGGCCCCGGCACCGGCAAGACGGCGGTGGCGCTGCACCGGGCGGCGTACCTCCTCTACGAACACCGGGAGCTGCTGGCCCGCCGTGCGGTCCTCATCGTCGGACCCAACCCGGCCTTCCTCGGCTACATCGGCGAGGTGCTGCCCTCCCTCGGCGAGACCGGAGTGCTGCTGGCCACGGTCGGTGAGCTGTTCCCCGGCGTGCGGGCGACGGCGGCCGACGGCCGGGAGGCGGCCGCGGTGAAGGGCCGCGCCGACATGGCGGCCGTACTCGCCGAGGTCGTACAGGACTGGCAGTCGCTGCCCGATCCGGTGATCGCGATCGAGCACGACCGCGAGATCCTGATGCTCGACGACGGCCTGGTGAGGGTCGCCCGCGAGCGCACCCGCGCCGCCAAGCTGCCGCACAACGTGGCCCGGGAGTACTTCGAGGGCCACATCCTCAACACGCTCACCGAGCTGTACGCCGAGCGCGTGGGCACCGACCCGTACGACGGCAGCAGCCTGCTGGACGCCTCCGACATCACCCAGATCCGCGACGAGCTGGCCGAGAACCGCGAGGTCTGGGCGGCCATCGACCAGCTGTGGCCGCGTCTGACGCCGCAGCGCCTGGTCGCGGACTTCCTGGCCGACCCGGTGGGCTACGTCTCCGACGACGACGCGGCCGCCATCCGCCGGCCGGTGACCCGGGAATGGACCGTGGCGGACGTACCGCTGCTGGACGAGGCGGCCGAACTGCTCGGCGTGGACGAGCGGTGGGCGCGGGCGCGGGCGGAGCGCGAGCGGGAGACACAGGTGGCCTACGCGCAGGGCGTGCTCGACGTCTCCTACGCTTCCCGCACCTTTGAGTTCGAGGACAAGGAGGACGGTGACCCCGAAGCCTCCGAGGTCCTGTCCGCCCACGACATCATCGACGCCGAGCGGTTCGCCGAGCGCCACGAGGAGGCGGACCACCGCAGCGCCGCCGAGCGGGCCGCGGCCGACCGGACCTGGGCGTTCGGGCACATCATCGTCGACGAGGCGCAGGAGCTGTCGCCGATGGCGTGGCGGCTGCTCATGCGGCGCAGCCCGACCCGCTCGATGACCCTGGTCGGCGATCCGGCCCAGACTGCGGAGCCGGCCGGTGTCGGCTCCTGGGCCGACATCCTCGAGCCGTATGTCGAGGACCGCTGGGAGCACACCCGGCTGGGCGTCAACTACCGCACCCCGTCCGAGGTCATGGACCTGGCCGCGGCCGTGGTCCGCGCCGAGAACCCGGAGTTCGAGCCCCCGGGCTCGGTCCGCTCCACGGGGGTACGGCCCCGGGTGTGGGACGCGGGCGACGATCTGCCCGGCGCGGTTGCCGAGGCAGTCGCCGAACTGACCCCGGTGGAGGGCCGGTTGGCAGTGATCGCCCCGCGCGAACTGCACCGCCGGCTGGCGGCCCGGCTGGACGGCGTCACGGCGGGTACCGAACCCGACCTGACGCGGAAGGTCGTCCTGCTCGACCCGCGTCAGTCCAAGGGGCTCGAATTCGACTCCGTTCTGGTGGTCGAACCCAGGCGGTACGGCACCAGCGACCTGTACGTGGCCCTGACCAGGGCCACGCAGCGACTGGGCGTGGTGCACACCAAGGGGTTGCCGAAGGCGCTGGCCGAGGCCTTCGGGTAACGCGCAGGCAGCGGGAGGTGACAGGTGGTGCCCCGGCCGCCGGACTCGTGGGTCCACCGTGACGGGCGTACGGTGGAGAGGTACGAGCGCAGGCGCCGGGCACCATCCGAGGAACCGCCGGTGACCCAGGGTTCTGCGGGCGCTCGCTTGCCGTGTCCGTGCCACCGCGCGAACCCTTCACACGTCTCACGGAGTTCCGGGGGGATTTCTCGCCGTCACTTCCGAACGAAGGCATTTCCATGCGGACCACGACCACACTCATACGCCGTCTGTGCGCCGCCGCCTGCGCGGCCCCCCTGCTGTTCGCCGGAGCGGCCGGCGCCGGGGCCGCGGTGACCCTCGCCCCCGCCGCCTCGCCCGGCGAGATCCTGCAGCTGGTCAATGCCGAGCGGTCCAAGGCCAACTGCCCCGCCCTGCAGGAGAACGGACAGCTGACCAAGGCCGCCCAGACGTTCGCGGACGACGCGAGCAAGAACCACCTGACCAACCACACCGGTTCCGACGGCTCCAGCTACACCCAGCGCATCAAGAACGCCGGCTACAACGCGGGACCGTCGGCGGAGAACATGTCCTGGGGCACCACGGACGCCAAGACGATCGTCGACGGCTGGATGAACAGCTCGGGCCACAAAGGCAACATCCTCAACTGCAGCTACAAGGACACCGGCGTCGCCGTCAGCGGTGACTACGCCGTCCAGGTCTTCGCGTCGCCCGGGTGACGCGGGCCGCTAGGCCGGCCGCAGCCACACCGTGGCCAGCGGAGGCAGGGTGAGCCGGATGCTCGCCGGACGTCCATGGGCGCCCGGCGGCTCCGGTTTGACCGGGTCGGGGTGGACCACGTCGCTGCCGCCGTAACGGGCCGCGTCGGTGTTCAGGACCTCCAGCCAGGCCGGGACGTCTTCGGGGACGCCGATGCGGTAGTCGTGGCGGACCACGGGGGCCAGGTGGGAGACCGCCAGCAGCGGGGTCCCGTCGGCGGAGCGACGCAGGAACGCGAAGACGTTGTCGTCCGCCGAGTCGCCCGTGATCCACTGGAAGCCCGCCGGATCGGTGTCGCGCTGCCACAGGGCCGGGGCGGCGCGGTAGCCGGCGTTCAGGTCGCGGACCAGGTCCCGGACGCCCCGGTGGTCCGCCTCCGCGCCGTACGACGGGTCGAGCAGCCACCAGTCCGGGCCGTGCGCCTCGGACCACTCGGCACCCTGGGCGAACTCCTGCCCCATGAAGAGCAGTTGCTTGCCGGGGTGGGCCCACATGAAGCCGAGGTAGGCGCGATGGTTGGCGCGCTGCTGCCACCAGTCGCCCGGCATCTTCGAGACGAGGGACCGCTTGCCGTGCACGACCTCGTCGTGGGAGATCGGCAGCACGTAGTTCTCGCTGTACGCGTACACCATCGAGAAGGTCATCTCGTGGTGGTGGTACCTGCGGTGGACGGGGTCGTGGCTCATGTACTGGAGCGAGTCGTGCATCCAGCCCATGTTCCACTTCAGGCCGAAGCCCAGACCGCCGAAGCCGCTCGGACCCCTGTGGTGGGTGGGGCGGGTGACCCCGTCCCAGGCGGTGGACTCCTCCGCGATGGTCACCACCCCGGGGCAGCGCCGGTAGACGGTGGCGTTCATCTCCTGCAGGAAGGCCACCGCGTCCAGGTTCTCCCGGCCGCCGTGCTCGTTGGGCGTCCACTGGCCGGGCTCGCGCGAGTAGTCGAGGTAGAGCATGGAGGCGACGGCGTCCACCCGCAGCCCGTCGATGTGGAACTCCTCGCACCAGAACACGGCGTTCGCCACCAGGAAGTTGCGCACCTCGCGACGGCCGAAGTCGAACTCCAGGGTGCCCCAGTCGGGGTGCGCGGCCCGCAGCGGATCGTGGTGCTCGTACAGGGGGCGCCCGTCGAACTCGGCCAGCGCCCAGTCGTCGCGCGGGAAGTGCGCCGGCACCCAGTCCATCAGGACACCGATGCCGGCCTGGTGCAGCCGGTCCACCAGGTACTTGAAGTCGTCCGGGGTGCCGAGCCGGGCCGTCGGGGCGTAGAAGCCGGTGACCTGGTAGCCCCAGGAGCCGCCGAAGGGGTGCTCGGCCACCGGCATCAGCTCCACGTGCGTGAAGCCCATCTCCGTGACGTAGGCGGGGAGTTGCTCGGCCAGCTGGCGGTACGTCAGGCCGGGCCGCCAGGAGGCCAGATGGACCTCGTACACGGACAACGGTGACTCGTGCACGGGCGTGTCGGCGCGGTGGGCCAGCCACTCCGCGTCGCCCCACTCGTGGTGCAAGGCGTGCACGATCGACGAGGTGGCCGGCGGGACCTCCGTACGGCGGGCCAGCGGATCGGCGCGCAGGGTGCGCGAGCCGTCCGGGCGGGTGATCTCGAACTTGTACAGCTCGCCCTCGCCGATGCCGGGCACGAACAGCTCCCACACCCCCGAGGAGCCGAGCGAGCGCATCGCGTGCCCGCCGGCGTCCCAGAAGTTGAAGTTCCCCGCTACGCGCACACCCCGCGCGTTCGGTGCCCACACCGAGAACCGGGTCCCGGTCACGCCCTGGTGGGTCAGGACGTGCGCGCCGAGCACCCGCCACAGCCGCTCGTGCCGGCCCTCGCCGATCAGGTGCAGGTCCAGTTCGCCGAGCGTGGGCAGGAAACGGTAGGCGTCCTCGGTCTCGTGGACGGTGCCGTCGTACGTCACCAGCAGCCGGTGGGCGGGGACCTCGGAGAGCGGGAGCAGCCCGGAGAAGAAGCCGTCCCCGTCGTCGTGCAGGTCCGCCCGCAGGTCGCCGGAGACCACGGTGACCGCCTGCGCGTAGGGCCGGAAGGCGCGGAAGGCGATCCCGCCCGGGACCGGATGGGCGCCGAGGACGGAGTGCGGGTCGTGGTGGGCGCCGTGCAGCAGCCGCTCGCGGTCGCCGGCGTCGAGCGCGGGGGAGACGGCGACCTCGGCAGGGCGCTCCCGGGCGGGCGGTTCGGGCTTGCGGGCGCGAGGGACGGCGGCGGAACCGCTCTTCGCGGCAGAACCGGACTTCCCGGCGGCACCGGTCCTCTTGGCCGTGCCCGTTGTGGCCGTGCCCTTTCCGGCGGGGGCCTTTTTGGCTGCGGTCTTCTTGGCTGCGGTCTTCTTGGCCGTGACCTTCTTGGCTGTGGCCTTCTTCGGGGCCCTGGCCTGCTCGGCCGTGCTCTTCTCCTCTCTGCTCTGCTCGGCCTTGCTGGTGCCGGACTTGTCGGTCTTCGAGGTGGCAGGCTTCTTGGACGTCACGGACGGGTCTCCCGGGCGAGGGTCGGGTCGGACGTGGCGAGGCGGCGGACCGCGGCAAGGGGTACGGGCAGCCAGTCGGGGCGGTGGCGGGCCTCGTAGACGACTTCGTAGACGGCCTTGTCGGTCTCGTAGGCCCGCAGCAGCACGGGGTCGGTGCGAGGGTCGCGGCCGGCCGTCTCCGCGTAACCGGAGCAGTACGCGGCCCGGCAGCGCTCGGCCCAGCCCGGTGCGGGCGGGCCGGCCGAGCGGGCGGCGTAGTCGAAGGAGCGCAGCATCCCGGCGATGTCCCGCACCGGCGGCTGCGGCAGGCGCCGTTCGGCCAGCGGCCGGGCCGGTTCGCCCTCGAAGTCGATCAGCGACCAGGTGCCGGACGGCGAGCGCAGACACTGGCCGAGATGCAGGTCGCCGTGGATGCGCTGGGCGGTCCAGGTGCGCCCCTCGGCGGCCAGGTCGTCCAGCGCCGCATAGGCGGAGCGCAGCCCCTGCTCGTACGGCCGGAGCGCCGGCACCGCCTGGACGGCGGCCGTCAGCCGCTCGGTCATGCCGTCCACCAGCAGCCGCAGCTGGGCATGGCCCAGGGTGACCGTCGGCAGGGCATGGGCGAGGGCGGTGTGCACCTCGGCGGTGGCCCGGCCCAGGGCCCGGGCCTCGGCGGCGAAGTCCTCGCCCTTGGCCAGCTCGCGCAGTGCCAGCTCCCAGCCGTCGGCGGCGCCGCTCACGAACGGCTGGAGCACGGCCAGGACGTACGACGTGCCGGCCTCGTCGGCGGGCTCGGTCCGCAGCCATGCCGTCGGCGCGGGCACCCGGGCGCAGCCCTCGCGGGCCAGGGCGCGCGGTATCTCCAGGTCGGGGTTGACGCCGGGGACCACTCGGCGCAACAGCTTCAGGATGAACGTATCGCCGTAGACGATCGACGAGTTGGACTGCTCGCCGGTCATCGGACGGGCCACCAGTCCCTCCCGGATCTCCTGGTCCGGGTCCCGTTCGAACCGAAGCCCGCCGACGCGCGCCTGGGTGCGCAGGGCCTCCAGGAGGACGTCGGCGGGCCGGGGGTCGTACAGGGCCTCGTACACCGTGCGGCCGGCGAGCGGGCCCTCGGTGACATGTCCGATGAGCGCGGGCGCCAGCCTGGGCGGCAGCGCCTCGCGCACGCCTATCAGCAGCTGGTAGCAGTCACCGGGGTGCGCCGGGGCGCCGAGCACGGGCGGCTGGTGGGCGCGCAGGAGCAGGTGGTGGAGCCCCAGCCGAGCGTCGTGGGGCAGTAGTTCGGTGGCCGCCACCTGGGTGAACCCGGTGACCGGGCGGCCCTTGCCGGCGAACCAGCGCTGTCTGGGCAGCCACTCGCGCAACAGGGGTTCGAGCGAGGCGAGGAGGCGACCGGAAGTGGGAGTCGTACCGGAAGGGGTGACCGTATCCGCCATGGGCGTCACGTCCTTTCCCCGGGTCGTCGGGGTGTGACTGATGGGTGCCCCGGGCGGGACGGCGGAAACCGGCCGCCGTCCCGCCCGGCCGGACTACGCGGCGTCCCGGCGCAGCCGGAACCAGTAGAAGCCGTGGCCCGCGAGGGTCAGCAGGTAGGGCAGTTCACCGATCGCCGGGAACCGCACCCCGCCGAACAGCTCGACCGGATGCCGCCCGCCGAACCGCCTCAGGTCCAGCTCCGTGGGCTGTGCGAAGCGGGAGAAGTTGTGCACGCACAGCACCAGGTCGTCCTCGTAGTCGCGGAGGAAGGCGAGGACGGCGGGGTTGGAGGACTGCAGTTCGGTGTAGGTGCCGAGTCCGAAGGCGGGGTTCTGCTTGCGGATCTCG
>NZ_JBWKFN010000035.1:0-107703 GCF_056434245.1 Streptomyces sp. NPDC044064
CCCCCCCCCCCCCCCCCCCCCCCCCCCCCCCCCCCCCCCCCCCCCCCCCCCCCCCCCCCCCCCCCCCCCCCCCCCCCCCCCCCCCCCCCCGCGGCCGTGGACGGGTCCTGCGCCGGGCGCGAGGTGAGAACCCTGCCCTTCAGCACCGGTACCGTGCACGTCTTCAAGCGCAACGGCTACGTCTGTGCCGTCACCATCGCCCGGAAGCCCGGCGTCGAGCGCGTGATGTCGGTGAGCGTGCAGGCCCGCGGCAACCGCCCGGTCGTGGACAAGGGCCGGTTCAAGCACCGCGCGGGCCCGGTGACGGTCCACGCGGGCCAGCGCTGCGTGTGGGTGAAGGGCACGGTGAGCGGGGTTTCGGTCAGCTCTGGCTGGATCCTCTGCTGACGCGTACCGAAATCCTGTGCTGATCGCGAACACCGCTCAATAACCCCTGGTGTGACGGCAGTTGCTCCGATAGCTTCCGGCGCACATCTGTCTCACAGGGGAGAGTGCGCATGCGCAAGGCGCTCAGATGGCTGCTGGCGCTCACGGTGTTCATAGGCACGCTGAGCACAGCGGGCGCGGCCACCGCCGCACAGTCCGAGCCCACCGACATCAAGGACCGGCTCCTGTCGATACCCGGCATGAGCCTGATCCAGGAGAAGCCGTACCCCGGGTACCGCTACTTCGTCCTGAACTACACCCAGCCGGTCGACCACCGGCACCCGGACCGCGGGACCTTCCAGCAGCGCATCACCGTGCTGCACAAGGACGTGAGCCGCCCCACGGTCTTCTACACCAGCGGCTACAACGTCTCCACGAACCCGTCCCGCCGCGAGCCCACGCAGATCGTGGACGGCAACCAGGTCTCGCTGGAGTACCGCTTCTTCACGCCCTCCCGCCCCGACCCGGCGGACTGGTCCAAGCTGGACATCTGGCAGGCGGCGAGCGACCAGCACCGCGTCTACGAGGCGCTGAAGCCGGTCTACTCCGCCAACTGGCTGGCCACCGGCGGCTCCAAGGGCGGCATGACGGCCACCTACTACGAGCGCTTCTACCCCCGTGACATGGACGGCGTGGTGGCCTACGTGGCCCCCAACGACGTCGTCAACAACGAGGACTCGGCCTACGACCGTTTCTTCGCCACGGTCGGAACCAAGGAGTGCCGGGACCGCCTGAATGGGGTCCAGCGCGAGGCGCTGGTACGCCGGGAGCCGCTGGAGGCGAAGTACGCGAAGTTCGCCGCTGACGGGGGCTACACCTTCGACACCATCGGCGGCCTGGACAAGGCCTACGAGGCGGTCGTCCTCGACTACGTCTGGGGCTTCTGGCAGTACAGCCTGCTGAAGGACTGCGACTCCGTCCCGGCGAACGCGGCGACCGCGACGGACGACGAGATCTGGAACTCGGTCGACACGATCTCGGGCTTCTCCGCCTACACCGACCAGGGCCTGGAGCAGTACACCCCGTACTACTACCAGGCGGGCACCCAGCTGGGCGCGCCGACGATCCACTTCCCTTACATCGAACGGAAGTTGATCCGCTACGGCTACCAGCCCCCGCGCAACTTCGTGCCCCGCTCCATCCCGATGCGTTTCCAGCCCGGGGCGATGCGGAACGTCGATACGTGGGTCCGCCACCACGCACACCACATGCTGTTCGTCTACGGCCAGAACGACCCCTGGGGCTCGGAACGCTTCCGCCTCGGCAAGGGCGCCCGTGACTCGTACGTCTTCACGGCCCCCGGGCTGAACCACGGGGCGAACGTGGCGGGCCTGGTGTCCGAGGAGAAGGCACTGGCCACGGCACGGATTCTGGAGTGGGCGGGGGTTGCGTCCGCCGCGGTCGAGAAGAACCCGTCGGCTGCGAGGCCGCTGGCTCGGTATGACGCCAAGCTGGATGTGCGGGGCGTGGAGAGGGAGCCGGCGTTGCGTCCGTGACGTCGGTTCCATTGTCGCTGGCGGCGGGGTCCACATGCCCGGACTCCGCCGTCTCGGCTGTCAGCGGGTCGGGCAGACCGGGCCTGCTGACTGCCCCTGGAGGTAGTCGGTCCGTTCTTGCGGGGTGAGATCTCGATGGACGGCGCGGCAGATCATCTGGACGGCCGCAGAGGGTGGAGGTAGGGCGACTCTCCAGAGCCTCGCCGTGCTGTCGGCGCTGCCAGTTGCAAGAGTCAGCCCGTCAGGACTGAAAGCCAGCGATTGCACCGTGTCGGTATGTCCGACCAATGCCGCACGGTTCGTTGCGGTGGTCATGTCCCATAGACGAACGGTGCGGTCGGTACTGCCAGTGGCGAGCGTGTGCCCGTCGGGGCTGAATGCCACTGAAGCCACCTCGCCGGTGTGCCCAGTCGGAGTGTTGCGAGTCGAGCCGGTGGCTGAGTACCAGAGCCGTACGGTTTCGTCGGCGCTGGCGGTGGCGAGGATGCGTCCGTCGGGGCTGAACTTCATTGACCACACCGTGGCGGCGTGGCTGGGCAGGCGTTTGCGGATGCCGCCGGTTTCGACGTCCCACAGCTGAACAGTGCCGTCGGCGCCGCCGGTGGCGAGGGCACTGCCGTCGGGGCTGAATGCCATTGACCACACCGTGGCGCTCTGGCCGGGCAGATGTTTGCGGGTCTGGCCGGTGGCGACGTCCCACAGTCGTACCGTTTGGTCGGCGCTGGAGGTGGCGAGCGTGCGGCCGTCGGGGCTGAATGCTGCTGACAGCACTTGTTTGGTGTGCCCGGTCAGGGTCGCGCGGGTCTTGCCAGTGGTGGTGTCCCAGATGCGTACGGTTCGGTCGGCGCTGGCGGTGGCGAGCGTGCGGCTGTCGGGGCTGAATGCCGCTGACAGTACTTGTTTGGTATGTCCGGTCAGGGTCGCGCGGGCGTTGCCGGTGGCCGTGTCCCATAGGCGCACGGTGTGGTCGGCGCTGGCGGTGGCGAGGGTGCGGCCGTCGGGGCTGAATGCCACGGAGTCAACCGCGCCCTTGTGTCCGGTCAGGGCCGCGCGGGTCGCGCCGGTGGTTGTGCCCCACAGGCGTGCGGTGTAGTCGGCGCCGCCGGTGGCGAGGGTGCGGCCGTCGGGGCTGAATGCCACGGAGTCAACCGCGCCCTTGTGTCCGGTCAGGGCCGTGCGGATCGCGCCGGTGGTTGTGTCCCACAGACGTACGGTGCGGTCGGTGCCGGCGGTGGCGAGCGTGTGTCGGTCGGGGCTGAATGCCACGGAGTCAACTGCGCCGTTGTGTCCGGTCAGGGCCGTGCGGATCGCGCCGGTGGTTGTGTCCCACAGACGTACGGTTCCGTCGGTGCCGGCGGTGGCGAGCGTGTGTCGGTCGGGGCTGAATGCCACGGAGTCGACTGCGCCCTTGTGTCCTGTCAGGGGGGTGCGGGTCGCGCCGGTGGAGGGTTGCCATAGACGTACGGTTCCGTCGGCGCCGGCGGTGGCGAGGGTGTTGCCGTCGGGGCTGAATGCCACGGATTCGACTGCGCCCTTGTGTCCCGTGAGGGTCGCGCGGGCTTTGCCGGTGTTTGTGTCCCATAGACGTACGGTTCCGTCGGTGCCGGCGGTGGCGAGCGTGTGTCGGACGGGGCTGAATGCCACTGACAGCACGATGTCGGTGTGTCCGGTGAGGGTCGCGCGGGCTTTGCCGGTGTTTGTGTCCCACAGACGTACGGTTCCGTCGGCGCTGGCTGTGGCGATGGTGCCTCCGTCGGGACTGAACGCCACGGAGGACACCGTGTCGGTGTGTCCGATCAGGGCCGCGCGGGTCTTGCCGGTGCCCGTGTCCCACAGGCGTACGGTGCGGTCGGCGCTGGCGGTGGCGAGGATGCGGCCGTTTGGACTGAACGCCACCGACCACACCTCGCCGGTATGGCCTGACAGACGTCGATGCAGGGGGAGGGCGGCAGCGGTCCTCAGGCTTTCGATGGACTCGGGAGTGTGCTTGTAGTGGTACGCCTGGACCGCCAACAACGAAGCGAGTTCGGGGCTTGTGCCGATCAGGGTGTCGGACTCGGTGGCGAGCCGCAGAGAGCGCCCAGCGTGCCGCTCGTCGACCGCCGTCCGCCACTGCCACACCGCGCCCCCGGCAGCGAGCAGGGCGAGCACCAGCAACGAGGCGAGAACGGTGGCTACACGTCTGTTGCGCTGGTCGACGGCCCTCTGACGTCGCTTGCTCGCGATGATGAACGCCGCGATGTCGTCGGGCAGCCCGCGTTGCCGAGACCATTCAACGCCTTCGGCGAGCGCCGTTCCGCCCAGCAGGTCCCCCGGGTCGGTCTTCTCTGCCCAATGCGTCTGCCGTTCACGGGTGCGGTCGAGCCACTCCTGGAAGCGGTAATCCTGGCGCACCCACTCCCTCAGCGTTCCCCAGTCACGGATGAGCGCGTCATGAATCAGCTCCGCCACCGGCTCACCCGGAGGTGCATCGGGTCGTTGGGGATCGCGAAGCGTCTGCGTGGTGATGATGCGATGGCGCGCCAGAACGGCGATGACGGCGTCGATACCACCGTCAGGTGTGCTGTCCGGGCTGGCCGCAAGTTCGCGCAGTTCGTCGAGGGGTACCTGCGCGCGGACGGCCGGGATACGGCGGCTGGAGTCGGCGGGGCGCACCAGCGATGTGAGGATGCGTCTCGCGATGCCCTGCTGATCGGGAGACAGCTCCTCCAGCGCGCTGTCGCACCAAGTGGTCAGGCTCCCGCTGACCGCTCCGATGCGCTGGTATGCCCCGTGGGTGAGGTAACCGTCCTGCCGTCGGAGCCACAGCTGGCTGAGTGTCAGCTCCAACAGCGGCAGCACGGTGACCGGAGCCAGCCGCGTCGCCACCGCTTCGGGGCTGCTCGCCAGTACGTCGCTGATGATCTGCTCGGGCAGCCCCGGCTGGAAGCGGAGTCGCACGTCCTCGGCGGGCAGCTCGATGATGTCGTGCAGGTCGCGCTTACTCAGCGCGCCCGGCACGTTGAGCAGCCCGGGTGTCGCGGCTTCTAGCAACTTGGGTGCGAGAGCGGCCAGTTGGGGATAGAAGTCGTCGCGCATGACCAGGATGACGTTGAGCCTGGCTGGTGCTTCGGCGGCCGCGGTGATGTCGTCGATGACGGCCAGGAAGTTCCGCAGCCGGCCGTCGGCGCCCTGGACGAGAAGCTCCTCGAACTGGTCGATGACCAACAGAACGCGCTGGTAATCGGGCTCCTTCCCCAGCCTACGGTTGACCGCAGCCGTGATCCCGTCCCGGGCCGCTCCGGGCAGTCCGGCACGCTCGATCTCGGCCGGCAAATTCTGCCGGGGCCGGGCCAGCACAGGAAGCCACCGATCGCTCCCCGCCACTTCCCCCTCCGCCAACGCCCGCAGTACACCCGCCTGGATCAGCGACGACTTGCCTGACCCGGACGGCCCGAGCAGCAGCGTCAGCCGTCGCCCCAAGGCGAGGTTCGCCAGAACCTGCTGTACCGCCTCACCCCGCCCCTGGAACCAGCGGGTGTGCTCCGCGGTGAACGGCTCCAGTCCCCGGTAGGGACACACCTCCTGCGCTGCCAGCTCAGGTCGGATCTCCTGCAGGACCTGTGTAGGGGTGACGTACGCGATGCCCTGTCCCCGCGCGAACCCGTCGGGCGCCGTGATCCCGGTGAGCATTCCGACGACCAGGCCGGTCACCTCGTCCAGGACGGGCCCGCCGCTGAACCCGGTGGTGAGGTCGTTGGCTTCGGTCAGCTGAAGGAGCGTGCTCCCGTCCTGCGAGGCCGGCAGCAGATCACCCACTCTGCCGAAGCCCAAGTGCCCGTCCCGCGGTGCCTGGGCCGGAAAGCCGAACGACCGGACATCGTGGCCGCCGCACCCCTCCGCGGAGCCCAGTGGCAACACCCGCGTACCCGGCGGTGTCTCACGCAGCCTGACGAAGGCGACATCCTCGCCCTCGGGCGCACGCCACCCCTCTACGTGCCCCTCCAGCCCACCGGCACCCGCCACACGGGGGAAGGCCAGCCGCACCCGCTCCCCGGGCTCGGCCCCGGCCGCCCGGACCACGTGCGCACATGTGACCAGCACATCCTCGGCCACCAGGAAACCCGCCCCCGCCACGCTCCCGTCCGGCCCGAGGATCTGCGCCACTGCCGAGGGCAGGTCCGAGGGCGTGCCCGCTTCCGTTCCTCGCCCGTCGCTAGCCACCGTTGCCCGTCCATGACACCGTCACCTGCAGATGACAGTTCGCCCTGCCCTTGGTGATCACTGCCCCGGCCTCGACCGCGAGATCCACGCCGAACTCGACCGTGATCTCGTCGGGCCGGGCCTTGCGCAGCTGGTCGAGGGCCGCCTGCGCCGCCTCCGTGATCGGCTCCAGAGCCTCCTGCAGGGTGCCGGGCACCTCCCGGACGAAGTCCCCGAGGCGCCCGGCCTTCACCGGCCCCTCCACCCCGGCTGCCGCTTCGACCAGCACGGAGCCCCCGCCCTCCATCGGAATACAGAACAGGGATGCCAAGGCGCCTCCTCCTCCGTCACTCGCGCGCTCACCAGGGATCACAGCCAGCATCCGGCACCCGTGGCATATGCCGCAGCTCGAGCTGGGCCGTACGAAGGAGACGTCACACCGGCCGGGCGCACCCCACCGGCCGCCTTCCGCCCAACTCGACGTAGAGCACCGTCGGGGCAGGGCACTCGGATCGCTCGGTGACCGCCTTCGCGACCTCGTACTGCGGCTTCCGGTGTCCCGACCCGTCGCACGCCGTTTCCCGTACCTGGCCGCCGCCGGAGTCGTAGAGGCAGTCGCCGGGGATCGTGCGGGGGCCGCCGCCGGCGCCCGGGTCGCCGGGGTGCGGGGGCTCCAGGTTGCGCATGCAGGCGTAGCCCTGGGGGATCGCGCCGTCGCCGTCCTCGTCGTCCCGTGGTCGCTGTTCGCTGATGTGCAGCACGAAGTCGGTGGTCGGCGGGCACAGCGGGCCGTCGGCGGTCGTGCCGTCGTAGCGGGCGACGACCCGGGCGGCGGCCCGCTCGCCGGTGCAGGGGACCTCGGTGAAGCTGGTGGTGCCGAAGGAGCTGCACTCGCCGACCGCGAGGAACTGGGCGCCGTAGCCGGAGGGGAGGGCGGTGGCGGGCCGGGCGTTGCCCACCGGGGCGTCCGCGTGGCCCTGGCAGCCGCTGAGCAGGCCGGCCAGGACGGCCGCCAGGGCGGCGAGGGCAGGGGTGGGTGGCAGGAGGCCGTACGCCGTCCGTGCGGCACCCTTCCCGCGCATCGCCAACCCCCCAGACACCCCCTGTCCGGGTACTGCCGACCCCCGGACACCCCCCCCGCCCAGCGTGGCCCCGGCGCCGGGGCCACGTCAGGCGAACAGTAGGGTTTCAGCCCTTTGGGTGCGTTGTGCCCCGTGTGCGACGTACGTCTAGTACGTCAGCCCGTGGCCGAGGGGGTACAGCACCTGGGTCGGATCGTCCGCCCGCTGCACCGGCACCGGGAGCCTGCCCCGCGGGTTCACCCGTCCGGCGATCACCCGTGCGGCGGCCCGCAGTTCGACGTCGGTCCAGGAATAGGTCGCCAAGTAGGCCTTGGCGGAGGGGAGCTGGGCCACGTCGTAGGGGTTGCGGACGGCGACGGCCGCCACCGGGGTACCGGTGGCGAGCAGTTGCTCGACCAGGGTCTGCTGGGTGCTGCCCGCCGTCACGTTGTACGTCCCGACGACCACCGCGTCCGCGTCCCGCGCCGCCGCCACCGCCTTGGCGATGGTCGCCGCGGAGGGTGCGGTCCCGGTGGACAGGGCCGTGGCGGCGAAGCCCAGTTCGGTGAGGGCGGTGGCCAGGACCGAGGTGGGCGGGCCGGTGGTGCCGGACGGGGAGGCCGGGTCGGCGCCGACGACCAGGATCCTGTGCTGGGTGCGGGGGTCCAGCGGGAGGACGTCGTCCTCGTTGACCATCAGGGTCGTGGTCCGTTCGGCGATCCGGTCCGCCGTGGCCAGGTGGGATGCGGTGCCCACCGTGCGGTCGACGCCGGACCGGGGGACGTGCGCGCCGTCGAGCAGTCCGAGGTGGGCCTTCAGGCGGAGGATGCGCAGGATCGATTCGTCCAGGCGGGTCTCGGTCAGCTCGCCGTCGCGGACGGCGTTCAGCACCGCGTGCCAGGCCACGTCGATCGAGGGCGGGTTGAGCAGCTGGTCGACGCCGGCCTTCAGGGCCAGTACCGGCACCCGGTCGTCGCCGTACTTGGTGCGCACGCCCTCCATGCCGAGGGAGTCGGTGACCACGACTCCGTCGTAGCCGAGTTCACCGCGCAGGATGCCGGTGAGGATCGGGTGGGACAGGGTCGCCGGGTCGCCGGAGTCGTCGAGCGCCGGGAACTGGATGTGGGCCGTCATGATCGAGTCGATGCCCGCGGCGATCGCCGCCCGGAAGGGGACGGCGTCCAGCTTCTCCCACAGGTCACGGCTGTGCGTGATGACCGGGAAGCCGGTGTGGCTGTCGACGGCGGTGTCGCCGTGTCCCGGGAAGTGTTTGGCGGTCGCCGCGACCCGGGAGCTCTGATAGCCCCCCACCTCGGCCGCCACCAGGGCCGCCACCGCGTCCGGGTCGGCCCCGAAGGACCGAACACCGATGACCGGGTTGGCCGGGTTGACGTTCACGTCGGCGTCGGGGGAGTAGTCCTGGTTGATGCCCATGGCGCGCAGCTCCGCACCGGAGATGCGGCCGAGGGTGCGGGCGTCGGAACGGGAGCGGCCCGCGCCGATCGCCATCGCGCCCGGGAACAGCGTGGCCGGCTTGCCCACCCTGCACACTATTCCGTGCTCCTGGTCGGTGGCGATGAGCAGCGGCAGGCCGCGGGGCAGCTCCAGGGAGGCCTGCTGGATGCCGTTGGACAGGTCGGCGATCTGCCGGGGGTCGCGGGTGTTGTGGGCCCAGGTGAAGTAGATGATCCCGCCGACCCGGTACTTCTCGATCAGTTCGGCGGCCGTGCGGACGCCGAGCTCCTTGAGGTTGGCGTCGATGTCGGCCTGGTCGGGGGCGGTGGCGGAGTGGCCGTAGACCCGCATCACGAAGAGCTGGCCGACCTTCTCCTCCAGGCTCATGCGGGAGATGAGGGCGCGCAGCGCGCGGTCGTTCGAGGTGACGGCGTGGGCGGCGCCGGCCGGTACGGTCAGCGCGGCGGTGAGGCCCGCGGTCGCGGCGAGGACGGCCCGTCTGGACGGCCGTGCGGTGTTTCCCGTGCTTCCCGTGCTGGTGTCGTGCACGTGCGCTCCTTCCAGAGGAGAACCGCTGAAGGAAACTTCCGAGGAGTCACCAATATCCGGGAAGTTTCTTTCCGTCAAGGGACTGCACAGTAAGCCAGGATGAGGCCGCCATCGGCGCTTGGGAGGGGGGCGCGCCGATGGCGGTGGGCTGTCGGGCGTGATGCGGCGGAGAGGGTGCGTCGGCGTTCGCGGCCTGCGGCGAGGGCCGACACCGCACCACGGACTCGTCCGGCAGCTCGCGGGTTGGACGGGTGCGGGCGGCGGTGGGTTCCCGTGGCGAGGCGTCAGCGCAGTCCGTGCCGGTCGGCCCAGGAGGAGACGGCCGCCGCGATCTCGGCCGGCCGGTCCTCCGTGGCGTGGTGGCCGGCCGGGCCGCAGTGCACCGTCTCCAGGCCCGCCAGGTGGGTGGCGCACCACTCGGCCGTCTCCGGGCCGATCAGCAGGGTCGGTGAGCCCTCGAAGGTCAGCAGCAGCTTGGGTGTGCCGGGGCTCTTGGCCAGCCAGGCGTCGTAGGCCTCGATGCGGGCCACGAGTTCGGCGGGTTCGCCGCCCAGCGGCAGCTGGCGCGCCCAGGAGAGCAGGGGGCGGCGGCTGTCGCGGGTGGGGTAGGGCGCGAGGTAGGCCTCCACCTCGGCTTCGGGCAGAGGGGTGAGGACGCCGCCGGAGTAGGCCTGCCGGACGAAGAGGTTCTCGTCCAGCATCCGCTCGCCCTGCGCCGAGCGGATCGTCTCGGCGCGCTTGCGGGCCTGCGGGCTCAGCTCCTCCCAGGCCATCGGCTTGACGATGGTCTCGAAGAAGGCGATGCCGCGTACCCGCCCGGGGTGCCGCGCGGCCCAGTCGAAGGCGAGCGCGCCGCCCCAGTCGTGGCCCACCAGGACCACGTCGTCCAGACCGAGCGCGTCGAACCAGGCGTCCAGGTAACGGGCGTGGTCGGCGAAGCGGTGGGCGAGGTCCGGCTTGCCCGAGCGGCCCATGCCGATCAGGTCGGGGGCGAGCAGACGGCCGGCGCCGATGCCGGGCAGCACCTTGCGCCAGGTGTGCGAGGAGGAGGGGTTGCCGTGCAGGAAGACGAAGGGAGTACCGCTTCCGGACTCCTCGTGGTGGATGGCCGAGTCGAGGACTGGAGTGGTGGGCATGTGGATACCGTACATAGATATTATGTCCATGGCTACTATCTGACGCGGGCTGCCCCCGACGCGCGCGGTCCAGCCCCTGGACATTCCGCTCATCCGCCCGTGCGACGGACCATCATGACGGCCATGCCCGCAGTCGACATCCCCGGTTCCAAGTCCATCACCGCCCGCGCGCTCTTCCTCGCGGCCGCCGCCGACGGCGTCAGCACTCTCGTACGGCCCCTGCGCTCCGACGACACCGAGGGCTTCGCCGAGGGCCTGGTCCGGCTCGGCTACCGGGTGGGCCGCACCCCGGACGCCTGGCAGGTGGACGGCCGCCCGCAGGGCCCGGCGCTCGCCGAGGCCGACGTGTACTGCCGCGACGGCGCCACCACCGCCCGTTTCCTGCCCACCCTGGCGGCCGCGGGCCACGGCACCTACCGCTTCGACGCCTCCCCGCAGATGCGCCGGCGCCCCCTCGGCCCGCTCACCCGGGCCCTGCGCGACCTCGGCGTCGACCTGCGGCACGAGGAGGCTGAGGGCCACCACCCGCTGACCGTCCGGGCGGCCGGGGTCGAGGGCGGCGAGGTCGTGCTGGACGCCGGCCAGTCCTCCCAGTACCTCACCGCGCTGCTCCTGCTCGGCCCGCTGACCCGGGGCGGCCTGCGGATCCGGGTGACCGACCTGGTCTCGGTGCCGTACGTGGAGATAACGCTGGCGATGATGCGGGCGTTCGGCGTCGAGGTGGTCCGGGACGGCCAGGTCTTCGAGGTCCCGGCCGGCGGCTATCGGGCCACCACCTACGCCATCGAGCCGGACGCCTCGACCGCGAGCTACTTCTTCGCCGCGGCGGCCGTCACCCCGGGCCGCGAGGTGACCGTGCCGGGCCTCGGGTCGGGGGCGCTCCAGGGCGACCTGCGGTTCGTCGAGGTGCTGCGGCGGATGGGCGCGGAGGTGGACGTGGCCGCGGACCGGACGACCGTACGCGGCACGGGAGTTCTGCGCGGCCTGACCGTCAACATGCGGGACGTCTCCGACACCATGCCGACCCTCGCCGCGATCGCACCCTTCGCCTCAGGACCGGTCCGCATCGAGGACGTGGCCAACACGCGGGTCAAGGAGTGCGACCGGCTGGAGGCCTGCGCGGAGAACCTGCGCCGGCTCGGCGTGGACGTGGCGACCGGCCCCGACTGGATCGAGATCCGGCCCGGCACGCCCCTGCCGGACGTCGGCATCAAGTCGTACGGGGACCACCGCATCGTGATGTCCTTCGCGGTGACCGGACTGCGCACGCCCGGGCTGTCGTACGACGATCCCGGCTGCGTACGGAAGACGTTCCCGGGCTTCCACGAGGCGTTCGCGGAACTGGCCGCGACCACCTGACGGGACGGTGGCCGTCCCCGCGAGGAACAGCGCTGCGCGCACCGGGTGCCGCTCGTCGCGGCGCCGTCCGGATCCGTTCGCGTCCGGTACCCGGGGGCGGCCGCCTCCGCGCCGCCCGCCCCCGGCTTCGTCCTGCCCGTCCGGGCCCTGCTCGTCGCGGGCGACGGCGACCCGCACCGCTCCGAGGGCGCCGGCCCCGACTTCGGCGAGCCGCTCGGCATCCCCCCGGTATCGTCCCGGGCGCCGCGCACCTCGACAGGGACGCCGGTCACGGCTCCCGTCCGGCCGTGCGCGACCGGTGCCTGGGCGGCCCGGCACCGCTCACGGCACGTCCGGAGCAGCAGCGCCGTCCGTCAACTCGGCTTCCCCGGAGCGCAGTTCCGGAGTCGACGCCGCGACCGCGCCCACTGCCAGGACGCACATCAGGCCGCCGGTGACCAGGGCGGTCGCCCCCGAGCTCCAGCCGGCGACCAGGCCGCCCCGGACGTTGCCGAGGCTGGGGCCCGCCTGGCCGACGATCGCCTCGGCCGCCGTGACCCGGCCGAGCAGCGCGTCCGGGGTGAGGGTCTGCACGATCGTGGACCGGGAGACGACCGACGTGGCGTCCGCCGCCCCGGCCACGACGAGCAGGGCGACACCGATCCAGGGGTTGTCCGACAGGCCGAAGGCCACCAGGGCCGCACCCCAGGTGCCGGACGCGCACAGCATCACCGCGCCCGGCCGGCCGTGCCGGGTCAGCGAGCCGGACAGCGCGGTGGCCGCGACGCCGCCCACCGCGAGGGCCGACAGGAGCAGGCCGAGGGTGCGCGGACTGTTCCCGAACCGCTCGGCGTTGACCAGCGGGAACAGGCTGACCGGGAAGGACAGCACGGTGGCCGCGAGGTCGGTGATCAGCGCGCCCCGCACCACCCGGTGCCCGGCCAGGAACCGCAGCCCGTCCAGCACCCCGTGCAGTCCCGCCCGCGACGGCTCGCCCTCCGGCGGCAGCGCGGGCAGCCCGAAGGCGCCGTAGAAGGCGACACCGAAGCTGAGCGTGTCCAGCAGATAGCAGGCGCCGACGCCCAGCCAGCCCAGCAGCACACCGGCCAGGGCCGGGCCGAGCAGGAACATCGCCTGGCCGGTGATCTGGTTCAGGGCGAGACCGGCGGCCACCTGGTCCTTGGGCAGCAGCCGCGGCACGAAGACACCGGCCGCCGGGGCGCCGAGCGCACCGAAGCCCGACTGGACGGCGACCAGCGCGAGCACCGCCGCCACCGGGACATGCCCGGTGAAGCCCTGAACCGCCAGCAGCAGCGAACAGACGGACTGGCCCACGGTGGCCGTCAGGTAGATCCGCCGCCGGTCGGCGCGGTCCACCCGGGCCCCCGCGAACAGCCCGAACACCACCAGCGGCAGCGCCTGTGCCAGCCCGACCGCACCGGTCCACGCCGTGCTGCGGGTCATGTCCCACACCTGGTACATGACCGTCACCAGAGTCATGGACCCACCGAGCAGGGACACGGTCCGCCCGGCCAGCAGCCGCCGGAAGACGGGCGAGGTGCGCAGCGGCCGCACGTCGATGAGCGAGCGGGCGAGGCTCATGAGAGGGAACGCGGGCAGGCGAGGGCACGGAGTGCGGGCTGCGGAATCACCGGGGGAGGTTATGCGGGCGCCCTCCGGCCCGGCCAGCGAATTATCCGGGGTCCGGCCCGGCAGGACACCGTTGCCCGGAGCCGCTCCGCCCCGCTGCGCCGAACAGGCTAAGCAGCCTCTCCCAGCAGCCGTACGAGGTGGTCCCGGCCCGCGCTCAGCAGGCCCGGGAGCGGGGCCGCCGACTCGTACCAGCGCTTCTCGTACTCCCAGCACAGCCAGCCGTCCCAGCCGTGGCGGGAGAGGACGTCCACGCACTCGGTGAGCGGGAGGACGCCCGCGCCGAGCGGCAGCGGGGCGGTGTCCTCGGCCGAGGCGATGTCCTTGACCTGGACGTATCCGAGGTGCGGGGCGAGGGCCGCATAGCTTTCCGAGGGCTGCTCGCCGCCCAGCCAGGTGTGCATCACGTCCCACAGCGCGCCCACCTGCCGGTGGCCGACCGGGCCGAGGACACGGATCGCGTCGGCGCCGGTGCGGTGCGAGTCGTGGGTCTCCAGCAGGATCCGCACACCGAGCGCGGAGGCGTCCTCGGCGGCGGCGCCCAGCCGCCGGGCCGCGACGGCGTCGGACTCCTCGCGGGGCCGGTCCGGGTCGGCGCCGGGGAAGACCCGGACGAACGGGGCGCCCAGGTCGTGCGCCAGCTGGAGGAGTTGACGGATCTCGTCGAGGACGGGGGTGTCGTCGCCGTGCGCGGCGACGCGCGTGTACCCGGCGAGGCTCAGCACCTCGACCCCGGCCCCCTTGAACAGCGCGGCCGTCTCGGCCCGCTCGGCGGCGGTGAGGCCCGGGTGCACCGGCTCCTCCGGATGGGCGCGCAGTTCGATGCCGTGGTATCCGTGCGCGGTCGCGAGCGCCAGGACCTCAGGGACGGGCAGGCCGGGGACACCGAGAGTGGAGAACGCCAGCTTCATGCTCGGACCCTACTCGTCACACGCCCGATCCGTGCAGATCCAACCGCCAGTCCTGCCCCACCAGATCCTTGCCGAAGGAGCGGTGCGGCCGCTCGGCGACGAGCACGAAGCCGTGCCGCTGGTAGAGGTGCCGGGCGCTGCTGAGCACGTCGTTGGTCCACAGCACCAGGTCGCGGTAGCCGACCCCGCGCGCGAAGTCGACCACGGCCCGCACCAGCCGGTCGCCGATCCCGTGCCCGCGCGCGTCGGGCTCCACCAGGAGCAGCCGCAGCCGTGCGGTGGCGGGCGCGTCGTCCCGCACGCAGATCACACACCCCACCGGCCGCCCCTTGAGCTCCGCGATCCACACCCGCTCCAGATGAGGGTCGTGGTCCTGGGCGAAGTCGGCGACGATCTTCGCCACCAGCCCCTCGTAGTCGGCGTTCCAGCCGTACTCGGCCGCGTACAGGGCGGCGTTGCGCTGCACGATCCAGCCGAGGTCACCGGGCTTCGGCTCCCGCAGGACGACCTCATCCGGCGTCGCCTCACCGCCCCCGAGGATGTCCCGGACGGTCCGCATCGCCTCCGCCAGCCGCGACCGGTCCTCCGGGGCCACGGTGTCCAGCAGCGTCCGCACCGACTCCTGCGCCCGCTCGTCGAGCAGTGCGGCGGCCTCGCGCCCGGGCGTGGTGAGCGTGACGCTCCTGCGGCGCTGATCCGCCGCGGAGGTCCCGCGCTCGATCAGCCCCGCCTCCTCGAACTTGTTCAGGATGCGGCTCAGATAGCCGGCGTCCAGCGCGAGCCGGGTGCGCAGGTCGGCCGCGTCCAGATGCCGCTCGTGCGCGAGTTCGTACAGGACCCGGGACTCGGTGAGGGTGTACGGCGCGTACAGATGACGGCCGTAGTCGAGGGCGCCGATGACGCCCGTGTAGAAACGGTTGAAGGCGCGGACGTCCTGGACAGTCATGATCGCCCCCGGATGCTTGACTCAGTCAGAGATACCGTCCTCCGAGGCTAAGCCCACAACACGGCGCCGTCCACCGGCCCCGGCCTGATCCAGCCCCGCGCCAAAGGCACCGCCGACCACCTCGGGATCGAAGAAGGGGTGCTGCTGCCGCGGAAACTCATCGGCGCGCACACGCCGGACTCACAAAGGTGCCTCCCGTACCGCGACGGCGTCGACCCCCGCGGCTCGCAGCCGCCGCGCGAGCAACTCGGTCTCCGGAAGCGTGCCGCCGTACTCCCCGGCCACCACCTGCTCCACGAGGGCCCGGATCTCCGTCAGCCCGACGCCGAGCCGCTCCTGGAGCACGCGCATGACGGCCGGCCTCCGCGCCGAGGGCTCCAGGCGCAGAACGGCCCGCCCGTGCTCCGTGAGCATCCGCTCCCGCATCCCGGCCGGAAGCTCCCTCCCGCACGCGGTCGTCCCGCTCCCGCAGGCCGGGCACGCCGTCTCGGTGTCCCACCGCAGCGTGTCGTCGTCCAGCAGCACCTGCACGCCGTGCCACTGTGCGGTGGCACGGCAGGACGTGCAGGGCGCCGAGCCCCCGAGCGATTCGACGATCACCGGCGCCCTCTTCGCTCAGCCCCGCGGCACGCCGGTGGAGCCCCGCACCATCAACTCCCCGCGCACCGAGGCGATCCCGCCCGGCGGCGGCTCCTCGCGGCCCATCGCGATCCGACCCGCCCGGGCTCCCGCCTGGGACAGCGGCAACCGCACCGTCGTGAGAGAGGGCACCGCGTCGATACTGAACGGGAGGTCGTCGAAGCCGGCCACGGACACGTCCTCGGGGATCCGCAGCCCCGATTCGCGCAGTGCGGCACACGCGCCCAGTGCGACGGAGTCGTTCGCGGCCACGATCGCCGTCAGGGAGGGGTCCCGGCGCAGCAGCTCCAGTGTGGCCTCGTGACCGGACCGGCGGTCGTAGCGGCCGTGGACCGTCCAGCGCGGGTCGTTCTCTATGCCCGCCGCCGCCAGCGCGGCCCGGTGGCCCTCCAGACGGTGCCGGGTGGTGGTCCGCTCCTCGGGGCCCGCGATGTAGCCGAGCCGGCGGTGGCCGAGGCCGATGAGGTGGTCGGTGAGTGCGCGGGCGCCCCCGCGGTTGTCGAAGGTCAGCGCGATGGCCTCGGTGTCCGGCGCCGGCGGCCGCCCGCACAGCACCACCCGGGTCCCGGCCTCCGCCAGCTTCCGCAGCTTCGCCGCCACCGCCGCCGCGTGCGGCGCGTTCTCCACGGCCCCGCCGGTCAGCACCACGGCCGCGGCCCGCTGCCGCTGCAGCAGGGTCAGGTAGGTCAGTTCGCGCTCCGGCGAACCGCCGGTGTTGCAGACGACCGCGAGCCGTTCGCCGCCCGCCCGGCCGCCCGGGCCCCCGATCTCCCCCTGGATCGCACTCGCCATGATCCCGAAGAAGGGGTCCGCGATGTCGTTCACGAGGATGCCGACGAGGTCGGAGGTGGCCGCGGCGAGTGCGCTGGCGGGGCCGTTGAGGACGTAGTCCAGCTCGTCCACGGCCCGCAGCACCCGCTCCCGCGTGGAGGCGGCCACCGGGTAGTTCCCGTTCAGCACGCGCGACACCGTCGCGGGGGAGACCTGCGCGCGGGCCGCCACATCCGCCAAGGTCACCGTCATCTGTCGTCCTCCGGTCGCGCATCTGATCGCGCATTGGTGCTCATACGTCCACGTAGACAGGCCGCGCCCGGCCACGGTTCCGTGCGGTGTCGAGCAGACCTTAAGGCCAACCAGTCGAGTTGTTCGCCCCCTCGAACAACTCGAAGAGGACACGGTCTTGTACAGACCACAGTCCAGAGGCTAGCTTTTCTGGATAGAAAGCGCTTGCTGCTGCGCTGGATGCTGTGCGCTGGATGCTGACGACGCTGCTGATGCCGACCCGGGCGCCCGTCGCCCACGAAGGGGACTGACGTGACACGCAAGACGGTGCGTATCGCCATGAACGGCGTGACCGGGCGCATGGGTTACCGCCAGCACCTCGTCCGGTCGATCCTCGCCCTGCGCGAACAGGGCGGCCTCGACCTCGGCGACGGCACCGTGCTGTGGCCCGAGCCGGTCCTGCTCGGCCGCCGCGAGCACGCCCTGAGGGAGATCGCCGACCGGCACGGCCTCGAGCACGTCTCCACCGACGTGGACGCGGTCCTCGCCGACCCGGCCGTCGACATCTACTTCGACTCCCAGGTCACCTCGGCCCGCGAGGAGTCGGTCGGGAAGGCGATCGCGGCCGGCAAGCACATCTACACCGAGAA
Organism: Streptomyces sp. NPDC044064; assembly: GCF_056434245.1. Classification (NCBI taxonomy): domain Bacteria; kingdom Bacillati; phylum Actinomycetota; class Actinomycetes; order Kitasatosporales; family Streptomycetaceae; genus Streptomyces; species Streptomyces sp. NPDC044064. The sequence goes on from NZ_JBWKFN010000035.1 coordinate 17,442, forward strand.
GCCCACCGCCACGGGACTGGAGGGCGCCCTGGAGCTGGCCCGGCTGGCCGACGCGAAGGGCATCAGGCACGGCGTGGTCCAGGACAAGATCTTCCTCCCCGGCCTCCGCAAGCTGAAGCGCCTGATCGACGGCGGCTTCTTCGGGCGGATCCTGTCCGTCCGGGGCGAGTTCGGCTACTGGGTCTTCGAGGGCGACTGGCAGCCCGCCCAGCGCCCCTCGTGGAACTACCGCGCCGAGGACGGCGGCGGCATCGTCGTCGACATGTTCCCGCACTGGGAATACGTGCTCCACGAACTGTTCGGGCGGGTGACCTCCGTCCAGGCCCTGGCCACCACCCACATCCCGCAGCGCTGGGACGAACACGGCAAGCCCTACGACGCGACCGCCGACGACGCCGCCTACGGCGTCTTCGAGCTGGAGGGCGGCGCGATCGCCCAGATCAACTCCTCCTGGGCGGTCCGCGTCAACCGCGACGAGCTGGTGGAGTTCCAGGTGGACGGCACCGAGGGCTCGGCGGTCGCCGGCCTGCGCAACTGCCGCGCCCAGCACCGCAGCGCGACCCCCAAGCCGGTCTGGAACCCGGACATCCCCGCCACCGAGGTCTTCCGCGACCAGTGGCAGGAGGTGCCGGACAACGCCGAGTTCGACAACGGGTTCAAGGCCCAGTGGGAGCTGTTCCTCAAGCACGTCTACGCCGATGCTCCGTACCACTGGGACCTCTTGGCCGGCGCCCGCGGCGTCCAGCTCGCCGAGCTGGGCCTGAAGTCCTCGGCCGAGGGCCGCCGCATCGACGTACCGGAGATCTCCCTTTGACCATCCAGCTCCCGGACTCCCAAGGAACGCTGAGGACGTACGAGCCCCGCCAGGAGCCGCTCGCCCTCACTCCCGGCACCCCCTTCACCTCCCGCACGGTCTTCTCGGCGGCCCACGTCGTCGCCGACCCGTACGCCGACCTGTCCCCCGGCTCACCCGCCGCCGTCGACTGGGACGCCACCCTCGCCTTCCGCCGCCACCTGTGGTCCCACGGGCTCGGGGTCGCCGAGGCGATGGACACCGCCCAGCGCGGGATGGGCCTGGACTGGGCGGGCGCGGCCGAGTTGATCCGCCGGTCCGCGGCCGAGGCGCACGGCGTGGGCGGCCGGATCGCCTGCGGCGTCGGCACCGACCAGATCGCCGGCGGCACCCTTGCCGAGATCCGCGCCGCCTACGAGGAGCAGCTGGCGGTCGTGGAGGAGGCGGGCGCGCAGGCCGTCCTGATGGCGTCCCGGGCACTCGCGGCCGCCGCCCGCGGCCCCGAGGACTACCTGGAGATCTACGGCCATCTGCTCCGCCAGGCCGCCGAGCCGGTGATCCTGCACTGGCTCGGCCCGATGTTCGACCCCGCCCTGGAGGGCTACTGGGGCTCACCGGACCTCGACGCGGCCACCGGCACCTTCCTGGAGGTCATCGCCGCGCACCCGGACAAGGTCGACGGCATCAAGGTCTCGCTGCTGGACGCCCGGCGGGAGGTCGACCTGCGCCGCCGCCTCCCGCAGGGCGTGCGCTGCTACACGGGGGACGACTTCGACTACCCCGAGCTGATCGCGGGCGACGAGTCGGGCTTCAGCCACGCCCTGCTCGGCATCTTCGACCCGCTGGGCCCGCTGGCGGCCGAGGCGGTACGGGTCCTGGACACGGGGGACACGGACGGCTTCCGCGCGCTGCTCGATCCGACGGTCGGCCTGTCCCGCCACCTCTTCCGGACCCCGACCCGCTTCTACAAGACCGGAGTCGTGTTCCTGGCCTGGCTGGCGGGCCACCAGTCCCACTTCACGATGGTCGGCGGCCTCCAGTCGGCCCGCTCCCTGCCGCACTTCGCCCGCGCCTACGAACTCGCCGACGGCCTCGGCCTGTTCCCGGACCCGAAACTGGCCGAGGAACGCATGAAGAACCTGCTGTCGCTGTACGGGGTGAACCAGTGAGCACCGGACTCGAACGCTTCTCCATCAACCAGATGACGGTCAGGCAGCTGTCCCTCCCAGAACTGGTGGACGCCTGTGTGCAGTCGGGCGTGTCCGGAGTCGGGCTGTGGCGCGAGCCGGTCCGGTCGTACGGGGTGGCGGAGACCGCCAAGCTGGTCCGGGACGCGGGCCTGTCGGTGACGACCCTGTGCCGGGGCGGTTTCTTCACGGCGATCGACCCGGCCGAGCGGGAGCAGGCCCTGGCCGACAACCGCCGGGCGATCGACGAGGCGGCCGTGCTCGGCACGGACACACTCGTCCTGGTCTCGGGCGGCCTGCCCGCCGGCTCGCGCGACCTGCACGGCGCCCGCGAACGCATCGCCGACGCACTGGCGGAGCTGGGCCCTCATGCCGAATCCCACGGCGTACGCCTCGCCATCGAGCCGCTGCACCCCATGTACGCGTCCGACCGCTGCGTGGTCTCCACCCTCGCCCAGGCCCTGGACCTGGCCGAGCGTTTCCCGGCGCACCAGGTGGGCGTGACCGTGGACACGTACCACATCTGGTGGGACGACCGGGCCCCCGCCCAGATCGCCCGCGCGGGCGCGGCCGGCCGCATCCACACCTTCCAGCTCGCCGACTGGACCACCCCCCTGCCCGAGGGCGTCCTCAACGGCCGGGGCCAGATCGGCGACGGCTCGATCGACATGCGGGAGTGGAAGGGCTACGTGGAGGCGGCCGGTTACACCGGACCGATCGAGGTCGAACTGTTCAACGAGCGGTTGTGGGCCCGGGACGGGCGGGAGGTGCTGGCGGAGACGGCGGAGCGGTTCGTGACGCACGTCGCCGGTTGAGCGCCGAGGGGCCCCCGCCGGCGTGGCAGGGGTCCGGCACGGCGTTCCTCAGCTCTCGTTGTGGCAGTTGTACGGGTTGGGATCGTCGAAGTCGTGCCCGGCGAAGCAGCTCTTGAAGTCGTAGCCGTTGGGCTTGAACAGGAACGCCATGTCCTGGGTGTTGTTCCAGATGTAGTTGCCGCTGCCCCAGTACAGGTGGCCGGCGGTGTTGGTGCCTCGGCCGGTGTGCAGCTTGACCGTCCTGCCCGCGCCGATCTTGTACGACGGCAGCACGTAGCGGTGCCCGGCCGTGTCCTCGACCGACCAGCCCTTCAGCTGCACCGCGGAGGAGGTGCCGTTGTGGATGTTGATCCACTCGTTGTTCAGGCTCGTGTTCGAGCGGGTGTCACTGCCCGGGCTGTCGTACTGCCAGCCGCCGAAGTGAACGGTCTTCGGATCGGTGGCGGCATGGGCCGGAGCGGTGGCAAGGGCACCGGCGGCCACGACGGCAGCGGCGATCAACACGGGGTACGTCTTCATGGGGTCCCTCCCTGAGCATGCAGAAACCCCTGATCAGCGCTGCGACACGCGGGAGCTGGGGCGGCTGACATGGTGACACACACCACCCACGTGATCCCATGTGTCACACCGTGCCGAACCACGCCTCGGCGAGCGCGGGCAGCGTCTCCTCGGCAGGTACGGGCAGCTCCTTCAGGTACCAGGGGAGATCGCTGTACACGTGCAGCAGTGTGTACGCGAGCAGTTGGGACGGGTCGAAGGTGTGGCCGTACGCCCCGGCCAGCCGGGCCAGCAGGCCGGGATCGGCGCGGGTGACGAACAGGCCGACGCCCACGAAGTCGTACGCACGGTCACCGATCATGGCCGGTTCGAAGTCGAAGAGCCCGGTCAGGCGCCGGCCGTCGGGATCGACGAGGAAGTGCTGCCGCATGACCTCGGTGTGCAGCAGGGAGGAGTGCGGGGCGCGCGGCAGGCAGACCGAGGCGAGGAAGTCCGGGATCTGCTCCAGCCAGGCTTCCGGCAGCCGTCTGGCGCGCTGTCGTGCCACGGCGTCGGCGGTCCGGCGGTCCACGAAGGCGCCCCAGTCCCCGGGGCCGAGGACGTCCGTGAGGGGATCGGGGCCGAGGGAGTGCAGCACCGCCAGGGTCTCGCCGATCTCGGTGACGAGCCGCTCGCGGTGGCTCCGCGGCACCCGGTCCCACGCCTCGGCCAGGTTCTCACCACGGAGGCGGGACATCAGGACGTACCGCCAGCCGTTCTCGTACGCGCCGAAGCCGCGCACCTGCGGTGTCGGCACCGGCAGCCGGCCCTCGAGGTGGGTGAGGACGCGCCCTTCGGCGACGCCGTCCCCTGCGGATGCTCCGGGGAACAGCTTGAGGACGTGCTCTTCACCCACGGCGTAGACGGGCAGCGAGCCGTCCGGGAACCGGGTCAGCGGTGCGCCGGCCAGACCGAGACGGGCGCAGAGGTCCTCCGCCCCCGGGCGCATCACCGTCTCGTCGGGGACGACCGCGTCCCACTCCTCGTCCGTTTCCACCGGAGGCAGCATGACCGGGACCGTAGGCGGGCGGGGTCCGGGGAGCAACGGGATTTCAGGGTCCCGGCAGGGCGGAAAAAATCTCGCGGGGCCGTACAACCCTTTCCCCACATGGTGTGTCGTACCGTGCGTCAGGACTTCTGGGGGGATTCCGGGGGGGGATCTGGGGGGTTCTGATACGGAGGGGAAAGCCGAGGGGGCGTACCCGGTCGACGGACCGGGTACGCCCCCTCGAAACGTCAGCCGGGGGTCCGGGCGCCGGCCCCCAGGCCGGCACGGCGCAGCGAGCCGACCTCCGCGGCCGTCGGGTACGACTCCTGGGCGCCCCGCTTCGTCACCGCCGCCGCACCGACGCGGGCCGCGTAGGCCGCGGCCTCGGCCAGGGCGGAGCCCGAGCCCAGCTTCCAGGCCAGGGCCGCCGCGAACGCGTCGCCCGCCCCGGTCGTGTCCACCGCGTCCACCTGCACCGACGGCACCCGGGTCACACCGGAGGAGTCGGCCACCAGCGCCCCCTGCGCGCCCAGTGTCACGACCACCGAGCGCGGGCCCCTGGCCAGCAGCAGCCGCGCCCAGTCCGCGGGCTCCTCGCTCACGCCCGCGTCGCCGAGGAGCACCCGCGCCTCGTGCTCATTGACGATCAGTGGGTCGCAGGCGGCCAGCACCTCCGTGGGCAGCGGGCGCGGCGGGGACGGGTTCAGCACGAACCGGCTGTCCTCGTGGAGGTTCCGTACGACCTCCACGACCGTCTCCAGCGGGATCTCCAGCTGCGCCGACACCACCCGCGAGCTGAGCAGGAGGCTGACGGCGGCCCGGACGTCGGCCGGGGCCAGGCGGGCGTTGGCACCGGGGGACACCACGATGCTGTTGTCCCCGGAAGGGTCGACGGTGATGAGCGCGACGCCCGTCGGCGCCCCGCCCACCAGCACGCCCACCGGGTCCACCCCGGCCGCCCGCAGCGAGTCGAGCAGCAGCCGGCCGTGGGCGTCGTCGCCGACCCGGGCCAGCAGCGCCGTACGCGCCCCGAGCCGGGCGGCCGCGACCGCCTGGTTGGCGCCCTTGCCGCCCGGGTGGACGGTGAGGTCGCCGCCGAGCACCGTCTCGCCGGCGGCCGGCCGCCGTTCGACGCCGATCACCAGGTCGGCGTTGGCCGAACCCACGACCAGGAGGTCGTAGTCGTACATCAACTGTCTCCCAACACGGGTGCGTTCGAATGTCATGAGCCGGGACTCGGACGGATGACCGTGGAGTCGGCGGCCCGGTAGGGGTGTCCACGAGTTTTCCCCACTGTCGGAGCCGGGCGGTAGCGTCGGATCATGTCCAATCTGGCGGTGGTCGAAGGGGTCCTGGAGCGGATCACGTACGCCAACGAGGAGAACGGCTACACGGTCGCCCGGGTCGACACCGGCCGGGGCGGCGGCGATCTCCTCACGGTGGTGGGTGCTCTGCTCGGAGCCCAGGTCGGCGAATCCCTCCGCATGGAGGGCCGCTGGGGCTCCCACCCCCAGTACGGCAAGCAGTTCACGGTGGAGAACTACACGACGGTTCTGCCGGCCACCGTCCAGGGCATCCGCCGCTACCTCGGATCCGGTCTGGTCAAGGGCATCGGCCCGGTCTTCGCCGACCGCATCACCCAGCACTTCGGCCTGGACACCCTGCAGATCATCGAGGAGGAGCCGAAGCGGCTGATCGAGGTCCCCGGCCTCGGCCCCAAGCGGACGAAGAAGATCGCCGACGCCTGGGAGGAGCAGAAGGCGATCAAGGAGGTCATGCTCTTCCTCCAGACCGTCGAGGTCTCCACGTCCATCGCGGTGCGGATCTACAAGAAGTACGGCGACGCGTCGATCTCGGTCGTGCGGAACGAGCCGTACCGGCTGGCCGCGGACGTCTGGGGCATCGGCTTCCTCACCGCCGACAAGATCGCCCAGTCGGTCGGCATACCGCACGACAGCCCGGAGCGGGTGAAGGCGGGCCTCCAGTACGCGCTGTCCCAGTCCGCCGACCAGGGCCACTGCTTCCTGCCGGAGGAGCGGCTGATCGCGGACGCGGTCAAGCTGCTCCAGGTCGACACCGGGCTGGTCATCGAGTGCCTCGCCGAGCTGGCCGAACCGGCCCAGGAGGGCGCGGATCCCGGGGTCGTGCGCGAGAAGGTGCCAGGCCCCGACGGGGACGCGGAGCCCGTCACCGCCGTCTACCTCGTGCCCTTCCACCGCGCCGAACTCTCCCTCTCCGCACAGCTGTTGCGCCTGCTGCGGACGCCGGAGGACCGGATGCCGGCCTTCCGGGACGTGAACTGGGGCAAGGCGCTGGGCTGGTTGAGGTCCCGCACCGGAGCCGACCTCGCCCCCGAGCAGGAGGCCGCCGTCCGGCTCGCGCTGACCGAGAAGGTCGCGGTGCTCACCGGCGGGCCCGGCTGCGGCAAGTCCTTCACGGTCCGCTCGATCGTGGAACTGGCCCGCGCCAGGCAGGCCAAGGTGCTGCTGGCCGCCCCCACCGGCCGCGCCGCCAAGCGGCTCGCCGAACTGACGGGCGCCGAGGCCTCCACGGTCCACCGGCTGCTGGAGCTGAAGCCCGGCGGTGACGCGGCCTACGACCGGGACCGCCCGCTGGACGCCGACCTGGTCGTCGTGGACGAGGCGTCCATGCTGGACCTGCTGCTCGCCAACAAGCTGGTGAAGGCGGTGCCGCCGGGGGCCCATCTGCTGTTCGTCGGTGACGTCGACCAGCTGCCCAGCGTCGGCGCCGGGGAGGTGCTGCGCGACCTGCTGGCCGAGGGCGGCCCGGTCCCGGCCGTGCGGCTCACCCGGGTCTTCCGGCAGGCCCAGCAGTCCGGGGTGGTCACCAACGCGCACCGCATCAACGCCGGGCAGCATCCGCTCACCGACGGCCTGAAGGACTTCTTCCTCTTCGTCGAGGACGACACCGAGGAGGCCGGCCGGCTCACCGTGGACGTGGCCGCCCGGCGCGTTCCGGCCAGGTTCGGGCTCGACCCGCGCCGGGACGTCCAGGTGCTCGCGCCCATGCACCGCGGCCCGGCCGGTGCCGGCACCCTCAACGGCCTGCTCCAGCAGGCCATCACGCCCGGCCGGCCCGACCTGCCGGAGAAGCGGTTCGGCGGCCGGGTCTTCCGCGTCGGCGACAAGGTCACCCAGATCCGCAACAATTACGAGAAGGGGAAGAACGGAGTCTTCAACGGCACCGTGGGCGTGGTCACCTCGCTCGATCCGGTCGAGCAGCGGCTGACGGTGCTGACGGACGAGGACGAGGAGGTTCCGTACGAATTCGATGAACTGGACGAACTGGCTCACGCGTACGCGGTGACGATCCACCGTTCACAGGGGAGCGAATATCCCGCCGTGGTGATCCCCGTCACCACAGGGGCATGGATGATGCTTCAGCGGAACCTCCTGTACACGGCGGTGACACGGGCGAAGCGACTGGTCGTCCTCGTCGGTTCACGCAAGGCGATCGGACAGGCGGTGCGCACGGTCTCGGCCGGACGGCGCTGCACGGCACTGGATTTCAGGCTTCGGGGCTCCTGACCGGCCCCTGAGCAGGGGCGGCGGCAGAGATGGAGAGCCGCGTCACAAAAAATGATCGATCAAACGAGTCGTAAAGGTCACAGAGCACTTCCAGATGCCGGTCGGAGGGGGCAGGATGAGCAGGTTGGCGGCACTGAGTGCCGCCAATAGGCCCAATGGTCGACCCCGAGTGCACTCTCCTGAGCCAAATGGGGGATGGTAGAGACAGTCAGGGCACCTCGAAGATGAGGCACTACGTCGGGTGAGGGAAGACGTGAGCGACAACTCTGTAGTACTGCGGTACGGCGACGGCGAGTACACCTACCCGGTGGTCGACAGCACCGTCGGTGACAAGGGCTTCGACATCGGGAAGCTCCGCGCCCAGACCGGTCTGGTGACTCTGGACAGCGGTTACGGCAACACGGCCGCCTATAAATCCGCCGTCACCTATCTGGACGGCGAGGCGGGCATCCTCCGCTACCGCGGCTACCCCATCGAGCAGCTCGCCGAGCGCTCCACCTTCCTCGAGGTGGCGTACCTGCTCATCAACGGTGAACTGCCGACCGTCGACGAGCTGAGCACGTTCAAGAACGACATCACGCGGCACACCCTGCTGCACGAGGACGTCAAGAACTTCTACAGGGGCTTCCCGCGCGACGCCCACCCGATGGCCATGCTGTCGTCGGTCGTCTCGGCGCTGTCCACCTTCTACCAGGACAGCCACAACCCGTTCGACGAGAAGCAGCGCAACCTCTCCACGATCCGCCTGCTCGCCAAACTTCCGACGATCGCGGCGTACGCGTACAAGAAGTCGATCGGTCACCCGTTCGTCTACCCGCGCAACGACCTCGGCTACGTCGAGAACTTCCTGCGCATGACCTTCTCGGTCCCGGCGCAGGAGTACGACCTGGACCCGGTCGTCGTCTCCGCGCTCGACAAGCTGCTGATCCTGCACGCGGACCACGAGCAGAACTGTTCGACCTCCACGGTCCGCCTGGTCGGCTCGTCGCAGGCCAACATGTTCGCGTCGATCTCGGCCGGCATCTCCGCCCTGTGGGGCCCGCTGCACGGCGGCGCCAACCAGTCCGTCCTGGAGATGCTCGAGGGCATCCAGGAGACCGGCGGCGACGTGGACTCCTTCATCCGCAAGGTGAAGAACAAGGAGGACGGCGTCCGCCTGATGGGCTTCGGCCACCGGGTCTACAAGAACTTCGACCCGCGCGCCAAGATCATCAAGGCCGCCGCGCACGACGTCCTCTCCGCTCTCGGCAAGTCCGACGAGCTGCTGGACATCGCGCTCAAGCTGGAGGAGCACGCGCTCTCCGACGACTACTTCGTCTCGCGCAGCCTCTACCCGAACGTGGACTTCTACACCGGTCTGATCTACCGCGCCATGGGCTTCCCGACCGAGATGTTCACGGTCCTGTTCGCCCTCGGCCGCCTGCCGGGCTGGATCGCCCAGTGGACCGAGATGATCAAGGAGCCGGGCTCCCGCATCGGCCGCCCGCGCCAGATCTACACGGGCGTCGTCGAGCGCGACTTCGTTCCGGTCGAGGAGCGCTGAACGTACTGAGTGTGAGGGCCTGCTCGTCGGGTGGGCCCTGATCCAGTGCTGAGCGGGTTGCGAGGCGAGTCGCTGCCGAGCAGGAGAACAGCAGAAGGCGCCCTGAGCCGTCAGTCCCCCCACGGGCCGACGACCAGGGCGCCTTCACATGTCCCGGTGCGGATTCCCCCCACGGGATCCGGCCGGGCGCTCGGAGAGGACAGCGCCTGAATCGCTGTCTGAGCACAACGAGCAAAACCCGTCGTACTCCAGTGATGCGGTGCGATCTGCCGGGACAACGCACGCTGGGAGGGCCGCTCAAAGCTTCCCGGTGTGCGTGCCCCGGCAACGCATCTCTGAGGAAGTCCCCCAAGACATCCCCAGATGCCAGTCAGCGCCCCCCAAGACGCTGTTCTGACATCGCCAACTTAGACCTTCGAACCCCTTCGATGGTTACGTTCGCATCACTGTGATCTGCGTCTCTTGCATATGTCCCTTAGGTGCGCAAGAGCCCCGATACGACGATCGAGGCCCAAGCGTAAGGAAGATGCGCGAGCCTTGTGAAGAGCTTATGTGAGGCTCGCGCCCGACTCTAGAGGCACTCTTACTTCAGCTCCACCTAACCCCCGGTAACACCGGTGGACTTCAGCGGAACCGGCGCAGTCGCAGGCTGTTGGTCACCACGAAGACCGAGGAGAAGGCCATCGCCGCCCCCGCGATCATCGGGTTCAGCAGGCCCGCGGCGGCCAGCGGCAGCGCGGCCACGTTGTAACCGAAGGCCCACACCAGGTTGCCCTTGATCGTGGCGAGGGTGCGCCGGGAGAGCCGGATGGCGTCCGCGGCCACCCGGAGGTCCCCGCGGACCAGGGTCAGGTCGCCGGCCTCGATCGCCGCGTCCGTCCCGGTGCCCATGGCGAGCCCCAGGTCGGCGGTGGCGAGCGCGGCCGCGTCGTTGACACCGTCGCCGACCATCGCCACGGCGCGTCCCTCGCGCTGCAGCCGCCGTACGACGTCCACCTTCTCCTCGGGGAGCACCTCGGCGATCACCTCGTCGATGCCGACGGCGTGCGCGACCGCCTCGGCGACGGTCCGGTTGTCACCGGTGAGCAGCACCGGAGTGAGTCCGAGGGCGCGCAGCTCGCGCACCGCCGCGGCGCTGGTCTCCTTGACCGCGTCGGCGACGGCGAGGACTCCGCGGGCCTGTCCGTCCCAGCCGACCGCGACGGCCGTACGGCCGTCCTGCTCGGCCTGGCGCACGGCCCGGGCCAACTCCTCCGGGAGCGCGTCGTACAGCCGCCCCACGGCCACCTCACGGCCTTCCACGCGCCCGCGTACGCCAAGCCCGGGGACGTTCTCGAAGTGTTCGACCGCGGGGAGCGCGCCGGCCTTCCCCCGCTCCCGGCTTTGCTCGAGCGGGGGGACCCCCATCTCGGCGCCCGCGGCGATCGCCCGCGCGACGGGGTGCTCGGAGGCGTGCTCCAGGGCCCCGGCGAGCCGCAGCACCTCCCTCTCGTCCTCGCCGTCGGCGACGTACACCGCCTGCAGGGTCATCCGGCCGGTGGTGACCGTGCCGGTCTTGTCCAGGACGACGGTGTCGACGCGGCGCGTGGACTCCAGCACCTCGGGTCCCTTGATGAGGATGCCGAGCTGGGCGCCGCGGCCGGTGCCGACCATCAGCGCGGTCGGCGTGGCGAGGCCGAGTGCGCAGGGGCAGGCGATGATCAGCACGGAGACGGCGGCCGTGAACGCGGCGGAGGTGTCCCCGGTGGCCGCCAGCCAGACGCCGAACGTGCCGAGCGCGATGAGGATGACGACGGGTACGAAGACGGCGGAGATCCGGTCGGCGAGCCGCTGCACCTCGGCCTTGCCGTTCTGCGCGTCCTCGACCAGCCTCGCCATCCGGGCGAGCTGGGTGTCCGCGCCGACCCGGGTCGCCTCCACCACCAGCCGGCCGCCCGCGTTGACCGTGGCGCCGGTGACCTGGTCGCCGGGGCCGACGTCCTGCGGCACCGACTCGCCGGTCAGCATGGCCGCGTCCACCGCGGAGAGGCCCTGGACGACCCTGCCGTCGGTGGCGATCTTCTCCCCGGGCCGCACGACGAACCGGTCACCCACGGCCAGCGAGGCCACCGGCACACGCACCTCGCGCCCGTCCCGCAGGACGGCGACGTCCTTCGCGCCCAGCTCCATCAGGGCCTTCAGGGCCGCGCCCGCGCGACGCTTGGAACGGGCCTCCAGATAGCGGCCGAGGAGGATCAGCGCGACGACTCCGGCGGCGACCTCCAGGTAGATGGTGGAGGCCGCGTCCATCCGCGAGACGGTGAGGCGGAACTCGTCGTGCATGCCGGTCATGCCCGCGTCGCCGAAGAACAGCGCCCACAGCGACCAGCCGAACGCGGCCAGCGTGCCGACGGAGACGAGGGTGTCCATCGTGGCGGCACCGTGCCGGGCGTTGGTCCAGGCGGCCCGGTGGAAGGGCAGGCCGCCCCAGGCGACGACCGGCGCGGCGAGCGTGAGCGAGAGCCACTGCCAGTTGTCGAACTGCAGCGCGGGGATCATGGCGAGCAGGACGACGGGGGCGGCCAGCAGCACGGAGACGAGCAGGCGGCGGCGGAGGGCGGTGAGTTCCGGGTCGCGCTCGGCGGCTTCCCGGACCTCGGGTTCGGGCTGCGGCGGCGCGGGCTCCTCGGCGGTGTAGCCGGTCTTCACGACGGTCGCGATCAGGTCGGAGACCTGGACGCCCTCGGCGTAGCTGACCTTCGCCTTCTCCGTCGCGTAGTTCACGGTGGCGCTCACGCCGTCCATGCGGTTGAGCTTCTTCTCCACCCGTGCGGCGCAGGAGGCACAGGTCATCCCGCCGATGAGCAGCTCGACCTCGGACGTGCTGCCTATCTCGCTCGCTGTCTGTGTGGTGGTGCTGGTCATGTCCGGACTCCAGACATCGGACCGGACCGTGCGGATCCAGTATCAGCTGGTCGGCACGGCCCGGTCGGTGAAAGTTCTCGGGGCTCGCGCCCGGTGTGCGGGGCGGGCCCGGTCGCTCGGGTCGTGCGCTCAGGCCCTGCCGGCCAGCTCGAAGCCCGCCTCGTCCACGGCGGCGCGGACGGCCTCGTCGTCGAGCGGGGCCGCGGAGACGACGGTCACCTCGCCGGTCGACGCGACGGCCTTGACCGAGCTGACGCCTGGAATCTGGGAGATCTCGCCGGAGACGGAGCCCTCGCAGTGGCCGCAGCTCATGCCGGTCACCTTGTAGACAGCGGTGACGGAGCCCGAAGTGTCGGTCTGGGCGGTCATGTCGTTACTCCTCGTCGTGGCGTGTGCGGCCGGTGGGGCCCACGGGGGAGCCCCACGTTTCTCAGACTATACCCCTAGGGGGTATTTCTCCAAGAGGTGCCCCGGTGCGCCAGTGACCGCACCCAGGCGATGCCGGCCACGGCGACGAGGATCAGACCGCCGACCGAGAACAGGGTGAACAGGTGCTCCTGCACGGCGCTGGGCCGCGGGATGTACCCCTGTGCGAACAGCTCCGGTGCCGGGCCGGTGCCCGACAGCCGGGCCACCAGCCAGATCGCGATGCCGTGGGTGGCGTCCCACAGAGCGTGCAGCACGGAGACGCCCAGCCAGGCACCGACGACCGGCGCGGCGAGCCGGAAGTGCCCGTTCGGGCGGCGGCGGGCGAGCAGGGCGCCGCCCGCGATCGCCGTCCACAGGCCGTGTCCGAAGGGGGCGAGTACCCCGCGCAGGATCTCCGTCTCCAGCAGCGTCCTGAGGTCGATGCCGTCGGCGGAGACGGCCGCGGCGAACGCGTATCCGCAACTCTCCAGGGCCGCGAAGCCGAAGCCGACGGCCGCGCCGAGCACCAGCCCGGCCCGCATCCCGCGGATGCCCGGCTGCCGGCGCAGCACGAACGCCAGCGCGCCGAGCTTGGCCGCCTCCTCGGTCAGACCGATGACGGTGAACATCCCCGGGGAGGGGCGGAGCAGGTACGACTCCGTCAGCGAGGCGCCGAGCACGCCGAGCGCGCCGCCCGCCAGCGCGCAGCCGAGGACCGCGCTGACGCCCAGGTCCCGGCCGTGCCGCTCGTACGCCCACAGCACGAACACGACGGGGACCAGGAAACCGCCGAGCAGGATGAGGGTCGGCAGCGGTGCGGTGTTCCGGGTCGCGTACGTCACCAGCGCGGTCAGCGCCCACAGGGTGAGCCCTCCGCCCAGGCAGCGCTTCCACAGGCCGGCGCCGATGCGAGGGTACGGCGGCGGGGGCTGCTGGGGGCCGGGAATGCGGGCCCGGGGCATACCGGGCGGCGGCGAGTGGGTCACGTCGGTCCCCTAGAGCTCCTGCTGGGCGATTTATCCGCACTCTAGGCAGATGTTCCCAGTGGTGCAGTCCGGGGACCGCCGGGGGGTCACGCGCTGCCGAGCCGGTCGCCCACCAGGGGCTGCAGGTAGCGGATCAGGACGTCCTTGATCTCCTGGACGTAGGCCGCGCGCTCGGTGCCCTCGTGGGCGAGGACCAGCTCCAGGCCCGCCTTGTAGATGCCGAGGCAGACGTGGGCCGTGCGCGTGACGTCGGCCGGCCCGGCCTCGGGCAGGAGGGAGCCGAGCAGGCCCTCGATGCGGCCGATCACGGTGGCGTGCAGCTGGTCGTGAGCCTCGGCGATCCTGCCGGGCACGTCGGGGCCGTGCATCAGCGCGAAGAAGACCGGGTGCTCGGTGTTGAAGGTGATGAACCGGTCGACGGCCGCGCCGATGGCCTCCTCCAGGGAGGTGGCGGGGTCGACCGGGGTCAGTACCTCGCCGTACGTCTCCTGCATCTGGTGCATCAGCCGGTCGCCCAGCTCGACGGCGAGCGCTTCCTTGTTCGGGAAGAACTGGTAGAGCGTGCCCGGCGAGACGCCCGCCTCACGGGCGATGGCGTTGGTGCTGGCGGCCGTGTAGCCGGTGGTGCAGAAGACCCGGGCGGCGGCCTGGAGCAACTGCGCGATACGGCGTTCACCGCGTGCCTGACGACGGCGCGGCTGCTCCTTCTCCGAGGTGTCGGACACGCGATATCCCCAGCCCTTCGAAGGCGATTGACAAACGCGAGCGGTCGCTCGCATTCTTGAGAAACGCGAGCGATCTCTCGTGTTTGCCAGTTTATGGCAATGACCGATCCATGCCGCCTGCCTGCACAGACATGGGTCAGGGTGAAGGGGACACCGCACGATGACCGAAGTCAACAAGGCGCCGCACCCGGGGGACGGACCGCCCCGCGTCGGGGGCTGGACACGTTTCGTGACCGCCCGCCCGCGCCTGTCGTTGCTGGTGGCCCTGGTGCTCACCGCACTCGCCGTGGTGGCCGGCAGCGGCGTCGCGGACCGTCTGGGCAGCGGCGGCTGGGAGGATCCGGCCGCCGAGTCGACGTACGCGACCAAGGCGCTGGAGCGCGAGTTCCCCGACTCCCAGCCCAACCTGCTGCTCCTGGTGGACTCCGGCCGCGCCTCCGTGGACGACCCGGCGGTCGCCGCCCGGGCCCGCGACCTGGCCGAGCGGCTGGCCACCGAGCAGGGCGTGACCGGCGTCGGCTCCTACTGGCAGTCGAAGTCGCCCGCCATGCGCGCCAAGGACGGCCACGAGGCGATCATCGCCGCCCGCATCACCGGCGACGAGAACGCGATGGGCAAGACCCTGGACCGCATAGCGCCCCACTACCGGGGCACGCACGGCCCGGTCCAGGTGAAGGTCGGCGGCATCGTCGCGGTACGGCACGAGATGCAGACGATCATCAAGGAGGACCTCACCCGAGCCGAGATGATCGCCCTGCCCATCACCCTGATTCTGCTGGTGATGGTCTTCGGCAGCGCGATCGCGGCCCTGCTGCCGCTGGGCATCGGCATCGTCGCCATCCTCGGCACGAACGCGGTGCTGCGCGGTCTGACGTCCTTCACCGACGTCTCCGTCTTCGCGCTGAACCTCACCACGGCCCTCGGCCTCGGCCTCGCCATCGACTACGCCCTGTTCATCGTCCGCCGCTACCGCGAGGAACTCTCCACCGGAGCGGACCCGCTGACCGCCGTGGGCACGACCCTGCGCACGGCCGGCCGCACGGTCCTCTTCTCCGCCCTCACCGTCGCGGTCTCCCTGGCCGCCATGATGGTCTTCCCGCAGTACTTCCTGCGGTCCTTCGCCTACGCCGGCATCGCCGTGGTCCTGCTCGCCGCCGCGGCCGCGCTGATCCTGCTCCCGGCCGCCCTGCTCCTGCTCGGCCACCGGGTCAACTCCCTCGACCTGCGCCGCCTCCTGAGCCGCGGCCGGGAGCCGAAGGCCGCAGGCACCGAAGGCACCGCCTGGGCCCGCGCCGCCACGCTGGTGATGCGCCGCGCCCCCCTCTTCGCACTCGGCACGACCGCCCTGCTGGTACTCCTCGGACTGCCTTTCCTGGGCGTGAAGTTCGGCACCGCCGACGACCGTCAGCTGCCCTCGGGCGCCGAGTCGCACGTGGTGCAGCAGCACCTCCGGGACGGCTTCCCGGGCACCCCCGGCGGCGGTCTGGAGATTCTCGCCGAGGGCAAGGCCGACGAGACCCAGTACGCGGACTACAAGCAGCGGGTGGCCGCCCTGCCCGAGGTGGTCCGCGTCGACGGCCCGCTGGTCAAGGGCGACACGGCCTACTTCACGGTGCAGCCGAAGGGGGAGGCCGTCGACACTGCCGCCCAGAACCTGGTCGGCGACCTGCGCTCGCTCAAGGCCCCCTTCGACACCAAGGTGACCGGCACGGCGGCCGTCCTGGTCGACTCCAAGCACGCGATCGGTGAACGCCTGCCCTGGGCAGGTGCGTTCATCGCGATCGTCACCCTGCTGCTGGTCTTCCTGCTCACCGGCAGCGTGCTGATACCCCTGCAGGCGGTGGTGCTCAACGCGCTCAGCCTGACCGCGATGTTCGGTGCGGTGGTCTGGGTGTTCCAGGACGGTCACCTCTCCGGAGCGCTCGGCTTCACCAGCCCCGGCTCGATCGAGACCACCCTGCCCGTCCTGATGTTCTGCGTGGCCTTCGGCCTCTCCATGGACTACGGCGTGTTCCTGCTCTCCCGCATCAAGGAGGAGTACGAGCGCACCGGAGACCACAACGAGGCGGTCCGCCACGGACTGCAGCGCACCGGCGGGCTGATCACCGCGGCGGCGGTCATCCTCGCGGTGGTGATGGTCGCCATCGGCACCTCCCGGGTGACCAACACCAAGATGCTGGGCCTCGGCATCGCCCTCGCGGTGCTGATGGACGCGATGGTCGTCCGCAGCCTCCTGGTCCCGGCGATCATGCGGCTCACGGGCCGCGCCACCTGGTGGGCCCCGGCCCCGCTGCGCCGATTCCACCAGCGGTTCGGACTCAGTGAGGGCGAACCGGCTGTGGAGGCAGCGGAGGAGAAGGAGCCGGCGGGGGTGTGAGGCCCATGGCTTCCATGTCAGGGTGAGCGCATGAGAGCCGTGGTGTTCGAGCAGTACGGGGAGCCGGCCGAGGTGCGGGAGGTGCCGGACCCGGAGCCCGCCGAGCACGGGGTGGTGGTGCGGGTCGAGGCGACCGGGCTGTGCCGCAGCGACTGGCACGGCTGGATGGGGCACGACCCGGACATCACGCTCCCGCACGTGCCGGGGCACGAACTCGCCGGTGTCGTGGAGGCGGTGGGCACCCGGGTCGCCGGCTGGCGGCCCGGCGACCGGGTCACCGTGCCGTTCGTCTGCGCCTGCGGCACCTGCCCCTCCTGCGCGGCCGGCGACCAGCAGGTGTGCGAGCGCCAGACCCAGCCCGGCTTCCACCACTGGGGCTCCTTCGCCCAGTACGTGGCCCTCGACCACGCCGATGTGAACCTGGTCGCCGTCCCGGACGGGATGGCGTACGCCACGGCCGCCGCCCTCGGCTGCCGCTTCGCCACCGCCTTCCGCGCGGTGGTGCGGCAGGGCCGGATGGCGGCGGGGGAGTGGGTCGCGGTGCACGGCTGCGGCGGGGTCGGGCTGTCGGCGGTGATGATCGCCGCGGCCTCGGGAGCGCGGGTGGTCGCCGTCGACGTGTCGCCCCGGGCCCTGGACCTGGCACGGAAGTTCGGGGCGGCCGAGTGCGTGGACGCGACCCGCGTGCCCGACACCGCGGCCGCCGTCCGGGAGCTGACCGGCGGTGGCGCCCATCTCTCCCTCGACGCCCTCGGCTCGCCCGCCACCTGCGCGGCCTCCGTCGAGTCCCTGCGCCGTCGCGGCCGGCACGTCCAGGTGGGCCTGCTGCCGTCGGCGGACGGCACCACTCCCGTCCCGCTGGCCCGCGCCATCGCCCTGGAGCTCGAACTCCTCGGCAGCCACGGCATGGCCGCCCACGCCTATCCGGGCATGCTGGAGCTGGTCGGGTCCGGGGTGCTGCGTCCGGACCTGCTCATCACGCGCACGATCGCGCTCGACGCGGTCCCCGAGGCCCTGGCGGCGCTGGGGACGGCGCCGGGCGCGGGTGTGACGGTCATCGAGCCGTGGAGTTGAGCGCGGCCCACTCGCGGTCCAGGATCGACATGATCACCTCGTCGGTCCACGCACCGTCCTGCCGCTGTGCCTCCCGCCGGACCCCCTCGACCACGAATCCGACCTTCTCGTAGACGTGCAGGGCCCGGCGGTTGTGGGCGTAGGCGCCCAACTCGATCCGGTGCAGGCCGAGTTCCCCGAAGCCGTGGCCGACGATCAGCCGGGCAGCCTCGGTGCCGATGCCGCGGCCGCGGCCCCGGGGGCCGATCAGCGTGCGGAAGGTGCAGCTGCGGGCGGCCGGGTCGTACTCGTACAGGACGACCTCGCCGAGGACTTCGCCGGTCGCGGGGTCGGTGACGGCCAGGTCGAGACGGTCGGGGGCGGTGGCCCGGGAGCCGTACCAGGACCGCACCCGCTCCGGGGTCAGGTCGGTGGACGGCTCGTAGGTGAAGCGGACGACCTCGGGGTCTTCGATGATCTCCCACATGACCTCGGCGTCGGCCTCGGTGAAGGGGCGCAGGACGGTCCTGTGGCCGGTCAGGACGGGTTTGACGGAGAAGCTCATGAGGCGACTGTGCCCCACGCGGAAGGTGGGGCACAGATGATTTTCCGGAGGGCGGGGTCCGGAGGCCGGGTCCAGGAGGTCAGTCCGTTCTTCTGCCCCGGTTGCCCGGCCGGGAGGCGACCCAGGCGCGGACGGTGTCGGCGTACCAGTAGGGCTTGCCGCCCTCCACGTGGTCGGGCGGCGGCAGCAGGCCGTGCTTGCGGTAGGACCGTACGGTGTCCGGCTGCACTCGGATGTGCGCCGCGATCTCCTTGTAGGACCAGAGCCCTCGGTCGGTCATGAGTTGCACCTCCCTGCGCGCGCCGCGGGGGCGGCCGGGGGACGGCCGTCGGGGGAGCCGGGCGCTGCGCTGGCGATCACCAAGCCTGTGCCCGGTGAACGACACAGAGTGACCGCGGGAAAGCGGCTGTTGACCTGGTGTGACCGAGAACCCGCATACACGCGACATGTGTGACAGGAAGAGGGTGTTTGTGACACGCCCGCAGCAAAAGGTGTGCGTCGGCGCCGAGGCCGGGCCGCGCCCCGTGGGGATCTAGCGGCGCGAGGCTGTCTCCTCCGTAGGTACTCTCACGCCCCGCACGACCGAAGGAACGCCCGAGTCCGCCGGGCGACAGGCAGCGGAGCGTCCGGCTCGCACGGGTACATGTCCTGTTCGACGATCCCGAACAGGTCCACCCCCAGCTTCTGCGCGGCCTCCAGCACCGGCCCCAGCGCGGGCACCCCGGACGGCGGCTCGCACATCACGCCCTGGGCGACCGCCGGCCCGAACGGCGTCCCCTTGGCCCGTACGTCGGCGAGGATCTCCGGATCGACCTGCTTCAGGTGCAGGTATCCGATCCGCTCGCCGTACGTCTCGATCAGCCTGACGCTGTCCCCGCCGCAGTAGGCGTAGTGCCCGGTGTCCAGGCACAGCGAGACCAGGCCGGAGTCGGTGCCGTCGAGGAAGCGGGTGACGTTCTCCTCGCTGTCGATGTGGGTGTCGGCGTGCGGGTGGACCACGATCGACAGGCCGTAGCGCTCCCGCACCTCGTGGCCGAGACGTTCGGTCAGTGAGGTGAGATTCCGCCACTGCTCGGGGGTCAGCGTGTCGGGCTCCAGCACCTCGCCGGTCTTGTCGTCCCGCCAGAAGGAGGGGATGACGACCAGGTGGCGGGCGCCCATCGCCTGGGTGAGGGCGGCGATGTCGGAGACGTGCGCCCAGGTCTCGTCCCAGACCGGCGCGCCGTGGTGCAGGCCGGTGAAGACGGTGCCGGCCGACACCTTCAGGCCACGCCGGGCAATCTCCTCGGTGAGCACGGCCGGGTCGGTCGGCAGATAGCCGTAGGGGCCCAGCTCGATCCACTCGTAGCCCGAGTCGGCGACCTCGTCGAGGAAGCGCTGCCAGGGGACCTGTCGCGGGTCGTCCGGGAACCAGACGCCCCAGGAGTCGGGCGCCGATCCGATCCGGATACGGGAAAGTGAGGAGGGTGACAACGACGTCATGGTCGTCAGCGTGCGGGGTGGTGGAAAGCGGTGTCAAGCTCTGGTCCGAATGTCTGGACAAAACATTGACAGGGCTCGGCGGACAGGACTAGAAATCCGGGGAGAGCCGTGACGAAGGGAAGCCGATGGCGTACGACCTGATCACCATGGGGCGGATCGGAGTGGACCTCTATCCACTGCAGACCGGTGTCCCGCTCGCCCAGGTGTCGTCCTTCGGCAAGTTCCTCGGCGGGTCGGCGACGAACGTGGCGGTGGCCGCCGCCAGGCTCGGCAGACGGACCGCCGTGATCACCCGCACGGGCGACGACCCGTTCGGCGCCTATCTGCACGAGGCCCTGCGCGGCTTCGGCGTCGACGACCGCTGGGTCACCCCGGTGCCCGGACTGCCCACGCCGGTCACCTTCTGCGAGGTCTTCCCGCCGGACGACTTCCCGCTGTACTTCTACCGGCAGCCCAAGGCGCCGGACCTGGAGATCGACGCCCACGACCTGGATCTGGACGAGATCCGCGAGGCAGGCATCTTCTGGGTCACCGGCACCGGCCTGAGCGAGGAGCCCAGCCGTACGGCGACCCTCGCGGCCCTCGCCCACCGCGCGAAGTCGGGCACGACGGTCTTCGACCTCGACTGGCGGCCGATGTTCTGGCAGGACCCGGCCTCGGCCCGCCCCTTCTACGCCGAGGCGCTGCGCCACACCACCGTGGCCGTGGGCAACCTGGACGAGGTGGAGGTCGCCACCGGAGTGCGCGAACCCCACGCCGCGGCCCGCGCGCTGCTGGACGCCGGGGTCGAGGTCGCCGTGGTCAAGCAGGGACCCAAGGGCGTCCTCGCCGTCAGCAGCAAGGGCGAGTCCGCCGAGGTCCCGCCGCTCCCCGTCAACGTCCTCAACGGACTCGGCGCGGGTGACGCCTTCGGCGGCTCCCTCTGCAACGGCCTGCTGGCAGGCCGGGACCTGGAGACGATCATGCGACACGCCAACGCGGCCGGCGCCATCGTGGCCTCCCGCCTGGAGTGCTCCTCCGCGATGCCCACCCCCGACGAGGTGGCCGCCGCGCTCGAGGCCGGAGCGGTCCTGTGAGGGCGGGCAGGGTGGCAGGCACCCACCACGAGGGCGGGGACGGCAGCCGGGCACCGCGCGTCGATGTCGCCGAGCTGGTCCACACCCGCACCCACCACCCCGAGGCGATCGCCGAGGCCGCGCTGCGCCGGGCCCGCCGCCCGCTGCTGAACGAGAACGGCCGGCTGATGATCGTGGCCGCCGACCACCCGGCCCGCGGCGCGCTCGGCGTCGGCGACCGCAAGCTCGCCATGGCCAATCGCGCCGACCTGCTGGAGCGCCTGTGCCTCGCACTGTCCCGGCCCGGCGTCGACGGCGTCCTCGCCACCGCGGACATCCTGGACGACCTGCTCCTGCTCGGCGCCCTCGATCACAAGGTCGTCATGGGTTCCATGAACCGCGGCGGCCTGCAGGGTGCCAGCTTCGAGCTGGACGACCGCTTCACCGGGCACCGGCCCGAGGACATCCAGCGCCTCGGCTTCGACGCCGGCAAGCTGCTGCTGCGCATCGACTACGACGACCCCGGCTCCCTGACCACCCTGGAGTCCACCGCCCGCGCCGTCGACGCGATGGCCGCGCTCCGGCTCCCGGTCTTCGTTGAGCCGTTCATCAGCCGGCGCGGCCCCGACGGGCGGCTCCGCAACGACCTGAGCGCCGAGGCGGTCACCAAGTCCATCGCCATCGCCTCGGGCCTCGGCGGCTCCTCGGCCTACACCTGGCTGAAGGTGCCGGTCACCGAGAACCCCGACGACATGGCCCGGGTCATGGAGGCCTCGACCCTGCCGGCCGTGCTGCTCGGCGGCGACATCGGCGACTCGCCCGAGGAGCAGGTGGCCGCGTACGAGAAGTGGCGCGGTGCGCTGCAACTGCCCACCGTGCGCGGCCTGGTGGTCGGCCGCTCGCTGCTGTACCCGGCGGACGGCGACGTGGCCGCCGCCGTGGACACCGCCGTAGGACTGCTGTGAGGGCCGCATGACCAGCACCGACCTGCACCTGTCCCGGGGTGCCACCGCGAACGCCCAGTATGCCGTCGACATCGACCCCGAGCGGGCCGGCTGGACGCACAGCAGCCTGCGCATCGTGGAGTTGTCACCGGGCGGTACACATACGTTCACCACCGGGGACAGTGAGTGGATCGTGCTTCCGCTGCACGGCGGATGTACCGTGCGAATCGCGGAAGAAGAGTTCCAACTCCTGGGCCGGGAGAGCGTGTTCGCGGGGGTCTCCGACTTCGCGTACGTGCCCCGGGACGCCCAGGTCCTGATCGCCTCCGGCGCGGGAGGCCGCTTCGCCCTGGCAGGAGCGAAGTGCGAGCGACAACTCCCCGCCCGCTACGGCCCCGCGCCGGAGGTCCCCGTCGAGGAGCGCGGCAACGGCACCTGCGCCCGCCGGGTGCGCAACTTCGCCTCCGCCGACTCCTTCGACTGCGACAAGCTGATCGCCGTCGAGGTGATCACACCGGGCGGCAACTGGTCCTCGTACCCGCCGCACAAGCACGACGAGCACCGGCCGGGCGAGGAGTCCGAGCTGGAGGAGATCTACTACTTCGAGATCGACGGCCCGGACGGCTTCGGCTATCAGCGTGTGTTCCCCTCGCGCGAGGGCGGGACCGACGTCCTCGCCGAGGTCCGCTCCGGTGACGCCGTCCTCGTCCCCGACGGCTGGCACGGCCCGTCGATCGCCCAGCCCGGGCACGACATGTACTACCTGAACGTCATGTCCGGTCCGGGTGAGACGCGCGAGTGGCGGATCTGCTTCCACCCGGACCACAGGGAGGGTTACCGATGACGACCTCGACGTCGAGGCTCACGGTCGCGCAGGCGCTCGTCCGTTTCCTCGCCGCCCAGTACACGGAACGCGACGGCCGGCGGCAGCGGCTGATCGGCGCCGTCTGGGGCATCTTCGGGCACGGCAACGTGGCCGGCCTCGGCCAGGCGCTGATCGAGTACGCCACCGTGCCCAGAGGGGGGACGTCCCCCACAGCTCCGGTCATGCCGTTCCACCAGGGCCGCAACGAGCAGTCCATGGTGCACGCGGCGGTCGGCTACGCCCGCCAGTCGAACCGCCTGTCCACTCACGCCGTGACCACCTCCATCGGCCCGGGCGCGACCAACCTGGTCACCGGTGCCGCGCTCGCCACCGTCAACCACCTCCCGGTGCTGCTGCTGCCCGGCGACGTCTTCGCCACCCGCCCCGCCGACCCGGTCCTGCAGCAGCTGGAGGTGCCGTACGCGGGCGACGTGTCGGTCAACGACACCCTGCGACCGGTGTCCAGGTACTTCGACCGGATCACCCGGCCCGAGGCCCTCATCCCGAGCGCCCTGCAGGCCATGCGGGTCCTCACCGACCCCGTGGAGACCGGCGCGGTCACCCTCGCCCTGCCGCAGGACGTGCAGGCCGAGGCGTACGACTGGCCCGAGGAGTTCTTCGCCGAGCGCGTGTGGACCGTGCGGCGCCCGGGCGCGGACCCCACCGAACTCGCCGAGGCCGTGCGGGCGGTCCGGGCCGCGCGGCGCCCGCTCGTCGTCGCGGGCGGCGGAGTCCACCACAGCCGTGCCGAGGAGACCCTCGCGGAGTTCGCGGAGGCCACCCGGATACCGGTCGCCTCCACCCAGGCCGGCAAGGGCTCGCTGCGCCACGACCACCCGCAGGACGTCGGCGGCGTCGGCCACACCGGCAGCGCCACCGCCGACGAGCTGGCCCGCACCGCGGACCTGGTGATCGGTGTGGGCACCCGCTACACGGATTTCACCACCGCTTCCGGCACCCTCTTCGAGAACCCGGACGTGCGTTTCCTCAACCTCAACATCGCGCCCTTCGACGGCCACAAGCTCGCCGGGCTGGCGCTGGTCGCGGACGCCCGCAGCGGCCTGGGCGAGCTGACCGAGGCGCTGGTGATGCACGAGCACCGGGTCGCCGACGCCTACGTCGGCGAGTACACCGAGGACAAGGAACGCTGGGAGCAGCGCGTCGACGCCTGCTTCAAGGCGGACGAGCCGGACGTCAGGCCGACCCAGCCGCAGGTCCTCGGCGCCCTGGACGCCCTGGTGGACGAGTCCGACATCATCATCAACGCGGCCGGCTCGCTCCCCGGCGATCTGCACAAGCTGTGGCGGGCGCGCTCGCGCGACCAGTACCACCTGGAGTACGGCTACTCCTGCATGGGCTACGAGATCCCGGCCGCGATCGGTGTGAAGCTGGCCGCGCCCGAGCGGCACGTGTGGGCGCTGGTCGGCGACGGGACGTACCTGATGATGCCGACGGAGATCGTGACCGCCGTGCAGGAGGGCATCGCGATCAAGATCCTGCTCGTGCAGAACCACGGGTACGCCTCGATCGGTGGCCTGTCGGAGTCCGTGGGCGGCGAGCGGTTCGGCACCGCCTACCGCTTCACCTCGGGCGACGGCACCTTCACCGGTGCCCCGCTGCCCGTGGACCTCGCCGCCAACGCGGCCAGCCTCGGCATGCGCGTACTGCGCGCGAAGACCGTACGGGACCTGCGCGCGGCGCTCGCCGAGGCGCGGGCCGCCGACACTGCCACATGTGTCTACGTGGAGACCGAAACGTCCGACACTGTGTCGGGCGCGCCTCCGGCGCAGGCCTGGTGGGATGTTCCTGTGGCCGAGACCGCGACCCGATCGTCCGCGGTCAAGGCACGTGAGCTGTACGAACGGCACGTCTCGACCCGACGCCGCCATCTGTAAAAGGAGTTTCTGGGCATGACGAAGATCGTCAACCACTGGATCGGCGGCAAGACCGTCGAAGGCGCGTCGGGTACGTACGGGCCGGTCACGGACCCGGCGACCGGCGCGGTCACCACCAAGGTCGCGTTCGCGTCGGTCGACGAGGTGGACGCGGCCGTCGCGGCGGCCAAGGACGCCTTCGCGACCTGGGGCCAGTCCTCGCTGGCCCAGCGCACGTCCATCCTCTTCAAGTTCCGGGCGCTGCTGGACGCCAACCGGGACGCCATCGCGGAGCTGATCACCGCCGAGCACGGCAAGGTGCACTCCGACGCCCTCGGCGAGGTCGCGCGCGGTCTGGAGATCGTCGACCTGGCCTGCGGCATCAACGTGCAGCTCAAGGGCGAGCTGTCCACGCAGGTCGCGAGCCGGGTCGACGTGGCCTCGATCCGCCAGCCGCTGGGTGTCGTCGCCGGCATCACGCCGTTCAACTTCCCGGCGATGGTCCCGATGTGGATGTTCCCGATCGCCATCGCGACCGGCAACACCTTCGTCCTGAAGCCGTCCGAGAAGGACCCGTCGGCCTCCCTCAAGATCGCCGAGCTGCTGTCCGAGGCCGGTCTGCCCGACGGCGTCTTCAACGTCGTCCACGGCGACAAGGTGGCCGTCGACCGCCTGCTGGAGCACCCGGACGTCAAGGCCGTCTCCTTCGTCGGCTCGACCCCGATCGCCCGCTACATCCACACCACGGCCTCCGCCAACGGCAAGCGCGTGCAGGCGCTGGGCGGCGCCAAGAACCACATGCTGGTCCTGCCGGACGCCGACCTGGACGCGGCCGCCGACGCCGCCGTGTCCGCCGCCTACGGCTCGGCGGGCGAGCGCTGCATGGCCATCTCCGCCGTCGTCGCGGTCGGCTCCATCGGCGACGAGCTGGTGGAGAAGATCCGCGAGCGCGCCGAGAAGATCAAGATCGGCCCCGGCAACGACCCGGCGTCCGAGATGGGCCCGCTCATCACCAAGGTCCACCGCGACAAGGTGGCGTCCTACGTCGAGGGCGCGGCGGCCGAGGGCGCCGAGGTCGTGCTCGACGGCACCGGCTACACGGTCGAGGGCTACGAGGACGGCCACTGGATCGGCATCTCCCTGCTCGACAAGGTGCCCACGTCCGCCAAGGCCTACCAGGACGAGATCTTCGGCCCGGTGCTGTGCGTGCTGCGCGTGGACACGTACGAGGACGGCGTGGCCCTCATCAACGCCTCGCCGTTCGGCAACGGCACCGCGATCTTCACCCGCGACGGCGGCGCCGCCCGTCGCTTCCAGCTGGAGATCGAGGCCGGCATGGTCGGCGTGAACGTCCCGATCCCGGTCCCCGTCGGCTACCACTCCTTCGGTGGCTGGAAGGACTCGCTCTTCGGCGACCACCACATCTACGGTAACGACGGCACGCACTTCTACACCCGTGGCAAGGTCGTCACCACCCGCTGGCCCGACCCGTCCGAGGCCCCCGCCGGCGTCGACCTCGGCTTCCCGCGCAACCACTGAGGGCTGTACCAGCCCCTTGTCAGGCCGTCCGGATACCGGACGGCCTGACATTTTTTTGACGCCTCGGCTGCGATTATCGTTTTGGAGGACCAAACGGATGGCGAAGGGGTAAACGGCAGATGACCTTGGAAAGCAAGGTCAGTCTCCGCTAGAGCTTAATGGATGCCCTTGTTGGGCGTTGCTGCCTGCGAAAGTGATGCCGCGTAAGTCTCGTCAGAGGTGCGGATTCCGAAGGTAAACAGCCATTGACGCAGCGGTTTTCGTCGGGGTTCTCTATGCAACGCCGGGAGCGGACGAAATGAACGTAGGACGAGCCGCCGGAGGCGATAGCGCTCCCGACCCCACCCTCAGTCGCACGAGTCGATCGGAACCGCCCGCATGACCGACACGCTCCGCCCTGTCGAGACAGCCGTCATAGACGCTTCCGGGGCCCCTGACAGCCCTCAGAAGCTCAAGCGTTCCATCGGCGTCGTCGGCGGCACCCTGCTGACGCTCTCGTGCGTCACGCCCGCCTCCACGCTCTTCGTGGTCGTCCCCGACCTCTTCGGCTCCCTCGGCACCGCCACCGCCCTGACGATCGCCATCGGCTCCCTCCTCTGTATCGCCGTGGCGTTCTGCTACTCCGAGCTGGGCACCCTCATCCCCAGCGCGGGCGGCGAGTACGCGATGGTGTCGACGATGGCCGGGCGGCTCGCGGGCTGGCTCGTCTTCGTCCTGTCCCTGCTGGTCGTGATGATCGTCCCGCCGGTGATCGCGATGGGCACGGCGGACTACCTCGCCCCGATCGTGCACCTCGATCCCTCGATGACCGGCGCCGGCGTGATGCTGCTCGCCACCCTCGCGGGCCTGCTCGACCTGCGCGCCAACGCCTGGATCACCGGCATCTTCCTGGTCCTCGAGGTCATCGCCGCCGGTGTCGTCGCCCTCCTGGGCTTCACCCACAGCCACCGCGGGGCCGGCAGCCTGGTCTCCATGCAGGTGGCCGGCGAGCACGGCCACACGGACACCGTGACGGCCATGCTGGTGGTCTCCGGGCTCGCCATCGCCCTCTTCGTCACCCAGGGCTTCTCGACCGCCGTCTACCTCTCCGAGGAGCTGGAGCACCCGCGCCGCAACGTCGCCCGCACCGTGCTCGCCACCCTCGCGATCTCCACCGTGATCATCCTGGTCCCGGTCGCCGCGATCACCATGGGCGCCTCCGACCTCAAGGAACTGACCGGCGGCGACATCAGCTCCATGGTCACCGCCTGGTCCAACTCCGCGGTCGGCACCTTCGTCAGCCTCTGTGTGGCCCTCGCGATCATCAACGCGGGCATCGTCATGGTCATCCAGAACTCCCGCGTCCTGTTCGCCTCCGCCCGCGACAAGGCCTGGCCCGAGCCGGTCAACAACGTCTTCTCCAAGCTCGGCCGCTTCGGCTCCCCCTGGGTCGCCACGCTCGCGGTCGGTGTCCCCGGCGCGCTGCTCTGCTTCGTCAACCTGGACACCCTGTACGGCGTCACGGGCGTCTCGGTGACCGGCATGTACCTGCTGGTCGCGGTCGCCGCCCTGCTCTCCCGCCGCGGCTCCCACAAGCACACGCCGGCCTGGCGGATGCCGCTGTGGCCCGCGATGCCGGTCCTGCTGATCGCGGTCCTCGGCTACATCCTGACCCAGCAGGAGGCGAGCTACCTGCTGTGGACCGGAGGCATCACCGCGGTCGCCACCCTCTACTGGGTCTTCTACCTCCGGCCGCGCCGGGAGACCCGCTGGCTGGTGTCGATCCCGGAGGACGAGCAGGCGTAACGAACCCGCCCACACCTTCCCGCGTCCTCGCCGCCCGCACCGTGCCGGGCGGCGAGGACGTCGTCGTACCACGCCTGAAGTACGCCGCGGCGGACCCGTACTCCCCAAGGAGGGCCCCGGATTCAGCCCGGCGGCCGCATCCGTTGTCGGAGGCGGACCGTACCGTTGAGGCATGGATCTTCGAAGGCCCGTGCTGCGCGGGCTGCTGAAGGGGCCGCGGCGGCTCATGGGCGCCGCGGCCGCCGTCGTGGTGCTCGCCGGCGCCGGTACGTGGACGGCCGTCGCCTCCGACGACGCGCCCCCGGTCCACCGGAGCGACCGGGTCATGACCATGGCCGACGGGACGCGCATCGACACCTCGTACTTCACGGACGCCGCCGCCGGCCGCCGCCCCGCCGTCCTGCTCGGCCACGGCTTCGGCGGCAGCAAGGACGACGTACGGCAGCAGGCCGAGGACCTCGCCCGCGACGGGTACGCGGTACTGACCTGGTCCGCGCGCGGCTTCGGCCACTCCACCGGGAAGATCGGGCTGAACGACCCGAAGCACGAGGTCACCGACGTCTCCCGGCTCATCGACTGGCTGGCGAAGCAGCCCCAGGTCCGCCTCGACAAGCCGGGCGACCCGCGCGTGGGCGTGGCGGGCGGCTCCTACGGCGGCGCGATCTCCCTGCTTGCCGCCGGACACGACCACCGCGTCGACGCCATCGCCCCGGCCATCACCTACTGGAACCTGGCCGACGCCCTGTTCCCGAACGGCGTGTTCAAGAAGCTGTGGGCCGGCATCTTCTTCAACACCGGTGGCGGCTGCGCCAGGTTCGAGCCGGAGCTGTGCCGGATGTACGACCGGGTCGCCGAGTCCGGCACCCCGGACGCGGCCGCCCGCGAACTGCTGGAGCAGCGCTCGCCGTCCGCGGTCGCCGACCGCATCAAGGTGCCCACCCTGCTGGTGCAGGGCCAGACCGACTCCCTGTTCACCCTCGCCCAGTCCGACGCCGCCGCGCAGGCCATCAGGGCCAACGGCGCGCCGGTCGACGTCGACTGGATCGCCGGCGGACACGACGGCGGCGACCTGGAGAGCGGCCGGGTGCAGGGGCGGGTCCGGGCCTGGTTCGACCACTACCTCAAGGGCGTCAGGTCCGCCGGCACCGGCCCGGCGTTCCGGATCACCCGCACGGGAGGCGTCGACTCCACCGACGGCGCCGCCCGGCTGCGCGGCGCGAGCGCCACGACCTATCCCGGCCTGCACGACCACCGACGGACCATCGCCCTGACCGGCCGGGAGCAGCGCTTCGCGAACCCGGCCGGCGCCAGCCCGCCCGGCGTCTCCGCCCTGCCCGGCCTCGGCGGCACCGGCGGCCTCGCCCAGCTCTCCGCGCTCGGCGTCGGCGTCTCCCTCGACTTCCCCGGCCAGTACGCGAAGTTCGACTCGGCACCCGTGACCACCGACCTCAGGATCACCGGCGCGCCGACCGTGACGGCCCACGTCACCTCCACCCGCGAGGACGCCGTCCTGTTCGGCAAGGTCTACGACGTCGGCCCCGACGGCACCCGGCAGGTGCTGCCCGCCCAGCTCGTCGCCCCCCTCCGGGTCACCGGCGCCCGCACCGGCAAGGACGTCACGATCACCCTCCCGGCGATCGACCACGAGGTCCAGAAGGGCCACCGGCTGCGCCTGGTCCTCGCCTCCACCGACCTCGGCTACGCCTCACCGGCCGCCCCGGCCACGTACACCGTCTCCCTCCGGGGAGGCCTGAGCGTGCCGACGGCCCCCGCCGTCACCACCGCGGCGGCTCCCCTGCCCGCCTGGGTGTGGTGGCTGCCCCTGGCCGGAGCCGCGGGCGCGCTCGCCCTGCTGTTCACCGGCCGTCGCCGTACGACCGCCCCCGCGCCCGACCCGGCACTCGCCGAAGTCCCGCTGCAGATAACCGGCCTGAGCAAGCGCTACGCCAGGTCCACCGACCTCCCCCAAGCTCTCGGCTTCGCTCGAGCAGGGGGGACCCCCACCGCCGTGCGCGAGCTGTCCTTCCGTGTGGACAAGGGCCAGGTCCTCGGCCTGCTCGGGCCCAACGGCGCAGGCAAGACGACCACCCTGCGGATGCTCATGGGCCTGATCAAACCGGACGGCGGTGAGATCCGTGTCTTCGGCCACGCCATCCGGCCCGGC
Organism: Streptomyces sp. NPDC044064; assembly: GCF_056434245.1. Lineage (NCBI taxonomy): Bacteria > Bacillati > Actinomycetota > Actinomycetes > Kitasatosporales > Streptomycetaceae > Streptomyces > Streptomyces sp. NPDC044064. Next base: position 47,579 of record NZ_JBWKFN010000035.1, read on the forward strand.
GCGCCGGTGCTGTCACGGGTCGGCGCCTTCGTGGAGGGCGCGGGCTTCCTGCCGCACCTGTCCGGCCGGGAGAACCTGGAGCTGTACTGGCGGGCCACCGGCCGCCCGCCCGAGGACGCGCACCTGGACGAGGCCCTGGAGATCGCCGGCCTCGGCGACGCCCTGGCCCGCGCGGTGCGCACCTACTCCCAGGGCATGCGCCAGCGCCTCGCCATCGCCCAGGCCATGCTCGGCCTGCCCGACCTGCTCATCCTGGACGAGCCCACCAACGGACTCGACCCGCCGCAGATCCGCGAGATGCGCGAGGTGATGATCCGCTACGCGGCCGCCGGCCGCACGGTGATCGTCTCCAGCCATCTCCTCGCCGAGGTCGAGCAGTCCTGCACCCACCTGGTGGTGATGGACCGCGGCCGGCTCGTCCAGGCGGGCCCGGTGGGCGAGATCGTGGGCTCCGGCGACACCCTGCTGGTCGGCACGGGCACACCCGTCGACGAGCCGGTCGTGGAGAAGGTGGCCGCGCTGCCCGGCGTCGCCTCCGCCGTGCGCACCGAGGACGGGCTGCTGGTCCGCCTCGAACCCGGCGGCACGGCCGAGCGGCTGGTCGTGGAGCTGGTGCGCCTGGAGGTGCCCGTCGCCTCGGTCGGCCCCCACCGGCGCCTGGAAGACGCCTTCCTCACCCTGATCGGAGGTTCCGCATGAGCACGCTCGCCGAGCGCACCGAGACGGCCTCCGGCTACCGCGCGGGCCGCACCCTGCCCCTGCGCGTCGAGCTGGTCCGCCAGCTCAAGCGGCGCCGCACGCTGGTCATGGGCGCGATCCTGGCCGTCCTGCCGTTCGTGCTGCTCATCGCCTTCGCGATCGGCGGCGACCCGGCAGGGCGCAACGGCCAGGTCACCCTGATGGACACGGCCACCGCGTCCGGCGCCAACTTCGCCGCGGTCAACCTGTTCGTCTCGGCGGGCTTCCTGCTGGTGATCCCGGTCGCCCTGTTCTGCGGTGACACGGTGGCCTCCGAGGCAGGCTGGTCCTCGCTGCGCTATCTGCTGGCCGCACCCGTGCCCCGGGCCCGGCTGCTGTGGTCCAAGCTCGTCGTGGGGCTCGGACTGAGCCTCGCCGCGATGGTGCTGCTGCCGGTCGTGGCCCTCGCGGTCGGCACGGCCGCCTACGGCTGGGGCCCGCTGCAGATCCCCACCGGCGGCGCGCTGGACTCCGGTACGGCGGCGCAGCGGCTGGCGGTGGTCGTGGCGTACATCTTCGTGTCCCAACTGGTCACCGCGGGACTGGCGTTCTGGCTGTCGACCAGGACGGACGCCCCGCTCGGCGCGGTCGGTGGCGCGGTCGGCCTGACCATCGTCGGCAACGTCCTGGACGCGGTCACCGCCCTCGGCCACTGGCGCGACTTCCTGCCCGCGCACTGGCAGTTCGCCTGGGCCGACGCCGTACAACCGCACCCCGAGTGGTCCGGCATGATCCAGGGCACCGCGATTTCCATAACGTACGCCCTGGTGCTGTTCGCCCTGGCCTTCCGGGGTTTCGCCCGCAAGGACGTGGTGTCCTAGGTCACCGGCGGATCACCCGCCGGTCTCGACGGGCCCCCGCCGTGGCCGGTTCGAGACGCATCCGCAACACCCTGGGGCGCACGTTCCGGCACCCCGCGCCGTCACAGTCGGCAGAGGTCGCACAAGCCGACGTCAACCGACGCAGGGGGAACGCGAGATGGAGCGGAACCGGACACAGCGATCACGGCGGATACGCGGCACGCTGCTCGCCCTCACGGCGGCGGGCAGCCTGCTGCTGACGGCCTGCTCGGCGGGCGGCTCCGAGAGCCACACCAGCAACGCCGACAAACACGGCCTGCCCGCCCCCGCCCCCGGCAGGAACGACCGGGGCGACGGCCAGGGCTTCGAGACGGCCCCCTCCGACGACCACCTCTCCACCTTCGCCCTCGACGTCGACACCGCCTCCTACACCTACGCCCGCCGCACCCTCGCCGACGGCCGCACCCCCGACCCGTCGACGATCCGCCCCGAGGAGTTCGTCAACAGCTTTCGCCAGGACTACCGCCGCCCCGACGGCAACGGCTTCTCCGTCACCGTCGACGGCGCCCGCACCGCCAGGCCGGACTGGTCCCTGGTCCGTGTCGGCCTCGCCACCCGGGCCGCCGAACCGGCGGGCGAGCGCCCGCCGGCCGCGCTCACCTTCGTCGTCGACGTCTCCGGCTCCATGGACGAACCCGGGCGCCTCGACCTCGCCCGGCAGTCCCTGGGCACCATGACCGACCGGCTGCGCGACGACGACTCGGTGGCCGTCGTCACCTTCAGCGAACACGCCGAGACCGTCCTGCCGATGACCCGGCTCGGCGGCCACCGCGGCGAGGTCCACGACGCCGTCGACGGCCTCCGGGCCCAGTCCTCCACCAACCTCGGCGCGGGCGTCGAGACCGGCTACGCCACCGCCGTCGCGGGCCTGCGCAAAGGCGCCACCAACCGGGTCGTCCTCGTCTCCGACGCCCTCGCCAACGAGGGCGAGACCAGCCCCGACGCGATCCTGCGCCGCATCGACTCCGCCCGCCGCGAGCACGGCATCACCCTCTTCGGCGTCGGCGTCGGCAGCAACTACGGCGACGCCCTCATGGAACGCCTCGCCGACAAGGGCGACGGCCACACCGCCTATGTCTCCGACACCGACCAGGCCCGCAAGGTCTTCTGCGAGCAACTCCCGCAGAACATAGAGCTGACCGCCCGCGACGCCAAGGCCCAGGTCGCCTTCGACCCGCACACCGTCGCCGAGTTCCGCCTCGTCGGCTACGACGACCGCAAGGTCGCCGACGACGACTTCCGCGACGACCGCGTGGACGGCGGCGAGGTCGGCCCCGGCCACACCGTGACCGCCCTGTACGCGGTGCGCACCACCCCGGGTGCCGACGGCCACCTCGCCACCGCCACCGTCCGCTGGCTCGACCCCACCACCCGGGCCCCGCACGAGGAGACGGGCGCCCTGGAGACCGGCGCCCTCAAGGACTCCGTCTGGGAGGCGAGCCCCCGCTTCCAGGTCACCGCGGTCGCCGCCTACTTCGCCGACGCGCTGCGCGCCGGCGGCACCGACCACGGCCCCGCCCTCCCCGCCGCCCCCGGCCTCACCCGCCTCGCCGCCCGGGCGGCCACGCTGGCCGACGTCACCGAGGACCAGGACGTCCAGGACCTCGCCGACGCGATCCGGGAGGCACACGACACGGACACCGGGGACTGAGACCCCGCATGTCCCATTGGCCACTCCTTACTTCGGAGTAAGTTGACGTCCCGGCAGGCACGCTCGAGCCACCACCGGGAGCCTTCATGGGCGTACGCAGGGATCCGAAGCGGGCACGGCGGCGCACCGACCTGACGGCCCGCGGCTCGGTCGAGATCATCAGGTACGCGACGGGCGCCGTGCGCGAGGTACGGGCGGCGGCCCTGATCACCCTCGACGCCGAGGCGGTCGCCCACTGGCTGGCGGTGCGCAGGCTGCCCCCGGACACCCCGCTGACCGGGCTGGTCCGTGACGAGCGGCTGCGGGCCGAGGTGCAGAAGGCGGTCGACTACGCCAACGAGGCCGTTTCTCGCGCCGAGTCGATCCGTGCCTTCGCGCTCGTGGAGGGGGAGTTCACCGAGGACAACGGGCTGCTGACCCCGTCCCTGAAGGTGAAGCGGCACGCCGTGACGGCGGTCTACGCCGAGCGGATCGAGGAGCTGTACCGGAGGTAGCGCACGCGAACGGCGGGCCACCGGAGGAACCGGTGACCCGCCGTTCGGGGAGTTTGCTCAGCTGTTGGAGTTGCCGTTCGCCGACAGCGCCGAGATGTCGTCCAGGATGTGCGAGGCCGGCTCGTCACCCTTGGCCTGGGTCGAGTTCTCCGCACACTGCTGGTTCTGCGGCGCCGACAGGACCGGGATGTCCTGGACGCCGACGTTCGCGATGAGCGCGGCCACCGACTGGACGTTGACCTTCGCGGGCAGGCCGACGCAGGGCTTGTTCACCGAGCTCTGGACCAGCGACAGCTGGGGGCTCTGGTCGCCGAGGGTGCCGGAGTTGCCGAACGAGGACTGAGCTTCGTTGCCGCTCAGGGCCGTGGTGCCGTGGTCGTTGCCGGTGGCAAGGGCCTGCGGGGCGGCCGCACCCGCGAGGCCGGCGACGGAGGCGGCGACGGCCGCGGTTGCCCACAGCTTCTTCATGTTCGTTCCCTTTCGAAAGGCGGACTCCGGGGAGGAGCTGCGTGATCGTCAACGGCCCGGGACGCGCCGGAGTTGCGGGCTTTGCCTCGATTGGAGCAGCGCAGTCCGATGAGGTGACAGACGCCCTGCCTTTGGTGCGTCCGGGTGGGCCGGAACAGGCCGACGGACCGCCGAGAAGTCGGCGGCCCGTCGGGGAGGGCCCGTGCAGGGCCGGAGCGATCTCCGGATCAGTGGTTGCTGGTGCCGTTGGCGGACAGCGCGGAGATGTCGTCCAGGATGTGCGAGAGCGGCTCGTCACCCTTGGCCTGGGTGGAGTTCTCGACACACTGCTGGTTCTGCGGCGCGGACAGGACCGGGATGTCCTGGACGCCGACGTTGACCAGCGCCAGGATGGACTGGGCGTTGACCTTGGCCGGCAGTCCGATGCAGGGCTTGTTGAACGAGCCCTGGATGAGCGCCAGCTGGGGGCTCAGGTCCCCGCTCGTGCTGGAGTTGCCGAACGACTGAACGGCGTCGTTGCCGCTCAGGGCAGTAGTGCCCGTGTCGTTGCCGGTGGCGAGGGCCGGCGACGCGGCGGTGGCGGAGAAGCCGACGACGGAGGCGGCGACCGCGGCGGAGGCCAGAACCTTCTTGATCACTTGCAATTCCCTTCTGGAGAAACCCCGTCCATCGGAGCGTCCTGGTCAACTGCCCATCAGTCGATGGGTTGCTGTCCTTCACTCTGATGGCCTACACGGGGGCGGTGGCGCATGCGCAAGGGGCGAACTGTGGGGGAATTCCACCGAATCCACGCAGCTGAACGATCCGATCGGGTGATGCCCCGCAACCAATCGGTTCGGGCGGGGTTGATGCGGGGCAGGAACGTGCGTCTTGGCGAGCAGTGAGGAAAGGAAAGCGAAATGCTGAAGAAGGCAATGGCCGCGGCCGCGGTCGCCGCGTCCGTGGTCGGCATGTCGGCGGCGGTGGCCCCCCAGGCGCTTGCCATCGGCAACGACACGGGCACCACGGCCCTGAGCGGCAACGACGCCCAGGAGGCGTTCGGCAACTCCACCACGGGCGGCAGCATGAGCCCGCAGGCCACGCTGGTCCAGAGCTCGCTCAACAAGCTGTGCGTCGGCCTGCCGGCCAAGGTCAACGCCCAGTCCATCCTCGCTGCCGTCAACGTCGGGGCGCAGGACATCCCGGTGCTGTCCGCGCCGCAGAACCAGCAGTGCGCGGAGAACTCGTCGCAGGCCAAGGACGACGAGCCGCTGTCGCACGTCGTGGACGACGTCTCCGTCCTGGCGGGCAACGGCATCAACAACGGCTGATCCGGTCCGGCCCGAAGGCCGCTCGGGTTGCGTGCGGGATTTCCCGCCGCTGCCCGGGCGGCTTTCGCCGTCTTTCGCGGCCTTTTTCGAAGAAGCGTTTCTCCATGCATGCGCCAACGTGTCAATTCTCTGGGGGCGTTCGAGTGAATTCCAGGGCGACTCGCGTTCCGCAGTTTCTTCTGCTGTCTATCCCTCGTTTTACAACCTGCCGGTCATGGTGCGAGCCGTTCCAGCTGTGCTCGCTCGGTCTTCGGCCGTCATAGGGGCATGACCGCAGAGAAGGGAAAGTCCATGAAGAAGAGCGCTGCCGTCGTTGCCGGCGCCATCCTGGCCCTGGCCGGGGCGGTTCCCGCGTTCGCCGACGCCGGTGCCACCGGTGCCGCGTCCAACAACCCCGGTGTCCTCTCCGGGAACGTGATCGAGGTCCCGGTCCACGTGCCGGTCAACGCCTGTGGGGACACGGTCGACGTCATCGGCCTGCTGAACCCGGCGTTCGGCAACCCCTGCGCCAACGACTGACGCACGTAACTCAACACATCAGCCCACCGGCTGTGTCCTGGCCGGCCTCGGACCGTCGATCCTTCGATCTCTTCGTCCCGAGGCCGGCCTTCCCACTTCTTCGAGCAGGAAGACAACGAGATTGCGACAGACCCTCAGCAAGGGCGTGGTCGTGGCAGCAGCCGCGACCGGCATGCTGTCCTTGTGCGGCAGTTATGCGCTCGCCGACTCGGGCGCGCAGGGCGCCGCCCAGGGCTCGCCCGGCGTGCTGTCCGGCAACACTGTCCAGGCCCCGGTGGACGTCCCGATCAATGTCTGCGGCAACTCCGTGGACGCGGCCGCCGCGCTGAACCCGGCGTTCGGCAACTCCTGTGCCAACACCAACGGTTCGACGAGCGACGACAGCACCGGGGCCCAGTCCTCGCGTAACGGCGGTGAGCACTCGACTCCGTCCACGCAGGACGGCGGCAGCCGCACGACCCCGTCCACGCAGGGTGGTGACAGCCACGCCACTCCGCCTCGCCATGCCGACGAGGACCACAGGACTCCACCGCGCCACACCGGCGAGGACCACAGGACTCCGTCTCCGCACGGCAACGGGGGCCACAAGTCTCCGCCTCCGTACAGCGGCGGTGAGCACTCGACTCCGCCTCCCTACGGCGGTGGCGGTCACCCGACTCCGACTCCGACTCCGACTTCGCCTCCGTACGGTGGCGGTGAGCACTCGACTCCGCCTCCGTACGGCGGTGAGCACTCGACTCCGCCCCCGTACGGCGGTAGCGATCACTCGACCCCGCCTCCGTACGGCGGTAGCGATCACTCGACCCCGCCGCCCTACGGCGGCGGCAATCACACGCCCCCGCCCTACGGCGGCGGCAATCACACGCCCCCGCCCTACGGCGGCGGCAATCACACGCCCCCGCCCTACGGCGGTGGCGATCACACACCTCCGCCCTACGGCGGCGGCGACCACACGCCCCCGTCCTACGGCGGTGGCGACCACCACCCGGGGCAGCCGCCCAGCCTGGCGCACACCGGTGGTGACGCACGGGCCATGCTGGCGACTTCGGCCGCCAGTGCCGCGCTGATCGCGGCCGGGACGGTTCTGTACCGACGCAGCCGGACGGCCTCCGGGCGGTAGCGCGCAGGGTGCCGGACCCCAGTGCCCGGCACCCCGCGTCCCTGCCACACGCAGGCGCCCTCCGCAGTGGCGCCGTACCGCATCCTTCAGTGCCGCACGCTCTCCGGCACCTCGCCACGCCGTGCGGCCGGGATCCGCCAGCCCGCCGGCCCCGCGCGCAGCCGGCGCCGTACCCCGCGCACCAGCGTGCCCGCCGTGAAGGTCGCGCCGTGCACGAAGCGCATCGCCGGGCCGAAGCCCGACGCCGTGACCAGACCGGCCAGGAACAGGCCGGGGTACGACGACTCGAAGTCCGTCCCCACCTCCGGGGCGCCGTCGGCCGACGTCGCCAGCAGCGCGCGCAGCTCGGGGGAGAGCAGCCGCAGCCGGTCGCGGCAGGCCCGGAACCCGGTCGCCGCGATGACGTGCCCGGTCTCCAGCGACCGCGTCCCGCCCTGCCGGGCCACCGTCTCCAGGCGCAGCCCGCCCGGCACTTCACGCGCCGCCGCCACTTCCTGGCCGAGCAGGACCTCCACCCGGCTCTCCACCCGCTCCCGCACCCACCAGGCCCCGGCCGGGCCGAGCGCGCGGTCCGCGATCCGGGTCCGGGTCCGCTCCGGGAGCCGCCGGTACAGGGCCGGCCGCTCGGCGTAGAACCAGTTCCGCCAGCCGGGGCCGAGGCCGCTGTGCGGGGCGCGGGCGGTACGCCACCAGGGGCGTTCCCAGGGCGGCGGCACGTCGTTCCAGCGCAGCCGGTCCGCTCGGGCCAGCACCCTTACCCGGGTGCCCTGTTCGGCCAGCAGCGCGGCCGTCTCCAGGGCCGCCTGCCCGCCGCCGATCACGGTGACGTCCCCGTCGCGGAAGCGGTCGAGGCCGGCGTGGTGGCTGCTGTGGGAGACCAGCTCCGGCGGGAGGCCGCGCAGCGCCGCCGGGATCTCGGTGAACGGCAGCACGCCGACGGCCGGCGCGACGGTCCGCGCGGCCAGCCTCTCGCCGTCCTCGGTGACCACCTCGAAGCCGCCGTTGAGCGGAGCCACGCGGGCCACGGTCCGCTCGTCGAGCTCGGGCACGGCGTTGCGCGCGAACCACATCCCGTACTCGGCGAACACGTCCAGCGGGATCGGCTCGGCGTGACGGGCCGTCATGCCGCGAAACGCGCAGAACACGTCGAGACGCCAACGGCCTTCGGGATCGGAGAGGTTGGACGCCCATGGCTCCGACTTCAGGTACATCCCACGGGGCATGTGGTCACGCCAGGACGCCATGGGCCGCCCGAAGACCCGCACGTTCAGCCCGGCCGCCGCGGCGTGCGAGGCGATCGACAGACCGTACGGGCCCGATCCCACCACCAGCAGGTCGTACATCAGCAACTGCTCGCTTTCATGTCGTCGGGGAAGCCGTCGGGGAAGCCGTCGGTGGGGTCGTCGGTGCGGTCCCGGGCGGCCGGCGCGTGCCAGGCCGGCTCCCGCTCCCCTGGTGCCGGGCGCGGCCCGCGTGCAGCGGTGCGCAGTTCTCCACCACGAACTCGCGGCCGGGCAAGGGCCTCCCGTCCGGCAGCGGACGGTAGGTCAGGTCCAGGTCCAGGTCCAGGTGCAGGTGCAGGGCGCGGGCTCTTTCCTTTCGGTTCGTTCGCCCGCGCGGGGGTCCGGGCCACCTGGAAGCCGTAGCCGCGCTGGCGGAAGTCGTATCGGTATGACTGGGTGTCAATATCAGGAAATCTGCGCGAAAAGAGAGGCAGGGGAAGGCATGACTCCACAGCGGCCGAGCACCCGGTTCCGGCGGCTGACCGTGCTCGCGGCGGTCGTCACCGCGTCGGCCGCTCTCGGGGCCGCTGCCGCGCCCGCGCCGGCGCCCCCGCCCTTCGGTGCCTTCCTCGACTCCGGTCCGGCCGGGGTGACCCGCATGGCGGAGCTGAGCGACTGGCTGGGCGGCACCGAGCTGAAGGTCGCGCACACCTATCTGCCCGGCGGCCGCTGGGAGGACATCGAAGGCCCGCCCGGCTTCCTGGACGCGTGGGCGCAGTGGCGGCGCGAGAAGGCGGACCGGACCCTCGTCCTCAACGTGCCCATGCAGGAGCGCAACGAGGAGCACCTGTCCGACGACCAGGTGCGGTCGCTGCTGCGGCAGGGCGCGGACGGGCAGTTCGACCGGCACTTCCGCACGCTGGCCGAGCGGCTGGTGAAGCTGCGGGTCCCGGACACGGTCGTCGTGCTCGGCTGGGAGATGAACGGCATCACCTACACCCACCGCTGCGGACCGGACCCGGAGGCATGGAAGGCGTACTGGAAGAGAATCGTCAAGGCGATGCGGGCGGTGCCGGGCCAGAAGTTCCGCTTCGACTTCGCGCCGAGCCGCGGCCGGGACGCCGTTCCGTGGACCGAGTGCTATCCCGGGGACGACAAGGTCGACATCATCGGAATGGACTCCTACGACCAGCCGGCCGGAATGCCGTTCGACGAACAGGTGAAGGAGCCCTATGGTCTGCAGCGGCAGGTGGATTTCGCGAAATCCCACCGCAAGCCCATCTCGTATCCGGAGTGGGGGCTCTTCCGCAACGGCGACAACGCCGAGTACATGCGGCGCATGCTCGGCTGGATCGACGACCACCGGCCGCTGTACAACACGCTGACCGACTACTGCCCGCACGGCGTGTGGCAGTGCTCGGACAACCCAGGGTCGTCCGCGGTCTACCGCTCCGCCCTGTACGGCCGCACCGGACCGCGGGACCGGGCCCGGACGGGACCGGGCGCCCGCTATCCCTGACCGCGTTCCCTCCACCGGTGCAGCACCTCCTTGCCCCGTCGCCGGGCGGCCGCGTCGCACAGCGCGGCCGACAGCAGCGGGGCGGTGCGCCGCCGGGCCAGCAGGAGCCGCTGGTTGACGACCCGTTCGGGACGCCAGTGGTGTTTGTACGGTTCTTCGCCGCGCAGCAGGCTCAGCGTGCCGCCGCTGTGTGCGGCGCCCTCCGCGCACGCGTCCAGCAGCATCACGGCCACGTCCGCCTTGCGTTCCCTGAGGCCCGGATGGGCGCCGTACAGATAGCCGCCGGCCAGGCTCCGGGACAGCAGCGTCAGGTCGACCGCCACCACGTCGGCGCCGATCCGGAACTCGGTCACGACGGCGTCGCCGGAGCGGACCATCGGCCCCACCGCGCGCACCAGGTGCTCCCGGAAGCGCGGCCGCAGATGCTCCGTCGTCACCTTCCGCCCCTGCCACTGCAGCCGGTGCAGCTCCAGCAGCCGGTGCAGCGCCGTGGCCACGTCCTCGGGAGCGACCACCCGCCGCTCCACGCCCAGCGCCCTGAGCCTGCGCAGCTTGGCGCGCACCCGCTGGGCCTTGTCCGACGACAGCCGGGCGACCAGCTCGTCCATGGGCACGGCGGGCAGCTCCAGGCACACCGAGTCGCCGACCGTGCGGCACGGCCCGCGCCAGCGGTCGTAGACGCGCTCCACCGCGCCGCCCGGCCGCACCTCGCGGAAGTCGATCAGCGCCGTGCGCGCCGCCTCCGACAGGGCCTCGGTGAGGGTGTCGGCCGCGTGCCCGCGGACGGTGTCGTCCAGCAGCACGTCCCCGTAGTCGGAGATCGCCCCGCCGAGCGGCACCAGCGCGGGCAGCGGGCGGCGGACCAGCATCAGCGGCGCGGCGGCGACCAGTTCGCCGCCGGAGCGCACCAGCAGCAGTCTGAGCCGCCCCTGGCTGCCGTAGGACCGCCACCACGAGTGCAGCCAGGCGTGGCTCTGGAACGGGGTCGCGGTGGCGCAGCGCCCGTACAGCCGCCCCCAGTCCGGGGCCAGCTCGGCGAAGGCGTCCCCGTCGGTGACGAGGCCGGCGGTGTGGGCCGGGGACGCCGTGTACGTCGCCGTCACAGCCGGCCGCGCGCGTCGGCGGCGATCGCGGGTCCGGGCACCGAGGCCGGGCGCAGGGGCTCCTGCTCTGGCCGGCGCCCGGGCCGCACCAGCAGCACCAGCCCGCCGAGCAGCCCGCCCGCGCTCGCGCCCACCGCGGCGGTCACCCCGGCCGACGCCGAGCTCGGCGCGGTCGGCGGCAACGCGCGGGAGAACTGCACGAGTTCGACGTGCGTCTCGGCCTTGGCGGCGTCGGCCTGCCGGGTGAGGGCCCGGGCGACCGCGTCGGCCATGTCGGCGGCCCGGGCCGGGCGGTCGGAGGTGGCGGACACGGCGACCATCGGGGCGTCCGGCGAGGTGGCGGTGCGCACGCTGTCGCGCAGGGTCTCCACGGGCACCCCGGCCGCCGCCTGCGCGTCGCCGAGCACCGCGAGCTGGGTGGCGACCCGGCCGTAGGCCTGGGCGAAGCCGAGCGCGGAGGCGGAGTCGGAGTGCTCGGTGGGTACGGCGACGACGTAGCTGGTGGCCGTGTACGTCGGTGTCTTCAGCACGCCGTACGCGCCGCCCAGCAGCCCGCCCGCGAGGACGCCGGCCGCCACCAGCGACCAGGGCGGCAGCCTGCGGGCGCGGGTGAGGCGGTCCGGGCGGGGGTACCGGGTGAGGTTCTCGGTCATGGCGAGGTGACTCCCTCGGAGGATCGGGGCTGGGGAACGGTGGGGGCGAGCGCTGCCGCGTAGACGTCCATGAGCCGGTCGGCGCTGCGGCTGATGCAGTAGTGGCGGGCCGCCTCCGGGGCGGTGCGCGGGCCGGGGCCGGCCGCGCGGACCCGGGCGAGCGCGCGGGCGTAGGCGGCCGCGCCGCCCTGGACCCGCAGGGCATCCGGGGCGGCCTCGGGCGGCAGGTCCTTGAGCGCCGGGCAGGAGGCGTAGCGCACCGGCAGCCCGGCCGCCAGCGCCTCGACGACGGCCAGTCCGAAGGCCTCCTCCGGGGACGGCGAGGCGAGCACGTCCATCGCCGAGGCCAGCGCGGGCAGGTCCGGGCCGAGGGAGTCGGCACAGGCGTACGGCCGCTCGCCGGCGAACAGCACCCGGTCGGCGACCCGGGCCTCGACGGCGGTCCGGTGCAGGGCGCCCTCCTCGCCGCCCCCGCCGACCAGCAGCAGCCGGCTGTCGCCGGGGAGTTCGGCGAGGGCCCGGATCAGGACGTCGAAGCGTTTGCCTGGGTGCAGCCGGCCGATGCCGCCGATGACGAACGCGTCCTCGGGCAGCCCGAGCCGGGCGCGGGTGCGCACGCGTCGTACGGGGTCGAAGCGGAACCGCTCCAGGTCGATGCCGTTGGGCACCACCTCGATGCGCGGCCCGGGCACGCCCCAGCGGGTGAGCCGCTCGGCGACCGTGGGGGAGACGGCGACCGTGGACCGGCCCAGCCGCTCACCGGCCAGATACAGTGCGCGCACGCCCGCGGTGAGCGGCCGGCCCTCCATCTGCGAGTCGCCGAGGGAGTGTTCGGTGGCGACGACCGCGCGGACCCCGGCGAGCCGGGCGGCGATCCGGCCGTACAGGCAGGCCCGGTAGAGGTGGGTGTGCACCAGGTCGTAGCGGCCGTCCCGGATGATCCGGGCCAGGCGCGGCAGCGCGCCGAGGTCACGGTTGCCGCCCATGCCGAGGTGCACCACCCGTACACCGTCGGCGGCCAGCCCCGCGGCGACCGGCCCCGGGTTGGTCAGCGTCACCACATCGCACTCCACGGGCAGCTGCCGCAGCAGCAGCCGCAGTTGCTGTTCGGCGCCGCCGACCCCGAGCCCGGTGATGATGTGCAGCGCCCTCATCGCAGCCCCTCGACGGGACGGCGGCGCAGCCGGTGGAGCCGGCGTTTCAGGAACAGGCGCACGGCGGTGTCGTTCTGCCCGACGTGCACCCGCGGCAGGGTGTACGGGCCGCTCAGCACACCCGGGTCGATGGCGCAGGCGTAGCCGTAACCGGCCTTCCGTACGGCGTCGACGGTCCGTCGGTCGACCGTGCCGTACGGGTAGCAGAAACCGGTGACCGGGGTGCCGGTCAGCTTCTCCAGCAGCGCGCGGCTCTCGGCGGTCTCGGCGCCGAGGGAGGTGTCGCCGGCGCGGGTGAGGTCGACGTGGGTGAGTCCGTGCGAGCCGATCTCCACACCCGCCAGGGCGGCGTGCCGGACACCGGCGGCGGTGAGCAGCGGCTTGCGCGGGCCCAGCGGGTCCCACGCGTTGTCGCCGCCGAGCCGGCCGGCCAGCACGAACAGGGTGGCCGTGCACTCCCAACGGGCCAGCAGGGGCAGGGCGTTGTCGAGGAAGTCGGCATACCCGTCGTCGAAGGTGAGTCCCACCAGGCCGCGTCCCTCGCCCCGGGCGCGGGCGGCGAGCAGCTCGGCCACCGACACGCCCCGCAGGCCCCGGCCGCGCAGCCAGCGCAGCTGCCGGTCGAGCCGGCCGGGCGTGACCGTGACGCGGTACGGGTCGTAGGAGCAGTCGCCGACCGAGTGGTACATGGCGATCCAGGGGACGGAACCGGGTCCGGTGGCACCGGCGCGGAGCGGGGACTCAACGGAGGACGGCATGGGCGAGCCTTCGGGCGAGGGTGCGGAGGAACTGGAGTGCGGGCGCGCATCCCTGGGCGCCCAGGGCCCGGCCGAGCAGGACGAACACCACCGTGACGGTGGCGCCCCCGGCGAGCAGTCCGGCGAACGGGTCGGTGAGCCGGCTCGCGACCAGCGCCCCGGCCGGCGCGGCCGCCGCGGCGGCGGGCAGCGGCCGGCCCGACTCACGCAGCACACGCCGGACACGGATCGGCACGCTGCGCGGGCCCATGCCGGACAGCAGCAGTGCGGCGGTGAGCGTGATGCCGGCGGCGTTGGCCGCGGCGATCCCGGTGACGCCCCAGGAGCCGACCGTCCACGCCCCGAGGCAGGAAGTCACGGCGATGCCGGCGGTCATGGCGGCGAGCGGGTACCAGGTGGCGCGGCCCGCCGAGAAGTAGGAGCGGACCAGCACCCCGGTCAGCGTCTGGCCGAGCAGCCCGAGCGCGTACACCCGCATCACGCCCGCGGTCGCCGCGGTGTCCGCGGCGGTGAACGCGCCCCGCTGGAACAGGAGCCGGACGAGCTGCGGGGCACAGGCGACGACGGCCGCGGTGCCGAGCAGCACCAGACAGCAGGCCACCGCCAGATCCCGCTCCACCCGGGTCCGGGCCCGCTCGGTGTCGCCGTCGGCGAGCGCCCGTGCCACCAGCGGGAAGGTGACCGTGCACAGCATCATCGACAGCGTCATCGGGATCTGCGCGACCTTCTGCGCGTAGTTCAGGTGCGAGATGGCCCCGGCGGGCAGGTTCGAGGCGAGGAACCGCTCGATGAGCACCTGGGACTGCCGGCACAGCGCGAACAGCAGCACGCTGGCCATCAGCGCGATGTCCAGGGGCTGTGCGTCCGCGACGTCCCCGGTGACGGAGCCGGCCGTACCGCGGTTGCGCAACTGCCGCACCAGGAACGGTACTTGGCAGACCACCATCAGGCAGCCGCCGACCGCGACCCCGAGCGCGGCCGAGCGCACGCCCCAACGGCCGCCGAGGGTGAACACGGTGCCGACGATGCCGATGTTGTAGACGACGTAGATCGCCGCCGGGACCAGGAAGCGGCGGTGGGCCCGCAGGGCCGCGCTGCAGTACCCGGCGAGCCCGAAGCTGAGCACACAGGTCGCGGTGAGCCGGGTGCAGTCCACGGCGAGCGCGGGGTCGCGCAGGCCGGGCGCGAGGACCTCGACCAGCTGCGGAGCGGCCGCGGCGAGCAGCGCGCCCACCGCCGCGAAGGCCAGCGCCAGCCGGGGCAGGGTGCCGGCCACCAGCGAACGGACCGGGTCGCCCGGGGCACCCCGGGCGCGCCGGGCCAGGGCCAAGCTGAACGCAGGGATCAGCGCGAACGCCAGCCCGTCCTCGATGAGCAGCGTGGCCGCGAACTCCGGCACGGTCCAGGCGACGAGGAAGGCGTCGGTGTCACGTCCGGCCCCGAACAGCCGCGCCAGCGACTGGTCCCGGACCAGCCCGAGCAGCGCCCCCGCGACCGAGAGGGAGGCCGTGACGAGGGTGGCCCTGGCCAGGAACCTCCGGGTGGGCGGGGCGTGTTCGGGACCGGTCCCCGCAGCCGGGGCGGCGCGCGCGGCGGACCGGGCCGGCGGCAGCACCACCGCGCCGTCGCCGCCGTCCGGACCCGGCACCGTACCGGTCCGTGGTCCGGGCCCCGGGGAGGGCGTCACCGTCATCGGAGCGCGGCCTCCCCGACGACGGCGCCCCGGGCACCCGTGAGCGCGTCGCGCTCGTCGGAGCCGGTGGCCTCCGCGCCCACCAGCGCCCACCACGCCACGAGCCCGAAGCACACCGCGGTCAGTACGGTCGACGGGCCGCCGATGTCGGCGTAGGCGAAGTCGGCCAGCTGCCAGACCAGCAGCCCGCAGGCGGTGAGCGCGCACTCCCCGCCCCGGCTCGCACGACGGGCCCGCCCCAGGCCCCGCAGCGCGCACACCAGCAGGGCCAGCCAGCCGCCCGCCAGGCCGAGCAGCCCGGTCAGGCCCTGCTCGCCGAGCACCAGCAGGTACATGTTGTGCGGGGACAGGAGCGGCTGCCTGCGGTAGGCGGCGCCCGCGCCCTCCGTGTCGCTGCCCGAGGACAGCGCGAGCGAGGCGTGCCCGTCGCGGTACTCGGGGAAGCCCTTCAACCCGACGCCGGTCAGCGGGTGCTGCCGCCACATGTCGCCGGCCGCCGCCCACATGGTGTACCGGTCGGTGACCGACTGGTCGGGCGCGTCGGTGACCTGCGTGATGCTGTCGATCCGCTCCTGCAGCATCGCCGTGCCCACCCCGAGACCGCCCACCAGGACCACACCCGCCGCCACGACGGCCGCGCCGACCCGCAGCGCCCGGCGCGCCCCGGCCAGCACCAGCTGGACGGTGAGGGTCACGGCGGTGGCGATCCAGGCGCCCCGGCTGAAGGACAGCGCCAGGGGAACCAGGAGGGCGACGGCGCAGCCGGCCGCGATCCCCCGCTCGCGCCCCCGGGTCCGGCCGAGCGCCAGTGCGACCGCGCACACCAGCCCGAAGGACACCACGGTCGCCATGCCCATCACGTCCTGCGCCCCGAACGTGCCGACCGCGCGGATGTCCTCGCCCTGGTAGGAGGCGCCGGTCCCGGTGGCGTACTGCTCGACGCCGATCGCCCCCTGCCACAGTGCGAGCCCCACGAACGACCAGGTCAGCAGCCGGAAGTCACGCCGGTCGCGGATCAGCAGCAGGACGGCGGCGGGCACGAGGACGAAGATCTGGAGGTAACGGCCGAGGCCGGCGATCCCGGCGCCCGGCGACACCGCGCCCATCGCGGCGAGCGCGAGGCCGGGCACCGGCAGACCGAGCACCACGGCGGCCGTACGGGACAGCGGGCGCCGCCGCTCGCGCAGGAGCCGTACGACGCAATGGGCGACGACCAGGGCGGACAACGCGTCGGCCGGGCCCGCGCCGCTCTCGCCGCCGGGGGAGAGCGGCAGCGCGAGCAGGGCGACCACGGCGACCACCGGCAGCGCCGGGGACGGATCGCGCAGGCGGCCGAGCGGCAGGGCGAGGCTCATCGGTCAGCTCCCCGTGGAACGCACGAGCGCGGCCGCGGTGCGCAGCAGGATGCAGATGTCCTGCCACAGCGACCAGTCGTCGATGTAGGCGTTGTCGAAGCGGGCCCGGTCCTCGATGGAGGTGTCGCCGCGCAGGCCGTTGATCTGGGCGAGGCCGGTGATGCCGGTCCGCATGCGGTGGCGGGCCGCGTAGCCGGGATGGACCCGGCTGAACCGGGTGACGAAGTAGGGGCGTTCGGGGCGTGGGCCGACCAGGCTCATGTCGCCCCGGAAGACGTTCCACAGCTGGAGCAGCTCGTCCAGGGAGGTCACCCGCAGGAAGCGGCAGAAGCGGCTCATCTCGCGCTCGCCCGCCACGCTCCACCGGGTCGCCGCCTCGTGCTCGTCGACCGGGCGGTGGGTGCGGAACTTCAGCAGGGTGAAGGGGCGCCCGTTCCTGCCGACGCGCTCCTGCCGGAAGACCACCCCGGGCCCGTCGGTGAGTCTGAGCACGACCGCGCACACCAGCAGCACCGGACCGGCCAGCACCAGCAGGATCCCGGACACCACCGTGTCCAGCAGCCGCTTGCCGAGGCTGCCGCGCCGCCGGTCGCCCAGGTCCAGGCGGCGCACGGAGAACCCGGCGAGCTGGTCGCGCCTCTCGTACGACGGGCAGTCCGCGTCCACCTCCCACACCGTGCAGCCCGACTCGGCCATCGCCCGCAGCAGCGGACCCTGCCGGGTGCGCATGGCCGGCTCGACGGTGAGCACGACCCGCACCCCGTTCTGGATGAGCGCCCGCTCCACCTCCTCGCCGCTGGTGAGCACGGGCAGCCCGCCCCTGCCGTCGGGACGCTCGGCGACGACCCCCACCGGCCGCACCCCGCAGCGCGGGTGCCGCAGCAGCGCGGCGGCGACCCGCTGGGCGGTTCCGGCGGAGCCGACGAGCAGGGCCGTACGCGGGTGGCGCACCAGCACCATGCGGCGCCGCCAGTACACGCAGCCGCGGGCCGCGCAGGCCGCCGTCGCGTGCACCGCCCAGCCCAGCAGCAGCGCGCGGGCGGTCAGCGCGCGGCCGGGGTCGTCGGCGGCGAGCAGGGCGGCGAGGGAGAGCCAGGCGACCGCGATCCGGCCGCAGACGACGGGCAGTTCGTCGAGCACGCCGGGCAGCGGCCGGGGCGAGGGCGGGCGCAGGAGTATCGCCCCCGACAGCAGCACGACGACCGGCAGCAGGCGGCGGTCCGCCTCGCCCAGCGTGACCGCGCCCGCCAGCGCGGCGAGCAGGTCGGCGGCGAGCAGCGGCAGGGGTGAGGCGGGCCGTGCGGGCCGCCGCCGAGCCGGGAACCGGAAGCCGCCCGAGGGGCGGGCCGGCATGACCGGGACGGGCGGGAATCCGTGGTCCCGTGGCTGCCCGCCGGGGGAGGGGACGGTGCGTTCCGCAGTCACGAGTGGATGGACTCCCTGCACTCGGAGGGCATGGACGGGCGTGTTTCCTCGTCCGCCGCCGGGGCGCCGAGGAGCGCGCGGTAGAGGTCCGCGACCCGCTCCGCGCTCTGCCGTATGTCGTGCGTGGACCGGACGTGACGGCGCCCCTGTTCGCCCAGTGACGCGCGCAGCGCAGCGTCGGACAGCAGCGCGACGACGGCCCCGGCCAGCGCCTCGGCGTCCTCCGGCGGGACCAGACAGCGGGCCGTGTGCGCGGGCGGCAGGCTCTCGCGGGCGCCGTCCACGTCGGTGACCACGACCGGCCGCCCGCAGGCCAGCGCCTCCAGCGGGGCGAGGGCCATGCCCTCCCAGCGCGAGGGCAGGACCACCAGGTCGGCGGCCCGGTACCAGGGCACGGGGTCGGCCACGGCACCGGTGAAGTGGACTGCGGGGTGGGCCTGCCGGCCCAGCGCGGCGCGGTCGGGTCCGTCGCCGACGAGCACCAGCCGGGCGTCCGGCACCGCGTGCAGGATGCGCTCCCAGGCCCGCAGCAGCACGTCCTGGCCCTTCTGCCGGCACAGCCGGCCGACGCAGACGACCAGCGGCGCAGTCGGGTCGAGGCCGGGCAGCAGGGCGACACGGTCGCGCTCCGGTGCCGTGGGCGCGGGTGTGAGGGAGGAGCCGGGCATGGCGGGTATGAGGGAGAAGCCGGGTGCGGGGGAGAAACGCTCGAGGTCGATGCCGTTGGGGATCACGGCGTACGCGGCGCGCACCCCGGCGCTCGTTCCGGTCGTGCGCTCTGCCTCGCTGACGCACACCACCCGGTGGGCCCAGCGCGCCCCCCACCGCTCCCAGCGCAGAGCGAGGGCGGCGGCGGCGCCGCCGACGGCCTCGAACGACCACGCGTGCGGCTGGAACACGGTCGGAATGCGCCCGCGCACGACGAGCCGGGCGGCGAGTCCCGCCTTGGCGCTGTGTGCGTGCACCAGTTCGGGCCGTACCTCGTCGATCAGTCGTGCGAGCCGTCCTATCTCACCGGCCAGCCCCGGACCCGGTGACCGCCCGGCCCGCCACTCGCGCACATCGGCGCCCAGGTCCCGCAGGGCCGCGGCGAGTTCGCCGCCGGGGCACCCGGCCGTGACCCGCAGACCGGCCGTGAGCTGGGCCCGCACGAGGTCCAGTACGACTCGGGCGACCCCGCCGTCGACGGGTTGCGCGAGATGCAGGACCCGCGGCCGGAAGTCGGGTGCTGGCTGGTGCATTTCGCGGGTTACCTCGCTCACGGGGGTGCTCGGGGGGTGCGGGTGGGTACGCGCGTCATGCCCGCGCGTTCACGGCGACGGAAGAAGCGCCGGCTCACGACGCGTCCGGCTGGGAAACGAGCCGGACGCCCGGCTGGTCACCACCGCGTCGCGGTCGCTGAGTGCGGCGGTCAGGAAGAAACCCGGACATATGTGCTGGAATCGTGAAGGTTTCTTTCCTGAGGGATCACTCCATTGGCGGCACAACCCCAGGCGGTGTCGTGCGTTGACACAGCGCTGGGCATTCCGCCCGGATGTTCGTGTCGATTTCAAGGAGCACCTCTCCATGTCGCGTATCGCGAAGGGTCTGGTCCTGACCTCCGCCGCCATCGCGGCCGTCGCCGGCGGTGCCGGTGTGGCTGCCGCCGACTCCGGCGCGCTCGGCACCGCCGCCAACTCGCCGGGTGTGGCGTCGGGCAACGTCGTCGAGGTTCCGGTTCACGTGCCGGTCAACGTCTGCGGTGACACCGTCGACGTCATCGGTCTGCTGAACCCGTCGTTCGGCGGGCACTGCACCAACGACTGACGTCGGGACGCACCCCTTCGGCCGGCCGTCCGCCCGCGCTTCGTCCGCGGGCGGGCGGCCGGTTCAGGTCTCCCCCGGATGGTTCACTCCAGGTGGGTGAGCGGTTGCGGAACGTCATGGCTGGTTCAACGGTGGGCTCAGGCCCCTGCCCCACCGAAAGGAACCTCCATGCGTGTGCTGCCCGTGCGGCGTCTCGCGTCCACGACCCTCTGCGCCGCCCTCCTGGTCGGTATCGCCGGCCCCGCCGCCGTCGCCGCCGACTCGGCCCGGGAGCGCACCCACGCCGGCTCCCGTTCGGCGGTCCCCGGCGCCGACGCGCTGCTCGCCCAGGTCAGGTCCCTGCGCAACGTCGACCCCGTGCTCAACCCGGTCGTCGACCTGCTCGACCAGTCCCTGCAGAAGGGCCGGCTGACCCCAGACCAGGCCCGCAGGCTCGGCGAAGCGGCCAAGGCGGCCGTCGCCAAGGCCGCCGCGGCAGCGCCGACGGCACCGGCGACGCCCGCCACCCCGGCCACGCCCACCACCCCGGCGACCCCCACCGATCCGGCCATGTCGAACACCGATCCGGCCATGTCGAACACGGCCGCCTCCCCGAGCATGTCGGCCTCCCCGAACACGGCCGCCTCCCCGAGCATGTCGGCCTCCCCGAGCACGTCGGCCTCGCCGGGCCGGCCCGCCGCACCGTCCCTGCCGGCCGACCCGAGTGTGGGCGCGCCGACCGTGCCCGCGGCCGCGCCCCTGCTCACCACGTTCGCCAAGAGCGACGTCAAGGCCGGCCAGGCCCGCGACCTCACCGGCGACCTGCAGAACGCGATCGACGCGCTGCTCCAGGCCGTCACCTCCAACGTCGACGCGCTGCTGGTCACCGTCACCGGAGCCGTGAGCGACCTGGTCGACCTGATCACCTCGACCATCGGCGGCCTGCCCCTGCCGCTGCCCGTGCCGCTGCCCAGCCTTCCGGCGGAGCCGGCGCTGCCCACCGGGTGATCCGCGCTGCTCGCGCCGCCTCGGCCGTCGTGTCCGCCGTATCCGTCGGGCGCGACGGCCGAGCGCTGTTCACCGGCCGGGAGGGGATCTCATATGTCTTCTCGGCGCGGAGTTTCCGGCCCGGAGGGCTCTCGTTAGGCACGGCGTCAGAACTCCCTGGGGCGACCTGAGTTGCCGAAGAAAGGAACAGGATGAAGTCCCTGAAGGCTGCCGCTGTCGTTGCCGGTTCCGTGGCCCTGGCCGGCGTCGCCGCGCCCGCGTTCGCCGCCCACAGCACCGCCGACCTCACGCCCACCAGCCTCAACGGCGCCGTGAACACGCTCTCCAAGGGCGGTTTCACCCTGCACGACGTCATGCCGCTGCAGCACCAGTCGGACGCGCTCAGCACCGAGAACAAGGACTCCGTGCTCAGCACCGTCAAGGGCGCCACCGGTGCTCTGAACCAGCACAACCCGCTGCTCGGCGGCCTGCCCCTGCAGAGCTGAGGTTCGAGACCCCTTCCCTCGATCGTGTGGAGCGGCCCCGGGCGCTGGTCCGTAAGAGTGAGAAGCCGCCGGGCCGCGCCACACCCCGTCGATAAGGTCGCGCGGTGACCTCAACCTCAAGCGAAGCCCGCCCCTTCCGCGCCGCCGCCCTCGGCACGCTCGTCGTCCTTCCCTGGAGCGGCGAGTCACCCGACGGCAGCGACATGCCGTACCTGCTGGCCTACTCCCTCGGGGACGCCGAGGGCGGCCCGGAGGCCACCGCCGCCGCGGTCGGGCGGCTGCTGGAGGGCAACGGCCTGCCGGTCGGCGGCGACCTGGTCGACGGCACCGCCAAGCCGAGCCTGCCCGTCACCCTGCTGGTCGAGGCCGGTCAGGCCGTCCTCAACATGCCGCAGCTGGTCGCCCAGGCCGACGCGCCGCCGGAGTGGCTCGCCGCCGTCGCCAAACGCGGTTACGCCTACCTCGTCTTCACCACCCGCGCCTGGCCCGAGGGCGAGCCCGGCAAGCCCGTCGAGCCCGCCGCGCTGGCCGCCTTCGCCGGTGCGGACGAGACCCTGAAGGCCGCCGCGCACGTCGTCCTGCCGGCCCGCAGCCTGCGCCGCTGATGCCCCGGACCCTGGCCGGCGGCAGGGGACTCGGGCTGCTGCTGGTGATCACCGGGGCGGCCGGGCTGCTCGCCTCCTGGGTCATCACCCTCGACAAGTTCAAGCTGCTGGAGAACCCGAACTTCGTCCCCGGATGCAGTCTGAACCCGGTGGTGTCCTGCGGCAGTGTGATGAAGAGCGACCAGGCCGCGGCCTTCGGGTTCCCCAACCCGATGCTGGGCCTGGTGGCCTACGGGATCGTCGTCTGCGTCGGCATGAGCCTGCTGGCCGACGCCCGGTTCCCCGGCTGGTACTGGCTGTCGTTCGAGGCCGGGTGCCTGTTCGGCGTGGGGTTCTGCACCTGGCTGCAGTTCCAGTCGCTGTACCGGATCAACGCGCTGTGCCTGTGGTGCTGTCTGGCGTGGGTCGCCACGATCGTCATGTTCTGGTACGCCACCGCGCTCGTCGTCGGAAACGGGTTCCTGCCCGCCCCCGGATGGGCCAGGACCTTCTTCGCGGAGTTCACCTGGCTGCCTCCGCTCCTGCACGTCGGTGTCGTCGGAATGCTCGTACTGACCCGATGGTGGGACTTCTGGACCAGCTGATGAAGGATCGGCTGATGAATGACGAGCCGATGAGTGAACAGCCGACAAGTGACGAGCTGATGAGTGACGAGCCGACAATTGCTGCACTCGGGCGAAATGTGAGCTGATGTCGTTTTCCGGCTCGTTACGCGGTACGGACGTCGAACCCTACGCATCCTGAAAGGGCCCGTACCTGCCATGAAGTCGACCACCCGAGGAACCCTTGCCGCAGTCGTCACGGGCGTCGCGGCCGTCGTGGGGGCCGCCGGTCCCGCCGCGGCGGTCGGTGCGGTCCCCGTCGCCGTACCGCTGGAAGGTGTCTCCGACTCCCTGAACATGGAGGTGCCCAAGGCCGGTGTCGAGGTGCCGCTGCTGACCCCGGGCGCCCCCGAAGGGCCGCGGTACGCCACCGGGCGGCTCCTGCCCGAGCGGGCGCTGCCCCAGCTTCCGGTGACCGGTGCCCTGCCCGGCGCGGACCTCAGGGCACCCCTGCCGCGCGTCCTCGGTGACGGCTTCGACCACGTCGGCATGGGCGCCCCCGCCTCCGACCTGTACACGCTCGGCCCCGGCCTGGCACTGGACGCCCCCGTGACCCAGCCCGACCCGGACAACTTCGGCCTCCCGGACCTCAAGCTCCCCCAGGCCGGCGTCGTCGCCCCGGCCCTGCGGACCGTCCCCGGCGCCTCCCTGGGCACGGGCCCGGGCCTGTAGCCGGCGGTACGGAGGCCGCCGTACCCACCGGATGGCTCTGTGCCGGTGACCCCGTCCGCGTTCCGACGGTTACCCGTACGGACATCTGATCCCGGACGAGGAGAGAGCGATGGTCGTGGGTGCCGATGGCGTAGCGATGGGGGCGGAGCAGCAGGTCAGAGTGGGTGCGTGGAGAGTGACGCGGAGGGAGATGACGCGGGGACTGCTGGCCTCGGCCGCCGCCCTGGCGCTGGCACCGGTCGTCGCCGCCTCCCGCCCGGTCCCCTCGGCGGACGGCCCCGAGGGCAGCTCCTTCGACGAGACCTACCGGGGCCGCCGCATCCTGGGCGTCCTGGTGCCGATCGCCGGCCGCGCCGTGCCCCAGAGCGAATGGCAGGTCACCGTCGACGGCCGCCCGCTGCACCTGATGCGCCGGGCCGACGGCACCTGGCTGAGCATGGTGGACCACTACAGCTCGTACCGCACCCCGCTGGAGGCGACCCGCGCCGCCGTCGACGAGATGGGCCCCGGCCGGCAGCTGCGCGACCTCGCCCCGGGCCCGGTCGGCGGGACGCCGACGACGGCACACATGCACATGGGGGGTGAGCATGGCGTACGTGCGTAAGGACGTCAGCACGCTCACCCCCACCGAGCGCCGGCGGTTCGTGAAGGCCCTGCTGGAGCTCAAACGGCGTGGTGAGTACGACGAGTTCGTGCGCCTGCACATCAACTACTACACCGCCGACGGCGAGGCCGGCCTGCGCACCGCGCACATGGCCCCCTCCTTCCTGCCCTGGCACCGCAGGTTCGTGCTGGACCTGGAACGGGCGCTGCGCCGCGTGGACTCCTCGGTGACGGTGCCGTACTGGGACTGGACCCGGGACCGTACGACGACGTCCGTGCCCTGGACGAAGGACCTGCTGGGCGGCAACGGGCGGCGCTCCGACCGGCAGGTGATGACCGGTCCGTTCGCCTACTCGGCGGGCCACTGGACCATCAAGGAGGGGATCACGGACGGCAAGTTCCTCACCCGGGACCTGGGCCGTTCCGCCGCCCCCATCGCGCTGCCCACCAAGAGCGAGCTGAAATGGGCCCTCGACGACGCCGTCTACGACGTCCGGCCCTGGGACTCGACGGTCACCCGGGGCTTCCGCAACAAGCTGGAGGGCTGGGGGACCGGCAGCGGCAGCGGCTCCTGGCGCAACCACAACCGGGTGCACCGATGGGTCGGCGGCGAGATGCTCGGCGGCGCCTCCGTCAACGACCCGGTGTTCTGGCTGCACCACGCCTTCCTGGACCTGCAGTGGTACCGGTGGCAGCGCGCCCACCGCAGCCACCGCTATCTGCCCGCGGACCCGCCCGGATCCGCCGACCCGCAGCGCGGGCGGATCGTCTCCCGGCACCAGAAGCTGCCGCCCTGGAACGTGACGCCGGACGGGCTGGAGGACATGAGCAAGGTCTACCGGTACGCGTGAGCGCGTGACGGCATGAGAAGAGCCCCGGCGCTCGAGGTGCCGGGGCTTTCTCCTGTGCGCTGGGCTCAGCTGCCGTAGCCACCGGGGGTGCTGGGGGTGCCGGGGGTGCCGGTGGGGGTGCCCGGGTTGGCGCAGCCGTTGCCGAAGGCGGGGTTCAGCAGGCCGATGACGTCAACCGTGTCCCCGCACAGGTTCACGGGCACGTGGACGGGAACCTCGACCACGTTGCCGGACAGGACGCCGGGCGAGTTGGCGGACCCGCCCTGGGCGCCCGCATCGGCCAGGGCCAGGCCGGCCCCGCTGATCACCACGGCACCGGTGCCGAGAGCGACGGCGGCTGCCTTCGCGATGCGAGACATCACGTTCTCCTTCTGTTGCTCGGTGAGTGCGGTGGCAGGACCAGCCACCGCGCTGCCCCTTCAACTGCGTGGTACGGGGCCGGTCACGGTGATCGGCGGGGTTCACTCTCCCCGTAAGAGCGTTGACGCGGGCCGGTGTTAATACGAGACGTCGGGTGCGGATGTCCCCCTGACCGCCGGTCATGACCACCGGCGCCGGCACCGACACGGCCGCGCCGGTCCGGCAGTTGACCGGGCCGTCGGCCGAGGGGAGCCGGCTGCGTGCTCCCGCCGCCGTGGCACTGGGCTCGGACGGCCCCGAGCGGATCGCCGAGGCGGCCCGGCTGTCGGCGAAGGGCACCGTGCTGACGCGGGCGCGGCTGGGCGAACAGGTGATGACGGGCGGCGCGCAGCATGAACTACCTCTCTTCTACGGCCTGTTCAGCGAGTCGGCGCGGCCGGAGCACGGGCCGGAGGCGCGGCGGACGCCGTCCTGGACCCCTTCGTACGGGGCGGGCGGCTGGTGCGGCCGACGGCTCGGTGGGCCCGGGAGAAGCCGGTGCTGCGATCGCCGAGCGGACCTTCGGGCCGGGCGTCGAGTGCCCGGAGCGGGTCGTGGACGAGCGCCTGCGGGGCCTGGTGCGAGGACTCCGGCGAGATCGAGCATGTGACGCGGCGACGCCATCCGGTAGACCTCTGGCATATGCGACATCTACCCGTGCGTTAAGGCTAATTGACGAAGCGTCAAGTTTGCGATTGGCGCAGCGTCAAGTTTCCGATCGGCGCAGCGTCAAGTCTCTGCCGGTGCAGATCCGTCCGTCGCGTGACGCGGCCTCAGGGAAGTTGCCGTACCGGGGAACCCGCGAGGTGGGCCTGGATGTTCTCCACCGCCTGGCCGTAGTACGTCGCGTAGTTGGCCCGGGACACATAGCCGAGGTGGGGCGTGGCGAGGAGGCGGGGTGCGGTGCGCATCGGGTGGTCCGCGGGCAGCGGCTCGACGTCGAAGACATCGACACCGGCGCCCGCGATCCGGCCCTCGTGGAGCGCGGCCAGCAGGGCGTCCTGGTCCACGATCGCCGCGCGGGAGGTGTTGACCAGGTAGGCCGTCGGCTTCATCAGGGCCAGTTCGGCGGCGCCGACGAGACTCCGGGTGCGGTCGCCGAGGGCCAGGTGGACGGAGACGAAGTCGCTGGTGGCCAGCAGGTCCTCCTTGGAGGCGGCGAGTTCCGCACCCACTTCCGCGGCCCGTTCCCCGGTCAGGTTCTGGCTCCAGGCGGCGACCCGCATGCCGAAGGCGAGCCCGACCTGCGCCACCCGGCCGCCGATCTTCCCCAGCCCGAGCAGACCCAGCCGGCGGCCGTGCAGGTCGGCGCCGACGGTGGACTGCCAGGGCCCGCCGGAGCGCAGCGCCCCGCTCTCCCCGACGATCCCGCGGGCCAGGCCCAGCAGCAGCGCCCAGGTCAGCTCGACGGGAGGCGTCGACGCACTCGCCGTACCGCACACGGTGACGCCGTGCGCCTCGGCGGCGGCGTAGTCGATGACGCTGTTGCGCATCCCCGAGGCGACGAGCAGCCGCAGCCGCGGCAGGCGTGCGATCAGCGAGCCGGGGAACGGGACGCGTTCGCGCAGGGTGACGACGATGTCGTAGTCGGCGAGGGTCGCGGCGAGGGCGTCCTCGCCGTCGAGGTGCTCGCGCAGTGCGACGACCTCCACCCGGTCCTCGATCACCGACCAGTCGGCCGACTCGGTGGCCACACCCTGGAAGTCGTCCAGGACCGCGCAGCGAAGTCGCACGTCGTCTCTCCCTTCCCCGCGGCGACTGTACCGGCAGCTCCGGAGCGGGAGCCGGGCGCCTTACACCAGCCAAACGGAACGTGAACTGCTTCTTTCCGTGTGGTGTACAACTCTTCACCCTCTTCTTACGTCGAACTGATGAACAGCGGCGTTTGCCCCACCACGCGCCTGCCATCCCGGAAGAGGAATTCTGCTCATGATGATCCGTCGGTTGTGTGGTGTCCTGCGCGTGCGCGGGGCGACCGACCTGCTCCTCGTACTCCTGCTCGGTGCCGGCTTCGCCGCGCTGCCCGTCTTCGCGCTGCTGCCGTCCCTGTGGGGCTTCGCCGCGGCATCGGCGGTGACGTATCTCGCGGACGAGGTGCTGCACTCCAGGGCTCCGGGCTTCGTGCGCAGGCTGGCGACGCTGCAGCTCACCCGCCCGCTGCGATTCGCGGTCCGCACCGTGATGCTGCTCGCGCTGGCCAGCCGGACGGACGCGCCGGACGAGGTGCTGGTCGCCGCGCTCGCCGTCTTCAGCGCCCACTTCGCGATGATGATGCTGTACACGGCGGTGCATCACGCGATCCGCAGGCGCCGGGTGCTGCCGCTGGTCGTGCGCAACCTCGACATGAGCGGGCTGCCCGTCCCGAAGCAGCCGCCCGCCGTCCTCTACCGGCGCAGCCTGCGCAAGCTTCTCCACCTGGACCTGCCCGCCCACGCCGGCCTCCTCGCCGCTCTGGCCGCCGGGACCTGGGGAATCGCGTACACCGGCTTCGCCCTCGCCGTCGGTGTGACCGCGGCGGGCGTCCTCGCGCTGCTGGGCCAGTACCGCAGGGTCCGCCGCATGCCCGCCCGGGACGAGGTGTTCGCCGAGGTCAACCGCCAGCTCGCCGGATACCGGCCCGAGGTGGCGCTGTACTTCAGCTTCGCCTCCGTCTCCCGGGACTTCATGTACCAGGTCAACATGTGGATCGAGACGCTGGAACAGCTCGACCTGCGCCCGGTCATCATCCTTCGGGAGCGCGCCTCGTTCCGCTATCTCAGCCGCACCTGGATCCCGGTGGTCTGCGTCCCCAAGGCCGACGACCTGGCCGAACTGGAGCTGTCCGGCGTCCGGGTCGTCCTCTACCCGGGCAACGCGGGCAAGAACGTGCACATGCTGCGGGTGGCCGAGGCCAAGCACGTCTTCATCGGCCACGGCGACAGCGACAAGCTCGCCAGCAGCAACCGGGTCAGCAAGGTGTACGACGAGATCTGGGTGGCCGGCCGCGCGGGCCGCGACCGCTACCAGCGGGTCCGGCACGCGATCAGCGACAGCGCCATCGTCGAGGTGGGCCGCCCGCAGCTCTCGTCGATCCGCCTGCACGCCGAGCACACACCCGGCCCGCTCCCCGTCGTCCTCTACGCGCCCACCTGGGAGGGCTGGAGCGACGACGACTGCCACACCTCGCTGATCCCGATGGGCGTGTCCCTGATCGAGCAGCTCCTCACGCAGAACGTCCGGGTCATCTACAAGCCGCACCCGCTCACCGGCAAGCGCTCCGCCGAGGCGGCCGCGGCCGACAAGGCGATCCGCGAGCTGCTGCGGGCCGACAACGAACAGCGCGGCGCCGCCGAGGCCGAGGCCGCGGTCGCCGCGGCGAAGCCCCGGCTGCAGGAGATACAGGCCCGCCTCGACGAACTGTCCGGCCGGCTCGGCGGCGACGACGCCGAGCAGCTGCGCGAGGCCCGGGTGCCCGACCGCGCGGGGGCGGCCGAGTGGCAGGAGCTGCGCGCCGAGTGGCACCGGATCTTCTGGGAGAGCCGGGGCCCGGTCCGCCACAACGTGATCCTCAAGCAACTGCCCGCCCTCTACGAGTGCTTCAACCAGGCGGACATCCTCATCAGCGACGTCTCCTCGGTCGTCGCCGACTTCGTGGCCGGCCTCAAGCCCTACGTCCTCACCAACGCCCGCGACCTGCCCGACGACGAGTTCCGGGCCGCCTACACCACCGCGGGCGGCGCCTACCTCCTCGACCGCGAGTGCACCCGCCTCCCGGAGATCCTGAACGCGGTCCGGGCGCCGTACACCGACCCGATGGCCCTCGACCGCCGCATCCTCAAGGAGTACGTCCTCGGCCCGGACCACCCCACTTCCATGGAGCGCTTCAACGCGGCGGCGAACGCACTGGCGGCGCTGGCTGCGGCGGAGCGCGCGGAGGCGGAGGAGGGGGACGCGGAACTGGCGGCCTGAGCGCGGGCCGGGCCGTATCCGACGGGACAGAGCCGGTGCGGGTGGATCCCGCGCCATGCTCCGGTAAGAACGTGCAGTTCACGGCGCGATAGCCTGGCGATCATGGCGGACTGGGAGATACGGCCGGCGTCGATGGCGGACCTCGAGCCGCTGGCCGAGCTGCGGGCCGTGGTGATGCGGGCGGATCTGGAGCGGCTCGGGCGCTACGACGAGCAGCGGGTGCGGCAGCGGCTGCGGGACAGGTTCGTGCCGACGCACACCTGGGTGATCGAGGCGGCCGGTGCGTTCGCCGGCGGCGTCGCACTGCGCCCGGCCGCGGACGCCCACTGGCTGGAACACTTCTACCTGGCCCCGCACCTGCAGGGCAGTGGCATCGGCGGGGCCGTACTGCGCGAGCTGCTGGAGCGCTGCGACCGTGACGGCACCGCGGTCCGGCTGCAGGTGCTGCAGGGCAGCCCGGCCCGGCGGCTGTACGAGCGGCACGGCTTCACCGTCGAGACCGAGGACCCGGTCGACGTGTTCATGTTCCGCGAGCCGGCCTCGGCCGCGCCCTGAGCTTCCCGGCCACAGCCGTGCACCGGGGCCGTTCAGTGGCAGGTGAACGACTTGCTGGTGAGGCTCGTGCTCAGCGTGCAGGTCTGACCGCGCACCGAACCGTCCGTCCTGTGGAAGGTCAGGTCCCAGGTTCCGTTGTTGTGGTGGAGCTGTCCGTAGCCGAAGACTCCCGAGAGCAGTGGCGGAGTGGCCGTGGGATTGACTTCCTGGGTGCGCGAATCATGGACGGCCTGCTGCGGCGTGCCGATCTGTTGCTTGATGGCGTTGCTGTCGATCGGGCCGTTGTCCAGCGGTCCGCCCGAGGAGCCCACGGTCAGCTGGGGCGGGCGGCGGGTGTCGAAATCGAGCGTCTGGAAGAGATGGATGTGCCCCGACAGCACCAGGCGCACATTGTTCGCCGGCCGCCCCAGAGAGGTGTGGGCCACGGCGTCGTCGAGGACATGAGTCGCCCATTCCACCGCGCCCTGAGCCTGACCGGCCGCTTTCACCATCCAGAGCGGCTTGTGCGTGACCAGGAAGAAGTCCTCGGAAGACCGCTGCTGTGCGGCCTGATTCACGATGTCGAACTGCCGGGCGTAGGTGTTCACCTGCGCCGTACCGCTGTCGGCGGCCGGCACCGCAATGCGGTAGCCCTGTCCAGGGCCACGGTGCACCGAGCCTATTGAGTAGCGGTCGCGCATCCCCTCACGAGATGATCTTTCCTGTGACAGAAGCGGCAGGCCCGGGCGTCGACGACCATGAGTGGGCCGAGGGTTTGGCATGGGCTGTCGGCCTGATATCACCGGACGCCGCTGAGCGCGCCGCGGCCCTGGACCGGCACGCTGGAGCCTCCACGGAGGCAGAGGCTGCGTTTGTCCGCTTGCACGAAGGACCCTTCCCCAGGCTGTGGTTCAGAGCCAGGCTGCGGGCGTATCGCGGGGCCTCCGCTCGCTGCCTGCCGGGAGCGCTGTACAGCGGGAGAAGGTACGCCCATGGGCAGATCGGCACGTGGCCACGGTTGCCCCTTGCGCTGCTCTTCCTGGAGTGGGAGGCACGCTATCCACAGGAGTGGACGGAGCACGCCAAGGCCTGGGGCACGAAACAAGGTCTGATCCGGGATCTGGCCGCCACCGATCATGACCAGGAGCTGAGAGCGAGACTGGTCGACCTGGTCGACCTCGTGGTCCGGCGGACCTACCGGTGCAAGGACCGTGAGTACGTGCGTGTGGCCCGAGCAGTGGACGGAGACGAACTGCGCGACAGGCTCCGCAGGGCGAAGTGCTCGGACAACTCCACGGCACAGCTTCACGCGAGCTACGTGCTGTGGCTTCTGGACCGTCCCGGGACACCGAACACCCGGCACGTCTGGCGCACATGGCTCTCCGGCACCCTCACCTGACGGCCGGTGCACGGGAGTTGAAGTCGGCCAGGACCGAGATCGGCACCCGGCTGCCTCAACAGCTCGCGCTGTAGCGGACACAACCGGACGACGGGGAGTGGCTGTGGTCCCACTCGTGCCGCGCGGTCGTCAGCGCTCCGCCTACCAGGAGGGCCACCAGCAGGTGGGCGACCACCGTCCAGCGGGCGCGGAAGATCACCGCGACAACTGCCAGGACGAGTACGACGATCAGTAGCGTCCGTAGCCGCCCGATGTGCGCCAGGCCGGCCGCGTCGATCTGCGCTCGGTCGCCTTGCGCTGCCCATACCGCCAGCCCGAAGCCGTATATCCAGTCCAGCACGAGCCACGCGGTCTCCAGCAGGAACAGCGGGATCGCGAAGGCGAGGTCCACGCCCAGGCGTGTTCTGCGCGACCAGGGGAGTCGGCGTTCCGGGGCCGAAAGTGTGTCGGTCATGGATGCAGGGTGCCGCGGCCGAGGGTGATGCGCATGAGCACCCGTACTCAACTCGGGTCAGGCGGAGTGGCAGGTGGATGGACAGCGCGCCCCTGGTCCGTCATGCTGCCCTGGCGGTGACGGGCCGGTGTCGGCTGCGTTGTGCGAGAGGCGGGGATCGATGGAGCAATCGCAGGTCGAGGCTGTGCCGCCGGAGCGCGTCCGTTACCGGTTGACGCACCTCCAGCGCCTGCTGTCCGCGCTGCCCGCCTTCTTCATCGTGGCGCTCCAGGTCCTGCTCTGGCTGGATGGCGGACCGTTCGGCCCGCTACGTTTCTCACTGCTCGTGTGGGGCGTTCTGCTGCCCTTGGCGCTGATCACCTCGCGGCCCTTCGGGGTCACTCTCACCCCGTCGGCGGCCGTCGTGCACAACTTCCGGCGCAGGACCATCCCGTGGTCGGACGTCCAGGCCATCCGGATCGAGTCCCTCTTCGGCAGCTGGACCGTCGTGATCTACGAGACGGGCGGCCGTCGTACCCGCCTGCGGGCGCCGATCACCGGGTTCCTCAGCTGGGATCGCAGCTTCGAGGAGAAGTTCCACACCATCGGCAGGTGGTGGCTGGATCACCGGGGCCCGGACTGGGCTCCTGTCCCGCCGCCGGGGGCGTGGTGGGGTGGCCCGACGGCGCCCGACGGGAACCCCTACGCCCCTCCCGCGTAGCCAGGGGCTGACCTGCGCACCCGCCGGAAGAACCTAGTCGGGCAGCAGACTGAAGCCGAGCAGCACCGCGGCCTCGACGCGCACCGTCCCGGGAGCGAAGACACCGTCGGATTCGGGATCGCCTCCGATACGGCTCCCGTGGCTGCGCAGCCCGACCGATTCCGGGTCGACGTCCTGGATGTGCACCACAGGGCCGAGTCGCACACCGCAGGCATCCGCGTAGACCTCGGCTTTGCGCCGCGCGGCCCCGACTGCCCTGCGGCGGGCCTCGTCCCGGAGCGACGGCTTGTCGAACACGTCGAAGTGCACCTCGTCGACTCGGTTCGCGCCGGCCCGGACGGCGTCCTCAATCAGAAGTCCGAGCCGGTCAAGGGCTTCGGTCTGCACGGTGTACGTCGCCTCGCAGCGATAGCCGTGGAACGTCCGGTCCGCGCCGTAACCCTTGAATTCCGACTGGAGGGCGAGGCGCGATCCCGATACGTCGGAGTCGGGTATTCCGTGCTCCCGCAGCACGGTGCGCAGCCTGACAACTGCCGCTCCGGCCTGTTCGAAGGCCTCTTTGGGTGTCGGTGCCAGGAGGTCGACCGCAAGCTTCGCCTGGGCCAGCCGCGGCTCCGCCGACACGTGCCCTGCACCGAGCACACTGAGCCCCCAGGGCTCCTTGATCTCTGCCATTCGGGGATCGAATCAGCAACGTCCCACCGCCGCAACAGACTTGAAGGCAGTCACGGCAGCGATGTCACCGCTCGGGCGGACGCTCGACGGAACCGCGCATGCCGAGTTCGATGTCGTGCTGTGTCGTGAACACAGTGGACACAGTCGAGCCGAGATCCAACTCCTGCCTCCCCTGGGCGGTCTCCGCCTTGTTCGGAGCCGCGATGGGCTGCGTCGCCTGGTCGCTGACCGTCTGGGCGCGCGCGTACTGCGACGCGGGTTACGACGCCGGCGGACGCCTCGAACTCAACTTTCTGCTCCCTCTGGTCGTGGGAGCCGAAGCACTCATCGGACTTGCGGCCCGGGCCATCGGCCGACGCCTGGTGCTTGGCGCGCCGACGGCGGTCCGCGTCTCACTGCCGACGCTGCTGGTGGTTGTCGCGACGGTGTGGCCGGCATGGTGGTTCTTCGCGACCCGAGGGACGCTGGAGGGCTATCCCGGTGACTCCGGCCTCTGCCCCGTGAGCAACGTCCCGCCACAGTGGCCCGACTGGATCCCCGCCTGATCAGCCACGGGGCGCGCCGGCAGTCGTCCGGCCCACCTGCTCGCTTCCCCAACTCATGGTGATGCCGGGCCCGTTCCCCTGCTCGCATCACGCGGCCGGAGGGCCGAAGACCATTCCTTGCGGTCTTCGGCCCTCCGGCGGGGTGCAGCGGCTGTGCCGGCTACGGCGACGGGTGGCAGAGGGTGCGGTCGGCCTCCGCGTCACGGCACAGCCGCCGAGGCGGGCTAGCGGTGGCCGAAGTAGCGGTCGTGATCCCGGTGCCGGTCGGGGTACCAGCCGAGGTGCCAGCCCCGGTCCCGATCGCGGTCATGGTCCCGGCCCCAGCCCCGGTCGCCGTCCCACCCTCGGCCCCGGCCCCAGCCACGGTCCCGGTCCCAGCCTCGGCCCCGGTCCCAGCCGCGGTCGCCGAAGTGACCGTCGCGGTGGTGGTCGCTCCTGTAGCTGTGTGAGTAACTCCTCTCGTTGTCACGGTCGTGGTCGGCTCCGGCTGCCAGGGCGGGCATGGCAGCCGCGCCGATGAGGGCGCCCGAAGCCACACAGGTGGCGATCAGGCGGACCGTCGTACGAGAAACAGACATGAATCTGTCACCTCACGTTCGTGCGTACCGACCCTGGTCGGGGCCGGGGCGTGCAATCCGGAATTCCCGGCTCGGTGCCGAGGTCCCACACTGTGGCCCTCCACGGCGACACCAGATCAACGAAGCGATTCGTGTTACAAAAACCGGATATGTCCGTAACTCTCGCTTGTATGGGCCATCGATACCGGGGGAGGGGCCGGGTGCCGATCTGCCCCGGCTCCGAATCATGCTGCGACCAGGAAAAAGACAGCTGACGGTCCGTGGCGTGCTCGGCGGTCTCGCCGCCTCGACTCCCTCGAACGGCCGGATGGCTTCGGTAACGACGGGGAGGCCTCTGTTCGGGCGACCCGCCGCAGTCGGCGGCGATCCGGGGGAATCTGCTGGACCGGATCACCGACCGCCCGGGGGATGATCGGCTCCACGCCCGTATGCGCCGGTCCGCTCAACAGCTGATCACATTGACTGCCGGAGCGCCGACGGGCCGCGTTAGTCTCCGATCATGGCCTTGCGACCTGATGAGTTCCACGACCACGCACGTGCCGCCGCGGACGGTGAGCTTCGGCTTCCGTTGGCACGGATGACCAGCTGGGACATAAGCCCGTTCGAACCTGATGGACTTCGCGTCGCGCCGCTGCGCCCGCCGGTTCTGCCCGAGCCGGAACGGCACGGCGAGGACCCGGCGGACTGCGACGTGTGCCGCGACCGAGATGAAGGCATCTGGTTCGACGAACGCTGGCGACTGGCCCGGGTCACGGGTGTCGGCGTGCCGCTGGTGCTGATGCTGTACCCCCGCAACCACTACGACATGGCGGATCTGCCCGACGAACTGGCCGCCGAACTGGGGATGCTCACCACCCACCTCGTCCGCCATGTGCAGGCACTGCCGCATATCTCCCGGGCCCACGTCTACCGGATCGGGGACGGGGCCGCACACCTTCACATCTGGTTCTTCGCCAGGCCCGAGGGGCAGGCCCAGCTGTATGGGTCGTGGATGCCCGTCTGGGACGACCTGCTGCCGGAGTACCCGGCGGACGTGGCCGATGCGGACGCGGCCGCCGTCGCTGACGCGTTGGTCTCCTCGTACGGAGGCCGTCGTTCGGCCACGGACGAACAGATGGACGTCTGACGTCAGGAACACGCCAGCCGATGACCCTCCGCGGAGGAAGGGCGTCCGCTTCGTAGCATGAGCCAATGATCAGATCCGTCGAACGGCGTCCCCGGCCGCGGCGCGAGCGGCAGAATCCGGTGCGCCGTCACAGCTTGTTCGCCCTCGGTCTGGTCGGGACCGGTGTGGTGGTTGTTGCGGCGGCGTTCGTATTTCGCGCCGGCTCCGAGGGCACAGCCTCCATCGGCTCCGCCCAAGCCCCCCTGCGGACGACCGGGGCCACGGCGTCCGGTGCGCCCGCGCCGCCGCGACCTGCCGGGAACGTGCGGATCGCCGCCGTGGGAGACATCGTGATGGGCTCGCTGCCGGACGATCTGCCGCCGGACGACGGCGCCTCGTTCTTCGACCCTGTCGACCACCTGCTCGCCGGCGATGTGGTGCTCGGGAACCTGGAGGGCACGCTCACCACCGGCGGTTCCAGCAAGTGCGACGACAACGACAGCCCGAACTGCTTCGCGTTCCACGCTCCGCCGTCCTACGGCCGCCGGCTCAAGAAGGCCGGGTTCACTGTCCTGAACCTGGCGAACAATCATGTCGACGACTTCGGGGCGGAGGGGCGGCGCCAGACGTTCGCCGCCCTGCGCTCCGTGAACCTGCCGTTCACCGGCCGCCTGGGCCAGATCACCGTCCAGCGGCTGCACGGCATCCGGGTCGCGGTGATCGGGTTCGCTCCCGACCGAGGGGCGAACGACCTCACGAACATCCCCGCAGCAAAGCGACTCACCGCCCGCGCCGCAAAGATGGCGGACGTCGTGATCGTCATCATGCACGCCGGCGCGGAGGGCTCGGACCGCACCCACGTGGAGCCCGGCACCGAGTACTTCCTCGGCGAGGACCGCGGTGACTGCTACCGCTTCAGCCGTGCGGTGATCGACGCCGGCGCCGACCTCGTCGTGGGCAGCGGCCCGCACGTGATGCGGGGGATGGAGTTCTACAAGGGCCGACTGATCGCCTACAGCCTGGGGAACTTCTCCGGCTACAAGGTGCTCGGCCTCGGCGGCACACTCTCCACCAGCGGCGTGCTGCAACTGACCCTCCGCCCCGACGGCACCTATGTGTCCGGGCGCCTGCGCCCGACCCAGATCGTGGAGCCCGGCACGCCGGAGCCGGGCGGCGAGGCGATCGACCTCGTCTCCAGCGTGTCGGAGGAGGACTTCGGCCCGCACGCCGCCCACATCTCGGCGGACGGGACGATCCAGCGCCCGTAGCAGGACGCGGCGCCGGATCGGACGCGACTGGGGTGAGCCGGCGGGTCTCCACCGGCCGGACGTCGACCTGGCCCCGGGACCGCCGGAGTACCTGCGTGACCGGACGCTTCCGCGCCCACCACGCGTTCCTGACCCGCCTGCATCTGGACCAGTACGACCAGCTCACCGCCATGATCGGACAACTGGACGAGAGGATCGAGGAGGCGATGGCTCCCTTTCGAGGCGCCCTGGACCTGCTCGACACCATCCCCGGGATCAACCGGGCGGTCGCCGAAGTGATCACCGCTGAGACCGGCGGGGACATGAGCCGATTCCCCTCGGCCCGTCACCTCGCCTCCACCGGGGTCTGTCCCGGCCATCACGAGTCCGCCGGCCGCACCAGGAAGACCAAGGTCCGGCCCGGCAACCCGTATCTCAAAGGCGCCCTCGACCTTGCGGCGTTCGGCGCGGTGAGAACCAAAGACACCTACCTGCAGGCCCGCTACAAGCGGCTGACCTCACGCCGCGGCCCGCTCAGGGCACTGGTCGCCGTCGAGCACTCCATCATCACCGCGATCTGGCACATGCTCACCGACAACATCGCCTACCACGACCTCGGCGGCACCTACTTCACTCAACGCGATCCCGAACGCGCCACCCGCCGGGCCATCAACCAGCTCGGCTACACCGTCACCCTCAACCCGATCGAGGACACAGCCTGACCGACAGGGCCAGACACCCGGCGACCACCACGGCCACCGGGCACCGGGCACCCAAACCTGCCCATCGCCGACCTGACCTGCACCTATTTATGCGTCAGAGCGTTGCGAACGTCGTGCAGGCTGCTCGATTTGTGGGGACGGTGGGGTCAGGAAGGCTTGACCGCCGAGACCGGGGTGACGGTCACCTTGTTGTCGCACTCGGCCCACAGCCCGTCGTTCAGGGCGACCTGGTGCTTCCCGGAGTGCGGCAGCCCGATGACCATCGTCGGATACGTCACCGGGTCCTTGCCCGACACGCAGTAGCCGTCGGCCTCCCCCTGGACCTGGACGAAGGTCAGCTTCACCCACGCCTTGCCGTGCGGCCGGACCGTCACGGTGGCCGCCCTGCCGGTGGGGGTGACCTTGAGCGGGGTGTTGTGAGCGGGGGAGCCGTTGCCGGCGCCCGCGACCGTCGGATGGCCCTTCAGGACGCACGTCTTCCGGGAGACGTTGGTGAACTGCACGACCGCCGCCCCGGTCCCGGTCCCGACGGGCCGGTGGACGGCCTGCCAGGCGCTGACCTGGAGGGCGGAGGCCGGGCAGGCGGGCGGCGGGGTGGAGGTGGTGGTGCTCGCCGCCATGGCCGTGCCGGGCAGGATGCCGGTCACCGCCGCCGCGACGGCCGTGACCGCCGTCGTCGCCAGAGCCGCCCTGCGAATGCCGTTGCTGTGCCGCATGCTGTGGTCCCCCTGAGTCGTCTCGTCCGCGGGTTTCGGTCGTCGGTTGTTGCCCCGCGGTACGCGTGGTCGTGTCGTGGTACGTGAGTGCAGACAGGGCGGGAGAGCGGCAGCGTTCCGTGCGGCGACTACTTGTGACGAAACGGTGACGACAGGCTGCACCCGTGCAGATGGCCGTCAGGGCAGACAGAAGCACCTCCAGCGCGGCGCCGACTTCCTAGACGGCTACAGCGACGATCCGGGGGCCCACGGCCACCGCTTTAGGAGCGAGGTGGGGTGATCGGGGACGTGTCCTGTGATTTCCCTGCCATGAGGCGGCGGCCGGCACGTGCTTCTGCGTTCCGCGACTCCCCGTGAGTTCCCGCCCGTTCTGGCACGGATGTGGCACGACCGATCTTCGTTCCGAAGCAACGCGGGTGGGAGCTTGGTCTGGGGATAGTGCGCCTGCCACATGCGTCGACTGTCTGCCAGTGTCGGTAGTCGCTTGCGGCTGTGTGCTGGCGTTGTCACGCAGTTAGACACTCGGCTTTCACGCCCCTGCACCTGAGCCTGGCGCTGGCTGGTTTCTGGCGGGTAGCTGAAGTTCTACACGCGCAGCTGCCACGAAGGATTGGTGAGCGGCGGCGAAACGATCGAGGAATTCCCGCTCCTGTTCGCTAGACCTTGAGTTCGCGTTGTGAGCTTCGTCCAGATTGCAGCTGATCATGGCCTGGAGGCAGGAGATCGCTGCTGCTACCACGTCGCTACTCTCCGTGAGGAGCTGAACTTCCTCTCCGAGACGTGTCGCCTTGCTGCGGCTCTCAGACATCGACTGCATCGCGCTGCGAGCTGCGTCACGCTGAGGGCCATTGTCGTCGGCGGTGCGATCTTCCACGCGAGGCAGGGCGGAATTGGTTACCCACGCCCACTGCACCGTGCGCATGACTTCCAACTCGGCGACCATGAACGCTGCATAGACGGTTCGGCGCTCTTGCCACAAGCGGACTGCTCGTTCTTCATCTCGCGCTTTGTCCTGGTCGGCTACCTGCCATGCGCGGCTGCGCGCTGCTTGCCATGACTGAGCAGCTACGCCAACGACGACGCCGCCGAGAGATCCGATGAGACCTGCTATCGCTGCATCCATCACTGTGCAGATTAGCGACGAGGCCTCTTCCCTGAGACCGTGTTTGAGATCTGCCGTGTCCCGTGACTGGCGGGGTCGCTGAGCCCGGCGTGAGTGGTTCCGGGGGCGGGTATCCGTAAGATTTGACGGGTGATCAGTGGGCGTTGGTGGAGGCGTTGCTGCCGCCGGCGCGGGTGGGTCCCAAGGGCGGGCGACGTGAGAAGCACCCGCGTCGGCGGATCGTGGATGCGATCTTCTACGTGGTCCGCACCGGGTGTGCCTGGCGGCAGTTGCCCAGGGACTTCCCGCCATGGCCGACGGTGTACTGGTACTTCACCTGGTGGCACGACGACGGCACCGTCGAGCGGATCCACGACGCCCTGCGCGGCCAGGTCCGGGCCGCCGACGGCCGCAGTGTGGAGCCGAGCGCGGGGCTGATCGACTCGCAGTCCGTGCGCACCGCCGACAACGTCCCCGTCGGCACCAGAGGCTTCGACGCGGGCAAGAAGGTGAAGGGCCGCAAGCGGTTCATCGTCACCGACACCCTCGGCCTGCTCCTGGCCGTCCACGTTGTCGCCGCGAACATCCAGGACCGCGACGGCGCGAAGCACCCGCTGCTCTGGACTCGGCTGGACCGTCCGGGAGTTCAGAAGATCTGGGCCGACCAGGGCTTCGCCGGCCGCCTCGTGGACTGGGCCCGGGCGATCCTCGGCCGCGAGCTGGAGATCGTGC
Organism: Streptomyces sp. NPDC044064; assembly: GCF_056434245.1. Lineage (NCBI taxonomy): Bacteria > Bacillati > Actinomycetota > Actinomycetes > Kitasatosporales > Streptomycetaceae > Streptomyces > Streptomyces sp. NPDC044064. The sequence continues at coordinate 87,089 of NZ_JBWKFN010000035.1, forward strand.
GCAAGGCCCCGGACCAGCGCGGATGCCAGGTCCAGCCCAAGCGCTGGGCCGTCGAGCGCACCTTCTCGTGGATCACCGCGCACCGGCGCCTCGCCCGCGACTACGAGCAGCACCCCGCCCGCTCCGAGACCATGATCCGCTGGGCAATGATCGGCATCATGGTCCGCCGACTCACCCGCAGTCATCCCGCCACACGGCCGGGCCCCAGGCCATTGATCCGGGTGGGGCCGGACGAGGATACGGTTCGGGCGTGACCGCTGATGCTGCCGCCCCGAGCGGGACCTGGATCGGCGCCTCGGTGCGCTCTCGTGTTGCCGCGATGGCCCTGGAGGATCCTGAGCGTCGCCGCTTCGGTGCCTCGCACCACGGATACCGGCTTCAACCGCTCCTGTCGGAGGAGGCGATCCGCTCCTTCGAGCAACTGCACGGCGTCACCCTTCCCGCGTCCTACCGGGACTTCCTGGGCACGGTCGCCGGTGGCGGAGCGGGACCTCATTACGGACTGCTGGGCCTGGCAGAGGAAGTGGATGACGAAGAGGCCCTGCACGACCTTCGGACCGAGTGCCTGCGAGCCGGCTTCCTGGCCACCCCGTTCCCGCACACCACGGACTGGCCGGGACCGGGCAGGGGAGGCGACGCCGACTACTCGGTCGCGGGGACTCTGGTCCTCGGCGAGATCGGCTGCGGCACCTTCTCTCGCCTCGCCATCACGGGCACAAACGCCGGACAAGTCTGGCTCGACGACCGGTCCTGGGGCGGCCTGACCCCAGGACCGGACTTCCACGACTGGTACACCGCATGGCTGGCATCTCAGTAGATCTCAAACACGGTCTGAGGGGGAGTTAAAGATCCTCCTTCGCCCCCACCTTGGAGCGGGTGCGCAGGCCCTCGACACCCTCGGCCCGGTAGCGGCGGTACCAGGTGTAGTACGCCTGCCGGCTGATCCCGAAGTACCGGCAGGGCATCGCGACGTTCCCGGTGACCTCTTCGACGTGGCGTATGACCGCCAGGCGCCGCTTGGCCTCACGGTCAAGCAGCGGAGTGGTGGGCGTGGACTTCGGCATGTGGATCTCCGTAGTGATCGGAGACCCAGGTGTCAACGATGATCGTCAGTTTTAGACGGAGGATCTCCTGTTCCAGGGCGAGACGGGTGGCATCCTCGCAGGCTCCGTCATCCGCCGGGCCTGGCGCAGTGCGCGCAAAGCCGTGCTGCCCCTGCACGTCTTCGAGTCACCCACGGGGAAGCGCGTGTACGACATGCGGCACACGCGCCTGACGAAGTGACTCAATGACGGGATTCCGCCCGCTCAGGTGGCGGAGTGGGCAGGGAACAGCGTGCCCGTACTGCTGGCGACCTACGCCCGCTGCGTCGACGGACAGCTGGCTGATCTGAAGCGGCGGCTCGAAGCTGCGGGGGACCTCCCTGAGCTGCCGGACGTCGACTGATCCGCCACCGAGCCAGGCCGAACCCGGCCGAGAACTTCGACACGTATTCGACACGGCCACCCGCGAAAACCCGGTGACAGCCGGACAGCCCCGGAGCCTTCCCTTGATCGTCAGGGGAGTGCCCGGGGCTCTGTCGTACTTACTGAAACATGCTCTGACCAGCAAAAAGCCCTCCCGAGCGGGAGGGCGAGGGGTGGCGCCCCCGGCAGGACTCGAACCTGCGGCCAAGCGCTTAGAAGGCGCCTGCTCTATCCACTGAGCTACGGGGGCCTGGTGCGGGACAAGGATAAAGCTCCCCGTTCCTTGACCCGGTTGCTTCGCCTCCGTGGCTCGATGTGGAGGTTCGGTGAAGCGGTCCTGATAATCGCAGGCAGGTACGAATCGTGCACCGCTTTTGGCCCCTGACGCACAGGGTGTTGTGCACTCGTTATGCCTGGACTGTGCCCGTGTCCCAGTCATCCCTTACATCCGATGTGTTCCATCGGCGCGCTGAGATGTCCATATGCTTCAGAATTCCCCTAAAATTGGGCATTCTTCGCATGTGGTGACCTTGGACGTACGGCCTCAGCTGCTCGACACACTCTCCGCGCTGCGCGACCGTGTCGACGCCGCACGCTTTCCGCTGCCCCTGGCCGGAGCCCCACGCGCGCGTGCGAACCGCGAAGAACTCCTGGCGCAGCTAGACGACTACTTGCTGCCCCGGCTACGGGAACCCGAGGCGCCCCTGCTGGCCGTCATCGGCGGCTCCACCGGGGCCGGCAAGTCGACCCTGGTGAACTCCCTTGTGGGGCGGCGGGTCAGCGAGGCGGGCGTGCTGCGGCCGACGACCCGCACACCGGTGCTGGTCTGCCATCCGGAGGACCATCACTGGTTCAGCAGCATGCGTGTCCTCCCCGACCTCACCCGCGTGTGGGTGCCGGAGCAGGAGGCGGGTGACGACCTCCTGCTCACCGGCGGGAACCACGCGCGCGTGCTGCGCGTGGAGACCGCCGACACCCTCCCGCGCGGGCTCGCCCTGCTCGACGCCCCCGACATCGACTCCCTGATCGCCGACAACCGCGTCCTGGCCGCCCGGCTGATCTGCGCCGCGGACGTCTGGGTCATGGTCACCACGGCCGCGCGCTACGCCGACGCCGTCCCCTGGCATCTGCTGCGCACCGCCAAGGAGTACGACGCCACCCTGGTGACCGTCCTCGACCGCGTACCCCACCAGGTCGTTTCCGAGGTCTCCCGCCAGTACGGCGCCCTGCTCACCAAGGCCGGCCTCGGTGACGTACCCCGCTTCACCGTGCCGGAGCTGCCGGAGTCGGCCTGGGGCGGCGGCCTGCTCCCGGCCACCGCCGTGGCGGCCCTGCGGACCTGGCTCGTCCACCACGCCCAGGACTCCACGGCCCGCCAGCGCGCCGTGGCCCGTACGGCGTACGGCCTCCTCGACTCGCTCAAGTCGCGTCTGCCCGAGCTGGCCAGTGCCGCCGCCGCCCAGTACGCGGCCGCCCTCCGGCTCACCTCCGCCGTGGAGAGCGCGTACGACAGCGAGCACGCGCGCGTGCGCGGCCGGCTGCAGTCCGGGGCCGTGCTCGCCGGGGACGCGCTCAAACGCTGGCGCGCCTTCCCGCTCGACTGCACACCCGGTGAGCTGCTCGACTCCCTCGTGGAGAGCCTGGCCGCGCTCCTCCTGTGCTCCGTCACCGCCGCCGACGAGCGTGTCGACGAGGCCTGGCGGCGCGAGCCCGCCTCGGGCGCCGCCGGGCTCGTCGGCCGGGATCCCTCCCTGGAGAACGCCGAGCACCGCATCGGGCTCGCCGTACGGCGCTGGCGGCGCGAGTTGGAGGAGTACGCCGAGGACGAGGTGCGGGAACTCGAGCGCAGCATCGCGCCCGACGCCGAGGTCGTCGCCGCTCTGGTCGCCACCACGCTGCTCGGCGGGCGCCGGGCGCGCAACGCGGGCGAGGGGCTCGCCCAGCGGATCAGCGCCCACGGCGCGCTGCGGCTGCGCGACCGGGCCGGACGCCTGCTGACCGAACACGTCGACCGCGTCATGCACACCGAACGCGAGCGGCGCCTCGCCCCGCTCGACGCCCTGGACGTCCAGGCCGAGCCCCAGGCCGAACTCATCGCCGCGCTGTCCGTACTGCAGAAGGAGAGGTGACCGGTGACCGCCGTCACTGACCACGACCACACGGACCACACGGACCACATGGATCACATGGAACGCATGGAGCACGGGGAGGGGGCCGGGGGAGTGGAGCCCGGCCTCGGGGGCAAGGGCGAGCTGGGCGACAGCCTCCCGCCGGGGGGAGGCGGTTCCGAGGACGGCCTTCCGGGGCAGGGCGGCCCGGCTCCGGAGGGGCACATCGCCGGGACGGCTGCCGGCACGGACGCCAGGACCGAGACCGACGCCGACGCCGAGGCCGGGAAGGAGTCCGATGCCGATGCCGGGGGCGAGGCCGCGGAACGGGGCGCCGGGACGGACCGCGTGCTGCACGCGCGCGTACCCGAGAAGCGCGCGGAGAGCGACCCGCACGTGCGCCTGCCGGAGAAGCGCAAGGAGAGCGAGCCCCCCGCGCGCGTACCCGAGCCGAACGGGGACGGGGAGCCGCACGCGCGCGTGAAGACCCCCGAAGCCGATGCCGGCAGTGGGCAGCACACCCGCCCCAAGGACGGCGGATCGCCCGCCCCGGCCCCAGCCCGGGCCCCCGGCCCAGCCTCCGACGCGGACCGCGACTCCGGATCCGCCCCCGACCCCGAATCCGACCCCGAATCCGAGGACGCCTGGGACGACGGGCTCATCGCCCGGCGGGTCACGGAGAGCACCGCCGCCGCCCTCGCCGCCGAGCGTGCCTCCGTACTGGACACGCCCGCACGCAACGCGGTCAGCCACATCCCCGCGCCGCTGGCCTACGACGGCCCCCTGCGCTCCCGTCTCGACGCCCTGCGCGAACTCGTCGGCCTCTCCCGCACCCGCCTGGACATCCGCACCCTCGCCGAGGCGGGGCGGGTCCTGGACGAGGCGACCGCGCGCCGCAAGCTCTCCGGGCGGCACACCGTCGTCGCCATCGCGGGTGCCACCGGCAGCGGAAAGTCGCAGCTGTTCAACGCGCTCGCCGGAGTGGCCATTTCGGAGACCGGCGTACGGCGCCCGACCACCGCCGCCCCGATCGCCTGCAGTTGGAGCGACGGCGCGGCGAGTCTCATCGACCGGCTCGGCATCCCGGGCCGGCTGCGCAGGCGCCCCGTGCAGAGCGCGGAGGCCGAGGGGCAGCTGCGCGGGCTGGTCCTGATCGACCTGCCCGACCACGATTCCGCGGCCGTGGAGCACCGTACGCAGGTCGACCGGATCCTGAAGCTGGTCGACGCGGTCATCTGGGTGGTCGACCCCGAGAAGTACGCGGACGCCGTACTGCACGAGCGCTACCTGCGGCCCATGGCCGGCCACGCGGAGGTCATGTTCGTCGTCCTCAACCAGATCGACCGGCTGCCCGGGGAGGCCGCCGACCAGGTCCTGGACGATCTGCGCCGGCTGCTCGACGAGGACGGCGTCGCGCTCGGCGAGTACGGCGAACCAGGTGCCAACGTGCTCGCGCTGTCCGCGCTCACCGGCGACGGCATCGGTGATCTGCGCGAGGCACTCGGCGAGTTCGTGACGGAGCGCGGTGCGGCGGCCCGCCGGGTCGCGGCCGACGTGGACGCCGCGGCGGAGGAACTGCGGCCCGTCTACGTCACCGGCCGGCGCATCGGCCTCAGCGAGGAGGCACGGGAGGAGTTCGCCGCCCGGCTCGCGGCCGCCGTGGGCGCCACCGCGGCCGGCGAGGCCGCCGAACGCGCCTGGCTGCGCAACGCCAACCGCGCCTGCGGCACGCCCTGGCTGCGGCTGTACCGCTGGTACCAGGACCGTGGCGGACCCACGACGGGCCGGGTCCGGGTGCGGCCCCAGACGGACGAGGAGGCCACGGCCCGTCAGCGGGTCGAACAGGCGGTTCGTACGGTCGCCGACCGGGCCTCGGCGGGTCTGCCGACGCCTTGGGCGGCGGCGGTGCGCGAGGCGGCCGCACGCGGTTCCAAGGGGCTGCCCGAGGCGCTGGACGAGCTGGCTGCGCGGGCCGGGATGCCGCCGGGACGGCCGCCGCGCCCGGGGTGGTGGCCGGTGGCCGTTCTGGTCCAGGCGGCCATGACCCTGCTGCAGGTCGTGGGCGGCCTGTGGCTGGCGGGCCAGATCGCCGGGTTCATGGCACCCAACCTGGGGGTGCCGGTGCTGCTGATGGTGTGCGGGATCGTCGGCGGGCCGCTCGTGGAGTGGGGCTGCCGGATGGCGGCCAGAGGACCGGCACGCCGGTACGGCATGGAGGCGGAACGGCGGCTGCGGGAGGCGGCCTCCAGCTGCGGCCGGGCCCGGGTGCTCGATCCGGTCGCTGCGGAGCTGCTGCGGTACCGGGAGGTGCGGGAGCAGTACGGGCGGGTGGTCCGGACCGGTGCCGGGGCGGTGTGAAGCCGGCGGGTGCGGGTGCGGCCGGCGAGGGTGGGTGAGGACTGGAGCACACGTGGGCCACTCGTTCGGGTGCCGGGATTTTCCACAGGCGGATGGCCGTCCACAGCGCTCAGCGGGCTCGGCCCGGCGGAGGCAGTCTGGTCCCACGGCGATCGCGCCGCACGGCCGACGAGTGGAGGGCGGGCGGCGCAGGCGATCGGCGTGGCGTGTGACGGCGTACCCGGACCGGGTGCGCGGGCACGGCGGACGCAGCCGTACGGGAGGGGCCCGTAGGCGTGTCCGCCCGGTCGAAGGGCCGGGCGAGGGAGGGGTGAACGATGAACGAGACCGTGGTGTGCGTGGTGGGCAACGTGGCGACGCAGCCGGTGTACCGGGAGTCGGCGGCGGGCCCGTCGGCGCGGTTCCGGCTCGCGGTGACCTCGCGGTACTGGGACCGGGAGAAGAACGCCTGGACGGACGGGCACACCAACTTCTTCACGGTGTGGGCCAACCGCCAGCTCGCCGTGAACGTGGCGGCGTCGGTGGAGGTGGGGCAGCCCGTCGTCGTCCAGGGGCGGTTGAGGGTGCGCTCGGAGGTGCGCGAGGGGCAGCAGAGCTGGGCGTCGGCCGACGTCGACGCGGTGACCATCGGCCACGACCTGTCGCGGGGCACCGCGCTCTTCCGCCGCGCGGCCAGGCCCGAGGTGCCGGGGTCGGCACGTCCGGAGCCGAACTGGGAGACACCGCCCGCCGAAGCCCCGGCCGGTGATCCGGCCCAACAGCGCCCGGAACCAGCGGCAGTGACATGACGTGAGCCGAGCCGCCCGCCGCCGTCGGCCGCGTCGCCGGCGATGCCCGCGCCCCGGCCTGCACCCGGGCCGAGTCGCGGCTTGTCGCCGCGTCACCCCGAACACCTCCACCGAATCGGTGGATTTGTCGACAAGCCCAGCTCGAGTCCCGTTCGGGCGATAACGATTCCGGATCGGATCGGCTATCAGACGATCTGACCGGCGGGGCGGGGTCCGCGTGATCCATAGGATGCCGGGCATGCCCCTCGGGGCCGCCGATTCTGCTGGTGGGACCGTCCCCCACGTCCAACGGGTCCTGCTCGAAGGGGAATTCTGTGCTTGCTGCGTTCTCTGGGTTTCCTCGATCCGCCCAAGTGGCCCGCCTCGGCGCCGTGACGCTGGTGTCCGGCCTGGTGGCGGCGAGCGTGCTGGCCGGCTCCGGCGTGGCAGCGGCCGACGAGAGACCGCAGACCCAGGGCGGCGCGACGGCCACGATCAACGGTCTGAAGACCTACGGCGAGGCCGTGATCCATGAGGACGGCGGCGACCAGCGGGTGGCCGCGGGCCTGTTCGAGATGTCCGTGGACGGCGGCGGCACCCTGCAGACGTACTGCGTCGACCTGCACAACCCCACCCAGCGCGACGCCCGCTACCAGGAGACGCCCTGGAGCGGGACCTCGCTGGGCACCAACAAGGACGCCGGCCGGATCCGCTGGATCCTGCAGAACTCCTACCCCCAGGTCAACGACCTCGCCGCCCTCGCCCGGAAGGCGGGCGTGGGCGGACTGACCGAGCAGGACGCGGCGGCCGGCACCCAGGTGGCCATCTGGCGATACTCGGACGGGGCGAAGGTCGACGCCGTCGACCCGCAGGCCGAGAAGCTCGCCGACTATCTGGAGAAGAGCGCCCGCGGCAGCGCCGAGCCGCAGGCCTCGCTGACCCTGGACCCGTCCGCGGTCTCCGGTCGTCCCGGCGATCTGCTCGGCCCGGTGACCGTGCACACCAACGCGGACAGCGTGGCGGTGAGCCCGCCCGCGGACCTGGCCGGCAGCGGGGTCCGGATCATCGACAGGACCGGCAAGGTGATCACCTCGGCGAGGAACGGCAGCGAGCTGTACTTCGACATCCCCGAGGACGCGGACGAAGGGTCGGCCCAGCTGACCGTGCAGGCGTCGACCACCGTGCCGGTGGGCCGTGCCTTCGCCTCCGAGAGCCGAAGCCAGACCCAGATCCTGGCCGGCTCCAGCGAGTCCACGGTCTCCGCGACCGCGAGCGCCACCTGGGCGGACAAGGGCGCCATACCGGCGGTGTCGGCCCGGAAGAACTGCGCCAGGGGCGGCGTGGACATCACCACGGCCAACAAGGGCGACCAGCCCTTCACCTTCGAGCTGATGGGAGCCGAGCACACCATCCCGGCGGGGGCCACCCGCACGGTGACGGTCCCGCTCCAGGAGGACCAGCCCTACGATTTCACGATCACCGGCCCGAACGGCTTCAGCCAACGCTTCACCGGTGTCCTCGACTGCCGGACCCAGGGCGCGCTGACCACCAAGAGCACCCAGACCCTCAGCGAGCCCAGCCCCGCCACGGTCGGCGGCTACACGACCCCGCCGGACACCGACCTCGCCGCCACGGGAGGCTCCGCGATCACTCCGATGATCGCCGGGGTGGCCATCGGCCTGGTCGTGATCGGTGGCGCGGTCCTGGTGGTCCTGCGCCGCAAGGAGACGCCCACGGGGGAGTGACGGACCCCACGGCATGCCGCGCCCGCCCGGCGGCCTGCGGCAGGATTGAGCCGTGCCAACCAAGTCGGACAAGATCGAGCTGAGCGAACACGAACTTCGTGAGATCACGGGCTACGCGGCCGAATGCGCGCGCAGGGCTCTGTCGATCTTCGAGGAGAGCCTTCCTGCCGACACCCGCCCCCGCGACGCCATCGACGCGGCGGACGCCTTCGCCGGGGGCGGCCGGCGCACGGGAGCTCTGCGGCAGAGCGCCTGGGCGGCGTTCAGGGCGGCTCAGGAGGCCGACGCACCCGCCGCGGTCGACGCGGCCCGAGCGGCCTGCCACGCGGCCGGTGCCGCGTTCCTCCACCCCCTGGCGGACGCGCATCAGGTGAAGCACATCCTCGGTGCGGCGGCGCATGCGGCGCGAGCCGAGGAGCTGGCGTCCGAAGAGCCGGCGGCCGAGGACCGGACCGTCGCCGCGGGGACCCTTGAATGGGCGCGTCGTCACGCACCGGCGGCGGTCACCGAGGTGCTCGGCCGGCTGCCCGTGGCGCCTCCCGGGGGTGGGCGAGTGGGCGAGTTCATTCGCGACCTCGACTCCGCACTCCGCTCCTGAGAAACTGCAGGTCAGGGCGTTCTGCCCGCTCGGATTTCCGCGCAGGGCCGACCGGGCTGCGCAAAGTGGGAGGGTGTTCCGGGCCACCCCCGCTCCAAAAGAAGCTGACGCACAGGTAAAGTCCGACCACCTATTTGGAGAACATCCGAGTGCATCGGCTTCCAGTTCGCGGTCGTCCGGCCGCGCCCGCCGGCAAGTCAGTGCTCGGGGATGTTGAGTTGCCTGGAGCCCGCGAAGTGTCATCGCCCCTGTCTGCTCGGTCACGTACCGCAGCGGCACGCCTCCTCCTGCCCACGGTGCTCGCCCTGTCGTACGCCGGCCAGGCGGTCGGCGCCCTCCTCCCGAGCGTTCCCCTTCTCGTGGCTTCCACCGCTGCCGGACTGCTGGCTGACATGGCCATGCACCGTTGGCAGCGGGGCATGGCCTCGGCCCTCGGGAAGCTGCATGCGACGGTGTTCGTGCGCCAGGTCGTGCGGGATCTTCTGCTGGTGGCCGGTCTGATCCGTATCGAGGACCAGGACTACGAGACGAAGTACCTGGTTCTCGTCTGCGGTCTGCTGGTCTTCTACTCCCTGCACTTCGCCTGCCAGGCGCTCGCGATCCTCGTGCGCCGGTCCCGCACCCTGCCCGTGGTGACCCGGAACATCGACGCCTCGCCGCTGCAGCTGAGGCCCGCTCCTCCGGCCCTGCTGATGAACCGCGCGGGGCAGCGGCTCCTGATGTTCGGTCTGCCCTCGACGGCCGGCCTGCTGGCCACCGCGGCGGGCGTCTCGGCCTGGTCCGCGGCCGCGGGCATAGGCGTGTCCGCCGTCTGCGCCGTGCTGGCCGTCGGCATGCTGCTGGTCCGGCTGCTGCCGGCCCGCAGGCCGGTGACGAGCGAGCAGGCGCTGGAGTGGTTCGAGGCCTGGCTCGCCGAGTACCAGCCGACCGTGGGCATGTACTTCTCCGGCGGCAACAGCTCGGCCTACCAGGCGAACATGTGGCTGGAGCCGCTGGCCCGGCTGGAGGGCCGTCCGCTGATCGTGCTCCGCGAGCGCTTCATGGTGCGGAAGATCGCGTCCACCGACATCCCGATCGTGTGCCTGCCCAAGGTCGCCGACCTGATGCGGCTGGAGCAGTCCACGCTGAAGATGCTGATCCACCCGTCGAACTCGGGCAAGACCTCCCAGGTGCTGCGGATCCCCACCATCAAGCACGCCTTCGTCAACCACGGCGAGAGCGACAAGCTGTCCAGCTGCAACCCGTACGCGAAGGCGTACGACGAGGTGTGGGTGGCCGGTCCCGCGGCGCGCGAGCGCTACGCCCTGGCGAACGTGGGTGTCGACGACCGGGACGTCGTGGAGATCGGACGCCCGCAGCTGGACGCGATCGCGCCGTACGCCGGTGCGCCCACGGGCCTGTACACCACGGTTCTCTACGCCCCCACCTGGGAGGGCTGGGACGGCAACCCGGGCAACACCTCGATCATCGAGGCCGGCGAGAACATCGTCCGCGCCCTCCTGGCCGATCCCCGGGTCCGGCTCCTGTACAAGCCGCACCCGCTGACCGGTTCGGTCGTTCCGCAGGCGGGAGCCGCGAACGCCCGGATCCAGGAGATGATCCGCGCCGCCAACGCCGTCCGTGTCACGGAACACGCCGACGAGCGACCGGCGCCCTCCGCGGCGGCGGAGCTGGCCGGCCGGACCGCCGAACTCGACCGGCTGACCACGTCCTCGTTCCGGGCGAGCGCGGACGACGCGGAGCGGATGACGCTCCAGTCGGTCCCGGAGCCCGGCCGGGCCGCGGCCGTGACCGCCGCGACCGCAGCCTGGGAGACCGCGTTCTGGGCCTCGTTCCCCGCGTGGGAGCACCAGATCGTCACCGGGGCGCGACCGAACGTCTACGCCTGCTTCAACGTGGCCGACGTGCTGGTCAGCGACGTCTCCAGCGTCATCTCCGACTACCTGGAGAGCGAGAAGCCCTACGCCGTCGCCAACACCAGCGGCCTTCCCGAGCAGGACTTCCGCGCGGCCTTCCCGACGGTCCGGGCCGGCGCCGTGCTCACTCCGGAAGCGGCCGGCATACCGGCCCTGCTGGAGTCCGTGCGCCACCCCGAGAAGGACACCTACGCCGAGGCCCGCACCGAGCTCAAGCTGCACCTGCTGGGCCCCTCCGACCCGCCGTCCGTCGTCCGCTTCAACGATGCGGCCCGGGCGCTGAGCGCGGAGGCCGACGAGCACCGGGCGAGCATGGCGGTGCGCGCCCTCCCGGTGATCCCGACGCAGCGGGACGCCGGGGCGACGCTGGACAACGAGCACGCCAAGGGCTGAGTCCCAGGGCGGCCACGCCGGACCATCCGGTCCGAGGGGCCGTCACACCCCGGTCCGCGGGTGTGACGGCCCCTCGGCCGTTCCGGGAAACCCCAGGTCAGCGGCGCCCGCCCGTACTGGTTTCCATCCAGGGCTAGCGGTCAGGCAAGATGGGGTGTTACTTGCCACGAGAGGGCATGAAAAGGCCCCTCACCAGCAGTTTTCCCACCGATGAGGGGCCGTCTCAGGCAGCCTGGGCCGTCTCTGGGCCGTCATGAGCGTGACCGGCGGCCCGGTACATCGCGGAGATGGCTTTCCGGGTCCGTGTCTCGCTGGACGGCATGAGGTGTGTGTAGACCCGGAGCGTGAATCCGGGATCGCTGTGGCCGAGGTACAGGCTCAGAGCCTTGATGCTCTCCCCGGCGTCCAGGAGCACCGAGGCGTAGAAGTGGCGTAGGGCGTGCATGCCGTGCTCGCGGGCTGCCGCGTAGCGCTCGCCTCTCTCGGCGGCCGGGATGATGCCGGCGGATGCCAGAGCGGGCTTCCACGACTGGTCATTGAACCCCTGGCTCCAGATGGCTGCGCCGATGCCGCTCGTGAAGACGAGGCGGTGCGTCACCTTCGGTCCGGTCGGGGTCAGCCAGGGCAAGGTCACGTCGACGGGCGGGAAGCGCTCCATGTGCTCGCGGAGAGCGGCCGCCACCTCCGGGTCGAGCGGGACGTCACGGAGCTTGCCGCGCTTCGGCGGGGCGAAGACGAGCGTGCCGCGAACCTTCTTCACCTGCTGGCGGACGTACAGCCAGCAAAGGTCCCCGATGTTGTCGACGGCCAGTCCCAAGATCTCGCCCTGTCGCAGCCCGCATCCGGCGCCGAGGTCGACCATGGCCCTGTAGCGCTCGGGGAGGCCAGCCTGTACGCCGAAGACCTGCTCAGCAGTCCATGGATGGACGCGTGTGGGCGCGGGACGGGGCGCCTTGACCGATCGGGCTCGGCAGGGATTTGAGGCCAGCAGGCGGTCATCTACGGCCGCGTTCAGCACGGAGGACACCGCGTCGAAGATGAGGCGCCGGTACTGGGCCGACGCAACGGCGTCTTCGAGCTGACGGTTCCAGTCGCGGACGTGCTCGGGCTGGAACGACCCGATAGGGCGTGTGCCGAGGTAGGGCAGGGCGTGAAGGCGCAGCCTGCCTTCCACAGCGGCACGGCTGGTGAGATCCGTCGTGAGGGCGCCGAGCCAGCGCTCCGTGTACTCGCGGAAGGTGACCCGGGCCGCCCTCGGGTCGATGTACTGGCCGCGCGCCATGTCGGCCTCGATGTTGGTCAGCCATTGGTCGGCCAGCCGCTTTTGCTTGTCGGGGAAGCTCTTGGACTTCTCGGTGCCGTCCGGGCCTACATAGCGCGCGCGGTAACGCATGCCGATGCCATGGCGATCGGTCTTCACTCTCCGGGTCTTGCCGTCCGAGCCGACCTCGGTCCGATACCAGCGATCTTGGATGTGCCCGGCCATCAGGCAGCCTCCCCGAGCCGGGAGTCCACCCAGGTCCGCACGTCGGTCGGGTCGAAGCGCAGGTGCCGGCCGACCCGGAAGCCGCGGGGGCCGGTGCGCTTACGGCGCCACTGGTAGACCGTCTCGACACTGGGGAGCTCGAACATCTCGACCAGGTCCTCAGGGGTCAGGAACCGGTTCGGCAGCTCTGAGGCCATGGTCAGCGTTCCCTTTCGTCGGTGAGTTGATCGCGTAGGGCTTCACGGGCGGTCTCGCGGTTGAGCTGGAGGTCACGGGCGATGGTGGCGGCGAGGGCGGATTCGCCGGGGGTGTGGCCGTGTCCGGCGTACTGCCAGTCGGCCAGGACCAGGACGGTGTCGGGCTCGGCGTCGTCCAGGCCGAGGGCCTCGCGCTCCTGGGTGGCTCGGTAGTCGGCGCGTTCCTGGCGGAGGGTGCCGAGGGTGGTGGAGTAGCTGCGGGACTTCGAGGAGAAGTGGCCGCGGAAGCCGAGCATGTGGGCCCAGGCCCACAGGCGGCGGTCGGGGTAGAGCGGGTCGAGCTCCTTGCACGCCTTGATCAGATGGCGGGTGTGGTCGGGGACCTGGTGGCGGTCGAGTTCGGAGAGTTCGCCGATGCGGCGGTCGAGGGTGCCGGTGGTCTCGGCGGCCTTGGTGGCGTACTTGGCGACGTAGGAGGCAACGGCCTGTTCGGTGATCTGGGAGCCGTCGCCGAATGCCTTGACCGGGCGGACGTCGAGCTGGGTGCCCCAGCGGAAGGTGCGGGCGGGTTGGTCCTCGGCGGCTGGCACCGAGACCGAGGTGTAGGAATGCGCGGCAGCGGCCCGGATCGCGTCGGTGAGCAGGTCAACCGTGGCCCAGGCGGGCGGTGGGGTGTCTGGTCCGGCGGGGCCGTCGAGTCGGATCACGGCGTGAAAGTGCAGGGCGCCACGCTTCTGGAACTCGGCGACCTTCCCGTAGGAGACGCGGAGGTGGTCCGGGAGTTCGCGTCGGGTGAGTCCGGCGCGGGTGGCGATCTCGCGGCGTAGGCGGGTGGTGAAGCGCTGCCAGAGCTGTCCGGCGTGGTTGTTGAAGAGGACGGCGCCCGCGTAGTCGTAGGTGGCCGGGTCGAGGGCGGTGCCGAGGGCGGGATCGTCGGCTTGGTGGCGGGTGCCGCAGCGGCAGATGCCTTGGTCGGGGCGGTTGTGGACCGGGCCGAAGGACGGGGCGGTGAGGGTGGCGAAGACGCGGGGGTGGTCGCGGACGGTGGCGGGGATGTCGCGGCGGTCGTCTCCGGCGAGGCCTGCGCGGATGAGGTGGTAGGTGTCGCCTGCGTAGGTCCAAGCGCAGGAGGGGCAGCGGGAGGCGCGGCGGTTTCCGCAGGCGACGCGGAGCCGTCCGCCGGGCTCGTTCTCGGTGCTGTAGTGGTGCAGGGTCTGGCCGGTGGTCTTGTCCTTGTGGAGGGTCCAGCCGGTCAGGTGGATGGGGTCGGCGCAGCCGCCGGTGCGGCGGATCTGGTCTTGCCAGCGGTCGAAGCCCGGAGACCCGGCCACCCTGAGGAGGTCTCCCAGGGTGATCGGGTCCAGGCCCGCGAAGGTCGCGGGGTTGGTCACGCGGCTCCCTCCTGCTCGTCAGCGGCGATCTGGTCGAGAACGCTGGCGGCTTCGTCGGCCGCCCGCGCCAGGGCGCGCAGGGCGTCAGCGGTGCCGGGATGGGCGATGAACGCGACGTCGATGAGGTCGCCGCCGATACGCAGGCTCACAAAGGCTCCGCCGCTGCCGGTGCGGGGGAAGACGTTCACGCGGCTGGTGGTGTCCGGCTCGATGTGGGCGGATGTGGTGAGGCTCTTCACGCCGCCCCCTCCCACGCGATAGCACGCGGCCGACGCAGCGGCGTGGTACCGGTGCCGTGGCAGGCCGGGCAGTGGGCGGTGATGGTGCGCAGGTGGCCGTGGGCGTCGCGGCCGCCGAGGGTGATGGCGGCGGAGGCGAAGCCGTCGCAGGCCGGGCAGATCCTCGGCGGGGGCGGGGTGGGCTGGGCCATGATGGTGGCTCCTTTCGATTGCGGTTGGGAGGAACGGCCCCGGGTGGCGGCGTGCTTGGCGGCTTGTGCGCCACCCGGCGGCTGGTCAGCGAGAGGCGCGGGAGCCCCGGCGGCCACGGCCCTTGGCCGCGTACATGGCCGCATCAGCGGCGGCGAGAGCACCGGTCAGGGAAGGCGCGGGCAGCACGGCGATGGGGCAGGCACCGACCGAGGCGGCCAGCGGCAGCGACGCCCCGTTGTAGGGCAGCGGTCGGTGTAGCGCGGCGATGAGCGCGTCGAAGTCGGCGGCGGCCAGGTCGCGGACGACGGCGACGAACTCGTCCCCGCCCAGGCGCCCGGCGGTGCCGTTGTGTCCGCACCAGGTGCGCAGCCGGTCGGCGGTTGCGGTGAGCGCGGCGTCTCCGGCGGCGTGGCCGTGGGTGTCGTTGAGGGTCTTGAAGTGGTCGAGGTCGACCAGGAGGACGGCGGCGGTCTGGTGCCGGCGGATGAGGTGTTCTGCGCGGGCGGTCCATCCGGCGCAGGTGTGCAGGCCGGTGAGCGGGTCGCGGCGGGCGGTGGCGAGACGGCGGGTGAGGATGCCGCCGTGCACGGCCCAGCCGAGTAACGGCACGATGCTGACGGTTATCTGCGGGTCCATGGGTTCTCCTTGGCGATGGCGGTTGCTTGAGCAGTCCGGTCCCGGAGGCGGCGGCGTGCTTGGCGGCTTGTGCGTCGCCTCAGAGGCTGATCAGCGGCGCTTGGCTTCGGCGTTGATCAGGGAGCGGATGACCAGGGCACAGATGGCGACGGACGCGCCGGTGACGGCGACGGCGAGGAGCATGGAGACGAGGACGGCGCCGACGACCAGGACCACGGCGGTGCCGCCGCAGACCAGGGCGATCACGGCGCCCGGGCTGAGCTGAATGGTGGGCTTGGACGTGCCCTGAGTTGTCGGAGCAGGGGCCGGGGCGGGTGCGGTGGAGGCGTGCTGGACCACCTCGGTCGGCTCCACGGCGGTGAGCGGGGGGACGAGGCCGGTCGGGGTCGGCATGGTCGGGATCTTCGGGCGGAACATGGCGGCTCTCCCTTCGCGTGCGGTTACTTCTTGATGGCGGTGTCGATGGCGGGGGCGAGGATGCTGTCGGCGAGGAGGTAGCCGCCCAGGAGGAGGACGGCGACGAGCCACCAGGGCGGGCGGAGGAACTTGACGCCGAGGTAGCCGACGACGGCGAGGGCGAACCAGAGCGGGACCTGCATGGCGGTGTCTCCTAGCGGACCTTGCAGCGGTGGGTGCGGGCGGCAAGCTGGGCGGCGGACTGGCTGGAGTAGTCGGCGGACCAGCCGCATCCGTCGGAGCTGCAGACGGCGGCGTGCTTGGTCTGGCCGTTGCGGTCGCGGTGGGTGCCGATCTGCACCGGGCCGATCCGCATCACGGAGTGGAAGTGGTCTCGGGCGGGCATAGCCGTGGTTCTCCCCCCTGGTCAGGCGAGTTGGGCGGCGATGGCGTCGGCGAGGTGGGGCGGGACGCCGAGGCGGGCGCGCAGCGTGTCGGTGTCGATCGGGGCGCCGGTGCGGTCGCGGTACTCGTCGGCGACCTTGCGGGCGTGGTCGACGAGGACGGCAGGCACCGCGGGCGCGGCGGCCTGTGCAGCGGCCGGTAGGGCTGGAGCTTCTTCCGTCAAAGCCGGGGCGGGCTCCGGATCAGGCACCGGCTCGGGTTCCGGCTCCACGTTGGTGACCGGTGCGGGTTCCGGGGCCGGGGCGGGTGCCGGCGGATTCGAGATCTGGTGGTCTGCTGAGTGGGCGAGGAGGGTGCCGCCGAGGAAGGCCAGTGCGGGCCATCCGGCGATGCCGAGGCGGAGCAGAGCGGGCGGGTCGGCCAGGTCGAGGAAACCGGCGGTGGCGACGTTGGCGCCGAGCGAGGCGAACAGCGCGATCAGAAACCAGCACCAGGCCAGCCGAGACGGGCCGTCCGAGCGGAGGCGGCGCCAGGCGGCAACCAGGAGCAGGTCGACACTGACCGGGTAGGCCCAGGCCTTCCAGCCGTCCTGCCCGGCTGCGGAGGCCAGGTCATGGAGGTGGGCGAAGGACAGGGCTCCGGCGATGACGGCCTGGACCAGGACGGCGTCGATGCGCAGGCGGGCGGCCATCAGGACTCCTCGGCGGAGGTTCCGGGCGGCTCGGGGAGCGAGGCGGCCAGACAGGGGCTGACGGCGTCCACGAAGTCGAGGTCAGCGCCAGCCGTGTCGGCGTAGAGGGCGAGTTGTCCGAGGAGGAGCACGGTGCGGGCGAAGTCCTCGCAGTCGGGGCACATGGCGGGGGTTCTCCCTTCATCAGGCATGGAGGGGGCAGGGACCTGGCGCGAAGGCGGTCACGCCGACCGGAGAGAGGGATGGTCAGGCCGTAGCAGAAGCCGTCTTGGACAGCGACACCGAGGCCTCGGGCGCACCAGACAACGCAGGCCGGAACGGCGCGAGTTCAGGAAGCTCCGGGGTGCGGTCGGCGTGCCGGTTGCAGACGTTGACGGCCTGGCGCAGGGAGGTGTGCGGGGCGCGGATGCGGTGCCAGCCGCCGGTCGAGTCACCAGCGATGGCGATCCCGCGCATCTCGGCGGGGATCTGAATGGCGGCCAGGACAGCATCGGGTGAGATGTCGCCGAAGGCCATCTTGGCGGAGGCTTCGTCGTTGACGCGGTGCGCGGTGCGGCCGGTGAGCTGGGCGCGGAGCATGGTGATGCCATCGCCGAGTTCGGAGCCGAAGCGCTGCCCGCAGATCTCCAGGTAGATGCCGGCGGCCCGGCCGAGCTGGGCGAGACGGACCAGTGCCTTGATGATCCGATCGCGTCGCGGGTCGTTCTTCTTCGTGCTCAGGGCGAGTTCGGCAACTTCATCGACCAGGACCACGACCGGGGTCGGGCGCAGGTGGTCGGGCAGGTCCCAGATGTCGGCGGCGATCTCCGCGTCCGGAACGGCCGAGGTGATGCGCTGCTCGGCTCGGATGAGCTGGTAGACGTCCTCCATCCGAGCCACGAGGGCATCGAGGAGTTCGGCGGCGGTGTCGGGGTTGTCGGCGAGCGCGGAGAACCGGCGGGCCAGCGGGAACAGCTCCACCCCCTGCTTGCAGTCGATCCCGACCAGGGCGACGTCCATCGGAGCGAGGCCAGCGACCAGGTTGCGCTGGTAGACGGACTTGCCGGACTCAGTGGCCCCGAGGGTCAGGGCGTGGGGTATCGCCCGGTAGTCGCGGTAGTGGACCGCACCGTCCTCGCGCAGGGCGACCGGGACCCGCATCAGACGGACGTCGAGCTTGGAGGGCATCTGCACCCGCTTGAGGACGTCGTAGCCGGTCATCCGCACCTCTACGACACCGGAGCGCAGCTCCCGGCAGGTGACGCCGTACATCGAGAACGAGTGCCGCAGCCGGTCCGAGGCGGCGGCGATGTCGAAGGCATCCTGACCGGGCCGGAGCTTGAGACGCAGGACCAGGCCGGTCCGGGTCGGGCGCAGCCGGAGGATGCGCGGCGGCCGGGACTCCGGCACGGGCCGGTTGGTCATCCGGGCTAACGCCAGCCGCCAGCGCGATGGCGGAACGGTCAGCCCGCAAGCGTCCATGACGGAGCCGTAGCGGACGAGGACCCGCAGGGCGGCGAGGGCGACCCCGAAGGTCAGCCAGTACCAGGCGGGACGCCGCCACCGCAGGAGACCCGCAGTGGCGACGACCAACACGAGCGCGACCGTGAAGACGGTCACGGTCAGGCCGCCTTGGGCTTCGCGGCAGCCTCCGCGAGCGAGGTGACCGCGACGGCGCGGAACGCGATGCCGTGCCGCTTCTGCCCGTTGAAGTCGTTCTCCCACGGCCGGGCGATCAGGCCCGTGAGCGCGACCGGCGTGCCCATGGTCAGCTCACCCGAGATGCCGGGCTCGGGAACGGTGATGGACAGGATCTCGACCTCGTCGTTCGCCGCGAACATCACGTCCACGGTCAGCAGCTTCGCGCCGGTCTCGGCGTCGGTGGCGATCTCCCCGCTGCGGCGGTCCTTGAGCTTGATCTGCGGGGTCTTGGCGACCATCACGGTCGCGGTGGAGGTGTCGACGGGGATCTGACGCACTGCGGGATCACTCCTCTATAGGGGTTGAACTCCACCACTCATGTACATGAGTGACATGAAGAAGAGTGCACGACTCCTGTACATGAGTCAACCCGCCACGAAGAAGAACTCGCGGCGGGCTGAGTGGAGTTGAGCGCGCGTCAGTCTTCGGCGGGAATCCGGTACTCGAAAACGAACTGGTCAGCGGCCATGAGGGTGTCGCAGACCTCGACCACGCGCCCCTCGGTCGTGCGAGCCTCACGGATCAGATGAACCAGTGGTGCCCCAGCGCTCAGCGCAAGCTCGGAGGCCTCCGCCTTCGAGGCCGGACGCGCCTGCAGGGTTTCAACAAACTCGGCGAACTCGTGCCCGTGGTCTTCGAGTCGGGCGTAGATGCCGCCACCGCCCGGGTTCTCCGCGAACAGCTCAGGGATGTCCTTCACGACGTCCCACGGGAGGTACGACGTCGCCGTCTCGACGGGGGTGCCGTTGCGGAAGTAGAGGCGACGGCGGGCAAGCACCTGGGTGCCGGCGGGGACGCCCAGTCGCCGGGCGGCTTCCTCGGGGGCCTCCATGGGGCCGATGTACAGGACGCTCACCTTGGCCGTGGCACCAGACTGCGCGGACTCGGCGAGGTAGGCCGCTTTCCCACCCCTGCGATGTGAGCGCCGGAAGCGATCGGAGGACCGATGCCGCACTGGCGGGCGATCCTTCACGATCGAGCCCTTGCCGTGACGGGTCTCCACGAGCCCGCTGGCACGCACCTCAACCATGGCCTTGCGAATCGTGCCGCCCGAAACGCCGTAGCGCTCGACCAGCTCGGACTCACTCGGCACCATTTCACCAGGCTTGAGGACACCCGCCCGGATCTGCTGCACGATCTCCTCGGCGATCTGTACGTACCGAGGTACGGACCTCTCACCTCCTACCGCGGTTCCCATAGTCCTTCTCTTCCTCCTATGCTCCTGTACATGAGTAACAGCGCCCAGGAAGGCCAGTCAACGCCACTGCACTCCGTGTCCGTCGCCGGAGTGGTGGTGCGCGAGGACGGCCGACTCCTGGCGATCCGCCGCGCCGACAACGGCACTTGGGAACTCCCCGGCGGCGTACTCGAACTCGAGGAGACCCCGGAGGCCGGCGTCGCCCGCGAGGTCCTGGAGGAGACCGGCATCCACGTCGAGGTGGACGAACTCACCGGCGTGTACAAGAACACGACCCGAGGCATCGTGGCCCTGGTCTTCCGCTGCAAGCCTTCGGGCGGCAGCGAGCGTACGTCCAGTGAGTCGACGGCCGTCGACTGGCTCACGCCCGAAGAGGTGGCAGAGCGCATGTCCGAGGTCTTCGCGATCAGGCTCTTGGACGCCCTAGATGGTAACGGCCCCCACGTGAGGAGCCACGACGGACGGCGACTCATCCAGGCGGGATAAGACTTTCCCTACTTCATCAAGGCCCGCGCACGGCGCGGGCGCGCGCCGCCTCTGCGGCGCGGCCTGCCTCCTGTCTCCGCCCCGGCTGGCCGCGCCCGGCGGCGCACTCGGCGACTGCGGGCAGGAAGTGGGAGACACCCTCTGTGGCTGGGGCGGTCGGCTCCACGGCTTTAGAGGTCGTTCTCTTTCCGAAGCTCATGTGTGGATTCCGCTGGTCAGACATGGGATGCAGCTGCCGCGGAAGTCTCGACTCATTGCCGGTCGGGA
>NZ_JBWKFN010000036.1:0-4662 GCF_056434245.1 Streptomyces sp. NPDC044064
AAATGCCTGCGACCGCGTCGCCCGCGGAGATACCCACCCCCCCCCTGTCCGAAATTCTTCCTACTTCGGTCACCCCGCCCCCGGCACCGCCTCGCCCGCGGGGGCCCCCCCCCCCCCCCCCGACGCGGGCAACGGCGACGGGGACCACCTCGGCGGCCTCAAGGAACTGGTGACCGACCTGGGCGCGATCGACGCCCGCGAGGTCTCCTCGTTCCCGGTGGGCAACGACATCGTGCTGCGCGTCGGCCGCTACGGCCCGTACATCGAGCGCGGCGAGAAGGACACCGAGCAGCACCAGCGCGCCGACATCCCGGAGGACCTGGCACCGGACGAGCTGACCGTCGAGCTGGCCGAGGAACTGCTGGCCAAGCCGAGCGGCGACTTCGAACTGGGTCCCCACCCGGAGACCGGGAACATGATCGTCGCCAAGGACGGCCGCTACGGCCCGTACGTCACGGAGATCCTCCCCGAGGGCACCCCGAAGACCGGCAAGAACGCGGTCAAGCCGCGCACCGCCTCCCTCTTCAAGTCCATGGCGCTGGACACGGTGACCCTCGCGGACGCCCTGAACCTGATGTCGCTGCCGCGGGTCGTCGGCACCGACGCCGACGGCGTGGAGATCACCGCGCAGAACGGCCGCTACGGCCCGTACCTGAAGAAGGGCACGGACTCGCGCTCGCTGCAGTCCGAGGACCAGATCTTCGCGATCACGCTGGAGGAGGCGCAGGCGATCTACGCCCAGCCGAAGCAGCGGGGCCGCGCGGCCGCCAAGCCGCCGCTGAAGGAGCTGGGCGAGGACCCGGTCTCCGCCAAGCCGGTCGTGGTCAAGGATGGCCGCTTCGGCCCGTACGTCACCGACGGCGAGACCAACGCGACCCTGCGCTCCGGCGACAGTGTGGAAACGATCACTCCGGAGCGCGGCTTCGAGCTGCTCGCCGAGAAGCGGGCGAAGAGCCCCGCCAAGAAGACGGCGAAGAAGGCCACGGCCAAGAAGGCCGCTCCGGCGAAGAAGACCGCCACCGCCGCCAAGAAGACGGCGGCGAAGAAGACGACCGCGGCCGCGAAGAAGACCACGGCGAAGAAGACGGCGGCCAAGAAGGCGACGGCTTCGAAGGCGACCGCCTCCGGCGCGGAGGACTGACACTCCGCCGGAACGGCGCCCGGTGCGCCGTTCCGGCTTCGCGAAACGAACGCCCCGGCATCACTTTGGTGTCGGGGCGTACGCACGCCCGGACAGCCTGGGTGTGCTGTCGGTGACTGCCGATAGGCTGAACGCATGACGCGAGCCGAGCAGCCAACGGCCCCCACCACCGAACCGGACGACGCCCTTGTCGCGGACTCCCGCGAGCGCGCCGTCCGCTCCCTGCTGCGCCGACCGGAGCTTCGGCGCCTGTGGAGCGCACAGCTCGTGAGCGGTGTCGGCGACACCCTCGCGCTGCTCGTGCTGGTCCTTCTCGTCCTCCAGGCGGCCGTCCTCGAGGGCTCCTTCGGCGGCGGCTACCGAGGCGTGGCGTTCGCAGTGGCGACCGTCTTCGCGGCGCGCATCCTCGCCGCGCTGCTCTTCGGCGCGGTGCTGCTCGGCCCGCTGACCACGCTCACCTCCCAGGACGGCCCGCTCGACCGCCGCTGGACGATGGCCGGCGCCGACGGTGTGCGGGCCGCGCTGCTGATCGTCGCGCCCCTGTGGATCGACTGGACACCGGACAACGCACTCGCCGTCCTGCTGGTCACCGCCTTCGTCACCGGCGTCGCCGAGCGGCTGTGGACGGTGTGCCGGGAGAGCGCGGCGCCCGCCCTGCTGCCCGCCCCGCCCCCGGAGGGGGCGACGGTGCGGCCGCTGCCGGACCACCTGGACGCCCTGCGCCGCCTCGCGCTGCGCACCAGCTTCCTGGCGGTCCCGCTGGCCGCCGCCGCACTGGTGGTCGCCGGCCTGCTGAACAACCTGCTGGGCACCGTGGTGGCCTGGTTCGACGAGCACCAGGCGGCCCTCGGGTCGTACGTGGCGGCCGGACTGTTCGCCGCGTCCCTGTCCGTGGTCACCTTCCTGCAACTGCCGGACACGCGTACCCCGCGCCCGCGCTCCCCGCTGGAGGGCCTGCGCCGTCCGCGCACCGGCACGGGCGTCGACAAGGGCCGTACGGGCGCCATCCCGCTGCTCGTCCCCGCCTGCGCCGCCGTGGCCGGAGCCATCGCCGCCGCGGTCGCGGTGTGCGTGCTGCACGCCAAGGACCTGGGCGGCGGCCCGGTCCTGTACGGCCTGCAGGTGCTGGGTCTGACCGGCGGTGTCGCCGTCGGCATCCGGACGGCGCCCTCGGTGCTGCCCTCGCTTTCGCGCCGCCGGCTCCTCGCCCTCGCGATCGCCTTCACCGGCATCGCCCTGCTGGCCGCCGGGCTCGTCCCGGACGTCACCACCGTGCTGCTGATCGTCACGCTGGCCGGCGTCACCGCGGGCGTGGCCGCGAACACCGGGCACGCCCTGCTCGACCAGGAGACCGAGGAGTACCGCAGGGCCCGCACCACCGAGCACCTGCACGCGGTCGTGCGCGTCTTCATAGCGCTGGGAGCCCTGATCGCCCCCCTGGTCGCGGCGCTGATCGGCCCGCACCGGCTGGAGAACGGCAGGTTCGTCTTCGCGCACGGCGGTGCCGCCTTCACGCTGATGCTGGTCGGCGCGCTGCTGCTGCCGGTGGCCGCGCTGGTGCTCGCCAAGGTCGACGACCGCTCCGGTGTCCCGCTGCGCCAGGACCTGAAGGACGCGCTGCTCGGCGGCGACGACCCCGTCCAGGCCCCGGCGGCGAACGGCTTCTTCATCGCCCTGGAGGGCGGCGACGGCGCCGGCAAGTCCACCCAGGCCGAGGCCCTCGCGGAGTGGATCCGCGCCAAGGGCCACGAGGTCGTCCTCACCCGTGAGCCGGGCGCCACCCCCGTCGGCAAGCGGCTGCGCTCGATCCTGCTGGACGTGTCCTCGGCGGGCCTGTCGCACCGCGCGGAGGCACTGCTGTACGCCGCCGACCGGGCCGAGCACGTCGACACCGTCGTACGGCCCGCCCTGGAGCGCGGCGCCGTCGTCATCTCGGACCGGTACATCGACTCGTCCGTGGCCTACCAGGGCGCGGGCCGCGACCTGTCCCCGACCGAGATCGCCCGCATCAACCGCTGGGCGACCGACGGGCTCGTCCCGCACCTCACCGTCCTGCTGGACGTCGCGCCGGAGGCCGCCCGCGAGCGGTTCACCGAGGCGCCCGACCGGCTGGAGTCGGAGCCCGCCGAGTTCCACGCGCGCGTGCGGTCCGGTTTCCTCACGCTCGCCGCCTCCGACCCGGGCCGCTACCTGGTCGTGGACGCCGCGCAGGAGCCCGAGGCCGTCACCACCGTGATCCGGCACCGGCTCGACACCGTGCTGCCGCTCTCCGAGGCCGAGATCAAGGCCCAGGAGGAGGCGCGGAAGAAGGCCGAGGAGGAGGCGCGCCGCAAGGCCGAGGAAGAGGCCGCGCGCAAGGCCGAGGAGGAGCGCCTGGAGCGCGAGCGCGAGGAGCAGCTCGCCAAGCTGCGCGCCGAGGAGGAGGAGCGCAAGCGCCGCGAGCTGGAGGAGGCGCAGCGCCGCGAGGCCGAACGGCAGGCGGAGGAGGCCCGGCAGCGGGCCGAGGAGGCACGGCGCCGGGCGGAGGAGGAGCGCCAGCGGCTCCTCGCCGAGGAGAAGGCCCGCGCCGAGGAGGAGGCCCGCCGCAGGGCCGAGGAGGAGCGGCGCCGCAAGCAGGCCGAGGAGGAAGCCCGGCTGCGTGCCGAGGAAGAGGCCCGGCAGGCCCGGCTGCGTGCCGAGGAGGAAGCGCGCCGCCTGGAGAAGCAGCGCAAGGCCGAGGAGGCCCTGCTGCGCGCGGAGGAGGCCCGCCGGCAGGCGGCCGAGGCGTCGGCCGCGGCCGACGTGGCCGCTCTCAAGCCCAGCACCCCGCAGCCCGCGGTGCCGGGCATGACCCCGGACGCGGCGACCGTGCCGACGCCGGTCGTGTCTGCGGGCACGGACGAGACGACGGTGCTGCGGCCGGTGCGCGAGGAGCGGGCCGGAGAGGCCCGGAAGCGCGGGGCAGGCCCCGACTCCGAGGTGACGGCCGAGTTGCCGCAGCCGCCGGCCGCCTCTGCGGCCGCCGACGAGACCGCGGTGCTGCCGCCGGTGACTCCCGGTGCGGCGGACGAGACGGCCGTACTGCCGCCCGTGTCCGCCGACGAGACGGCCGTGCTGCCGCCGGTGACCCCCGGCGCTGCGGACGAGACCGCCGTACTGCCGCCCGTGCGGGGCGACGCCCCGGCGGACCGGATGCCGCCCGGCTTCTTCCGGGACGAGCGGCCGGGCGCGGGCCCCGACGGCTCCGGGAGCCGTACGCGCGAGATGCCGCAGCTCGACGCCGACGGTGCGCCGCGTCGCCGGCCGCGTTCGGACTGGGCCGAGGAGACCCCGCTGGACGACCTGCCGTCCCTGGCGGACGAGCTGCTGGGGTCGTACGACGAGCAGGAGTACGGGGAGCCGGGCGAGGACCAGGGCCGCCGCGGCCGGGGTCGCGGTCGCCGCGGCTGAGCGAGGACATCGGGCGGGGGGGGGGGGGGGGGGGGGGGGGGGGGCCGGGGGGGGGGGGGGGGGGGGGTGTGTTGACCCGCCCCAACCAACCG
>NZ_JBWKFN010000036.1:4672-67064 GCF_056434245.1 Streptomyces sp. NPDC044064
GTGGTTTGATTTTCTCACGGGGGAGGGAAGAGCGTGGCGGGCCCCCGTCGGCGTTCCCCCCCCCCCCCCCCCCCCCCCCCGCGGTCGTTGTCGGTGCCCACCCGCACAATGGATGGCGGAACGCGGAATGTGACGGAAGGGCGGCGTGACCCATGACCGTGTGGGACGACATCGTCGGGCAGGAGAAGGTGAGCGCGGTGCTCGACGCCGCGGCCCGGGACGCCGACGCCCTGGTCACGGCCGCCGTGGCGGGCCAGCCGCCGCCGGAGGCGTCGAAGATGACCCACGCCTGGCTGTTCACGGGCCCGCCCGGAGCGGGCCGGAACCAGACGGCGCGGGCCTTCGCGGCCGCCCTGCAGTGCGTGAGCCCCGACCGCGCCCTCGGCGGATCACCCGGCTGCGGATTCTGCGACGGCTGCCACACCGCGCTGCTCGGCACCCACGCGGACGTCACCACGGTCGCCGCCGTGGGCTCGGAGATCCTGGTGAAGGACATGCGGGACACGGTCCGCAAGTCGTTCACCTCCCCCGCGAACGGCCGCTGGCAGATCATCCTGGTCGAGGACGCCGAGCGGCTGAACGAGAAGTCGGCCAACGCTGTCCTCAAGGCCGTCGAGGAGCCCGCCCCGCGGACGGTCTGGCTGCTGTGCGCCCCCTCGATCGAGGACGTCCTGCCCACGATCCGCTCCCGCTGCCGCCACCTGAACCTGCGGACGCCGTCGGTGGAGGCGGTCGCCGACATGCTCGTCCGCCGTGACGGCATCCAACCCGAGGTCGCCGGGGCCGCCGCCCGCGCCACCCAGGGCCATGTCGACCGGGCCCGCCGGCTGGCCACCGACCCGGCGGCCCGTGAGCGCCGCGCCGCCGTGCTGAGGCTCCCGCTGCGGCTGGACGAGGTGGGCGCCTGTCTCAAGGCGGCCCAGGAGCTGGTCGACGCGGCCGCCGAGGACGCCAAGCAGCTCGCCGAGGAGATGGACGGCAAGGAGACCGAGGAGCTGAAGGCGGCGCTCGGCGCGGCCCAGGGCGGCCGGCTGCCGCGCGGCACGGCGGGCGTGATGAAGGACCTCGAGGACATGCAGAAGCGCCGCAGAACCCGCACCCAGCGCGACAGTCTGGACGTGGCCCTCGGCGACCTCACCGGCTTCTACCGCGACGTCCTCGCCCTCCAGCTCGGCTCACGCGTCGCCATCGCCAACGGCGACACCGAGGACGCCCTGGAGCGGCTGGCCCGCGGCAGCACCCCGGAGGCCACGCTGCGCCGTATCGAGTCGATCGCAGCCTGCCGCGAGGCGCTGGACCGCAACGTGGCTCCGCTGCTGGCGGTGGAGGCGATGACGATGGCACTGCGGGCGGGGTGAGCCGGGCGTACGGTGGTTGACGGACCGCGTCCCCCGTACGAGGCCACACCATGAACGCACCGCACTCATCCCATCGCTCAGCGTTACGCTCGTCCGATGCACACCTGGCCCTCCCCCCGCCGGAAGCACGCCACCCGGACCGGAACCCGGAACCGGACCCGCCGGGCGACCGCGCGCGTCTCGGGCAGCCTGCTCGTGTCCGCCGCGCTGCTCGTGTCCGCCTGCTCCGCCGGCAGTTCGACCGCGTCGTCCGGCCGTGCGGCGGAGGCGGCGCTGGCCGCACTGCCGCGGTCCACCCCGTCGGCGCTGTCGTCGTACTACAACCAGCACCTGAAGTGGCGCAGCTGCGGTGCCCCCGGCTTCCAGTGCGCCACGATGGTGGCGCCGCTGGACTACGCCAAGCCCGGCTCGGGTGACATCCGGCTCGCCGTCGCCCGCAAGAAGGCCACCGGCAAGGAGCGGCCGCTCGGCTCGCTGCTGGTCAACCCCGGCGGCCCGGGCGGCTCCGCGATCGACTACCTCCAGCAGTACGCGGGCATCGGCTACCCCGCCGAGATCCGCGCGCGCTACGACATGGTCGCGATGGATCCGCGGGGCGTCGCCCGCAGCGAGCCCGTCGAATGCCTCGACGGGCGCCAGATGGACGCCTACACGCAGACGGACAACACGCCCGACGACCAGCGGGAGACGAACGCGCTGGTCAGCGAGTACAGGACGTTCGCCGACAGCTGCGGGGCGCACTCGGCGAAGCTGCTGCGGCATGTGTCCACCGTCGAGGCGGCGCGCGACATGGACATCCTGCGGGCGGTGCTCGGCGACCCCAAGCTGAACTATGTGGGAGCGTCGTACGGCACCTTCCTCGGAGCGACGTACGCCGGGCTGTTCCCGGGCCGGGTGGGCCGCCTGGTGCTGGACGGGGCGATGGACCCCTCCCTGGACGCCCGGAAGCTCAACCTGGACCAGACGGCGGGCTTCGAGACGGCGTTCCAGGCGTTCGCCAAGGACTGCGTGCGCCAGCCCGACTGCCCGCTCGGCGGCAAGGGCACGACACCCGCCCAGGTCGGCGACCACCTCCAGGCCTTCTTCCGCAAGCTGGACGCCCACCCCATCCCGGCGGACGACGCGGGCCACCGCAAGCTCGGCGAGCCGCTGGCCACCACCGGCGTGATCGCGGCGATGTACGACCAGGGGACCTGGGGGCAGCTGCGTGACGCGCTGACCTCGGCGATGCAGAAGAACGACGGCGCGGGCCTGCTCGCTCTCTCCGACAGCTACTACGAACGCGACGCGAACGGCCACTACAGCAACCTGATGATGGCCAACTCCGCCGTGAACTGCCTCGACCTGCCGCCCGCCTTCACCACCCCCGAGCAAGTGGATAAGGCCGTCCCGCAGTTCGAGAAGGCGTCCCCCGTCTTCGGCAAGAGCCTGGCCTGGGCCTCCCTGAACTGCGCGTACTGGCCGGTGAGGGCCACGGGCGAACCGCACCGCATCGAGGCGAAGGGCGCGGCCCCCATCGTCGTGGTCGGCACCACCCGCGACCCGGCCACGCCCTACCCCTGGGCCCGCTCCCTGGCCGGCCAGCTCTCCTCGGGCCGCCTGCTGACCTACGTCGGTGACGGCCACACCGCCTACGGCCGCGGCAGCTCCTGCATCGACTCGGCGATCGACACCTACCTCCTCCACGGCACCCCGCCGCCCGCCGGAAAGCGCTGCTCATAGCCCCTGTGGCCCGCCCCGGACGCCCACGCTCCGGGGCGTGGGCGAAGCACCCCTCGAAACTGTGTAGACTTACCGACGTTGCTGATCGCACCATAAGTGCGGGCAACGCGCCGCTTTAGCTCAGATGGCCAGAGCAACGCACTCGTAATGCGTAGGTCTCGGGTTCGAATCCCGAAAGCGGCTCCCTTTGAACCCCAGGTCAGATGCTTCTGACCTGGGGTTCTGTCGTTGGGCGGTCCAGAGAGATCGAGGGCGGCGGATTCGGGAGTGTGTTCGGCGCCCCGCTGGCTAGTCTTCAGGCGTGACGACCGAGTTGACCCTGCTGCCCCGAGTCTCCTGTCGCGGACAGGAGATCACGGCGCCTCGACTGCGTGGACTGCTGGCGTTGCTCGCCGGGGAGCTGCGTACCGGGTGCAGTACGGGCCGGCTGGTCGAGGGGCTGTGGGCGGAGGAACTGCCCGAGCGGCCGGGCAAGGCGGTGCAGGTACTGGTGTCTCGGCTCCGGGCACAGCTCGGTGCCGGACTGATCGTGAGCACACCGACGGGGTACCGGCTCGCGCTGGACGAGGCGCAGGTCGACAGCTCGGCGCTGCTGTCGTACGAGGCCGCGAGCGCCGGGTGCGCGCGGGCGGGGGACCATGAGGGTGCCCTGGCGCGGGCCGAGCAGGGGCTGGCGCTGTGGGACGGCAGCCTGGGTGCCGGGGAAGCCGAGGAGCGGCACGATCCGGTGACGGCGTTGCGTGCCGACCGGGTCCGGGCGTTCCGTTCGCTGGTCCGGTACCGGGCGCTCGCGCTGGCGCGGCTGGGGCGCGGGGAGGAGGCCGCGGCACCGCTCGCCGAGCTGGTCCGCGAACTGCCGCGCGACGAGGAGGTGCTGGCGGAGCTGCTGCGCTGCGAGGCGGCCACGGCGGGCCGGGCCGCGGCGCTGGCCCGGTACGACGCCTACCGACGCGGGCTGCGCGACGAGCTGGGCACGGACCCGGGGCTCCGGCTCAGGTCCGTGTACCAGGAGCTGCTGCGTGCGGACACCCCGTCCGTCCGCCACGGCGTGCCGCACGAGCCGAACCCCCTGCTGGGGCGGGACGCCGACGTCGTCGCCGTCGCCGGGCTGCTGCGCGACGCGCGGGTGGTCACCGTCGTGGGCCCCGGCGGGCTGGGCAAGACGCGGCTCTCGTACGCGGTGAGCCGGGCGGCTGCGCAGCCCTTGGTGCACTTCGTCGCCCTGGCCGGTGTCACCGCCGACGAGGACGTGGCCGACGAGGTGGCCTCGGCGGTCGGTACCGGGGACGTCCGGCAGTTGGCCGGCGGCGGGGACGTGGTGAGCGGCATCGTCGCCGCGCTGGGGTCCGGCCCCGCTCTGCTGGTGCTGGACAACTGCGAGCACGTACTCGCCGGTGCGGCCGGTCTCGTCCAGGCGCTGGTGTCGCGGTCGAAGGAGCTGCGGGTGCTGGCGACCAGCCGGGCACCACTGGGGCTGACCTCGGAGTCCGTGTACGCGCTGCCCGAGTTGTCCCCCGCGACCTCGGTGGAACTCTTCGAGCAGCGGGCGCGGGCCGCCCGGCCCGGCGTCGAGCTGCCCGCCGACCGGGTGGCCGAGATCTGCCGTCATCTGGACGGGCTGCCGCTGGCCGTGGAACTCGCCGCGGCCCGGGTGCGGGTGCTCTCCGTGGCCGACATCGCCCGCCGCCTGCAGGACCGTTTCGCGCTGCTGCGCGGCGGCGCCCGGGACGCACCCGAGCGGCATCGCACGCTGCGGGCCGTGGTCGAGTGGAGCTGGAACCTGCTGGAGAGCGACGGCCGGGCGGCGCTGCGCGCGCTGTCGGTCTTCCCCGGGGGCTTCACCGTGGACGCGGCGGAGTACGTGCTCGGCGAGACCGGGGGCGCGCTGGATCTGCTGGAGCAGCTGGCCGGCCAGTCCCTGATCAAGGTGGGTGACAGCCCGTCCGGGGTGCGCTTCCACATGCTGGAGACGCTGCGGGAGTTCAGCGCCGCCCGGCGGGAGGAGGCGGGCGAGGGCGAGGCGGTGACCGGCCGGTTCCTCCGCTGGGCCCGGGACTTCGGCCGGGTGCACCACGACGCGCTGTTCGGCGGTGACGCGCTGGCCGCCTTCGGCCGCGTCCGTGCCGAGCAGGACAATCTCGTCCTGGCGCTGCGGCACGCCCTGGCCCGCACCGACGCGCCGGCCGTCGCCGCCGTGACCGCCGCGCTGGCCTGCGTGTGGTCCGCCGGCAACAACTACGCCCGGCTCACCGCCCTCGCCGCCGAGACCGGCGGGCCGCTGTCCCATTTCCGCCCGGGGCCGCAGGACCCCGAGGACCTGGAGGCGGCCCGAAGCGCGGCGGTGGTGTGCGCGGCCGGGCTCTTCATGGGGCACGGCCCGCACGCCGTGCGCCAGCTCGTCACTCTGCGCCGTCTGCCGCCCGCACCGGCGGACACCGTGCCGCGGGCACTGGCCGTCGTGCTGGGTGCCGTCCCGGACATACACCCGCCGCGGTACGCGCGGTTGCAGGAGTTGTGCGACGCCGACGAGCCCATGCTGGCGGGCATCGCGGCGGGCGTCGCCAGCTATGTGTGGGAATCCACGTACGAGACGGAGCGGGCGCTCGAGTGCGCCCGCCGGATGCTCACCGCGGTCGAGCCGCTCGGCAATCCGTTCCTGATGCTGCTCAGCCGTGGGCGGATCAGCGAGTTGTGCCTCAAGACGGAGCGCGGCGCGGAGGCGTACGGCCATCTGCGGGCGGCGGAGGCGCTCGGTGAGGTCGGGGACTGGTCCGACGCGATCGGTGTCCGCTACGGCCTGGTGTCCGCCTGTCTGCAGCGCGGGGAGGTCGACGAGGCGGAGTACTGGCTGGGCCTCGCGTCCCCGGACCGGCAGCCGGAGCACGCCCAGGCCGTCACTCCCGAGGGGCTGCAGGCGCGGGCGGAGATCGCACTGGCCCGGGGGCTGACCGAGGTCGGCCTCGGGCTGTGGCGACAGGCCGCGGCAGGGCTGCGGGAGAGCAGCCTGCTGGTGGCCGGTGATCCCTTCCTGGATTCGTGGGCGCTCCAGGTGCAGGCGGCCGCGCTCGCGGCGCACGCGCAGCACAGCCGGCTGGAGCCGGTGGCCCACCTGGCCGAGGACCTTCGGGTACGGCTGCTCGGGATGCTGTCCGGCTCGCCCGGTGCCGGGGATCTGCCGGAGCTGTCGGTGTACGGCACGGTGCTGCTGGCGCTCGGGTTCGCCGGGCTGGCCCGTGACGACACGGCGGCGGTACGGCTGATGGCGCTGGCGGAGCGGATGCCGGTGATGCGGGACCTGCCCACCCTGTCCTCGGCGCGGTCCCGGCAGGCGGCCGAGAACGCCGACAGGGCGGCCTACGCCGAGGCGAGATCGGCGTACGCCACCCTGGGCCAGGAGGAGTTGCGGGCCACGGCACTGCGCGAACTCAACTCCGCGGCTCGCGGTTGAACTGGGCCTTGGACCACAGGTAGCCCAGCACGGTCAGCGCCAGACACCAGCCGACCGCCAGCACCGCGTTCTTCGTGCCGATCTCGCTGCCGAGCAGCAGTCCGCGCAGGGTCTCGATGGCCGGCGAGAAGGGCTGGTACTCGGCGAACCAGCGGAATCCGCCGGGCATGGCGTCCACCGGCACGAACGCGCTGGACAGCAGCGGCAGCATCGTCAGCGGCATGCCGAGGTTGCTGGCCCCCTCGGCGTTCGGGCTGGCCAGGCCGATGCCGACCGCGATCCAGGTCAGGGCGAGGCTGACCAGGGCCATCAGGCCGGCCGCCGCGATCCACTCCAGCGGCGTCGCGTCCGGCCTGAAGCCCATGGCCACCCCGAGGCCCAGGATCAGCGCCAGGGCCAGCATCGTCTGGATCACGGTGCCGATCACATGACCGGTCAGCACGGAGGCGCGGGAGATCGCCATGGTGCGGAACCGGGCGATGATGCCCTCGGTCATGTCGGTGGCCACGGACACAGCGGTGCCGAGCGAGGTCATGCCCACGGTCATGAGGAGGATGCCGGGGACGATGTAGGCGATGTACTCGGAACGGTCCGCGTGGCCGCCGGCCATGCCCGCGCTCATCACGTCGCCGAAGACGTAGACGAAGAGCAGCAACAGCATGACCGGGGTGAGCAGCAGGTTCAGGGTGAGCGACGGGTAGCGGCGGGCGTGCAGGAGGCTGCGCCGGAGCATCGTGAGGTTGTCGCGGAAGGCGTGGGCGGGGGCGCTCATCGGACGGTCTCCCTGTCGGTGGTGGTGGTGGCGGTGGTGGCGGTGGGGTCGGTGGCGGGGTCGGACGTGCCGGTCAGGGCGAAGAAGACGTCGTCCAGGTCGGGGGTGTGGACGGTCAGTTCGTCGGCCTCGATGCCGGCGGCGTCGAGCCAGTCGAGGATGGCGCGCAGTTCGCGTTGGCTGCCGTCGCTGGGGATCTGCAGGGCGAGGGATTCGTCGTCGCGGGAGGTCTCGCGCAAAGCGGTCGCGGCCCGTTCGTAGGCGGTGGGGTCGCTGAAGCGGAGCCGGACGTGTCCGCCGGGGACGAGGCGCTTGAGTTCCTCCGCGCTGCCCTGGGCGACGATCTTGCCGTTGTTGAGTACCGCGATGCGGTCGGCGAGTTCGTCGGCCTCGTCGAGGTACTGGGTGGTGAGGAAGACGGTGACGCCGTCGGAGACGAGTTCCCGGATGATCTGCCACATGGTGTGGCGAGAGCGTGGGTCGAGGCCGGTGGTGGGTTCGTCGAGGAAGATGATCCGCGGGCTGCCGACCAGGGTCATGGCGATGTCGAGGCGGCGCTTCATGCCGCCGGAGTAGGTGGAGGCGGGCTTCTTCGCCGCCTCGGTGAGGTCGAAGCGTTCCAGGAGTTCGGCGGTGACCTGTCGTCCCTCGCGCTTGGAGAGGTGGTGCAGGTCGGCCATCAGGAGCATGTTCTCCTCGCCGGTGATCAGGCCGTCGACGGCGGAGAACTGGCCGGTGACGCCGATCGCGGCCCGTACTGCCTGGGCCTGGGCGGTGAGGTCGTGCCCGGCGATCCGCGCCCGACCGCCGTCGGCGGAGATGAGAGTGGAGAGGATCTTGACGGCGGTGGTCTTGCCCGCGCCGTTCGGGCCGAGCAGCGAGAAGATCGTGCCGGCCGGCACCTGGATGTCGATGCCGTCCAGGACGGTCTTGTCTCCGAAGGACTTGCGCAACCCGGTGGCTGCGATGGCGAGTTCGTGGTCTGTCGTCGGCATGCCGCAGAGCTTGCGGCCGAGGCGGTTCAGCGTGGTTTCAGCGCGGTTTCAACCGCGCGGGGGAGGCCCCCTGCCGGGTGGCCGGGTGCGCGCTGCGACGCACGATGAGCTGCCCTGCTCGGTACGGCCGGGACTGCCGGCGGTGTGGCGGAAGTGCCCCGAGCGGGACGCCGGGTGTCTGCCGGATGTTTCATCCCTTTTACCGCCGGATGCCTGGATACTGCGAGGCATGTCGCATCCCGGGACGCTCGTCCTGATCACGGCCATCGCGGTGCTGGCGCCGCTGCTCGCGTACGCCGGCGGCCGCTGGATCCCCGTCCCGCTGGTCGTCCTCGAGATCGTGCTCGGCATCGCCGTCGGCCCCGACGTCCTCGGCTGGGCCCGGCACGACCGGGCGATCGACGTCCTGTCGAACCTCGGTCTGGCCATGCTGGTCTTCCTCGCCGGGTGCGAGATCGACTTCGCTGCCGTCCGCGGCACCGTCCTGAACCGCTCGATCGCCGCCTGGGGCATCTCCCTGGCGGCCGGCCTGGGTATCGCGTTCGCGCTCACCGGCGGTGAGACCACGAAGAGTTTCGTCATCGGCACCGCGCTCACCAGTACCGCGCTGGGCACGGTCCGGCCGGTCCTGCGCGACTCGGGGGATCTGCGCGGTCGCTTCGGGACGGTCGTCCTCGCCTTCGGCGCGGCTGGTGAGCTCGGTCCCGTCATCGCCATGGCCCTGCTGCTCAGCGGCCGCGGGCCGGCCATGGCCACCGCGGTCCTGGTGGCGTTCGCGGCCGTGACCGCGGCGGGCATGCGGTGGGCACTGCGGCCACGCCCGGCACGGTTCTCCCGGCCGGTCGCCCGAACGCCGGACAGCGGCAGCCGGTTCGCCGTCGGGTACGTCGTGCTGCTGCTCGCCTCGGTGCTCGGTCTGGCCGGCGTGTTCGGCCCGGACATCCTGCTCGGCGCCTTCGCCGCCGGCGTCGTCACCCGCCCGATCCTGCACACCGCCGGCCCTGCGCGCAGCGTCCAAGTGCTCAGCAGGACGGGGGCGATGGGGTTCGGCTTCCTGGTCCCGCTCCTCTTCATCGTCACGGGCATCGACTTCGACCTCGACGCGCTGCTGCACGGAGGCAGTTCCCTCGTCCTGCTGCCGGCCTTCCTGCTGCTCTTCCTCCTGGTCCGCGGCCTGCCGCTCTACCTGCTCGCCCCGCCCGACCTGACCCGCCGCGACAGCGCCGCCCTGCTCCTGCACGGTTCCACGTGCCTTCCCCTCGTCGTCGCCGTCACCACCCTCGGCCTCGCCGACCGGTCCATCGCCCCGGGCGAGGCCGCCGCCCTCGTCGGCGCCGCCATGCTCTCCGTCCCGGTCTTTCCGCTCCTCGCTCTCCGGATCCGCGCGGGCCGTGGCGAGAGGGCCGAACGGCCGTCGGGAGTTGTCGGGAGCGCGCAGTCGTGGTGAGCCGAGGGAGGGGGCGCGGGGGAGGGGGTACGGCTCAAGTTCCCGCGACGCAGGGAAAGGTGCTCACAAAACCGGAGCAAAGGGGCGGCAAAGTGAATCTGCGTCAGGTGAACCGGCGCACCTGAGGCAACATCTTGGTGAACGGCGAGCGCCCCGCGGTCAGGACGCCGGTGCCGCCGTAGGCCGGATGGGGTGAGGGACGTGGTGGAGCCGAGGATCGCCGTCGCGGTGGTGACCATGGGCAACCGGCCCGCCGAAGTCGACGCCCTGCTGGAGTCCGTGGCCAAACAGGACGTCGCGCCCGCCCGCATCGTGATCGTCGGCAACGGCTGTCGGCTGCCCGAGTTCGCCGAACGGCTGTCCCTGCCGGGCGAGGTCACCACCATCGACGTCGAGGAGAACCTCGGTTGCCCGGGCGGCCGCAACGTCGCCCTGGCCCGGCTGCGGGAGTACGGCGACGTCGACGCCGTCGTGGAACTGGACGACGACGGACTGCTCGTCGACCCCGACGTGCTGCGCCGGGTGCGCGAGCTGTACGCGGCCGACCCGCGCCTCGGCGTCATCGGCTTCCGCATCGCCGACGAGCACGGTGAGACGCAGCAGCGGCACGTGCCCCGGGTGGGCAAGTCCGACCCCCTGCGCGGCGGTTACGTCACCGGCTTCCTCGGCGGCGGGCACGCCTTCCGCATGGCGATGCTGGCCGAGACCGGTGACTGGCCCGCCGAGTTCTTCTTCGCGCACGAGGAGACCGACCTCGCCTGGCGGGCCGCCGACGCCGGCTGGAAGATCCTCTACGCCCCCGAACTGCTGCTGCAGCACCCCAAGACCTCGCCGGCCCGGCACGCCATCTACTACCGCGTCAACGCCCGCAACCGGGTCTGGCTCGTCCGGCGCCGGCTGCCGCTGCCGCTCATCCCGGTGCACCTGGGGGCGTGGCTGCTGCTCACCCTCGCCCGCACCCGCTCCCCGGCCGGGCTGCGTGCCTGGTTCGGCGGGTTCGCGGAGGGGCTGCGGGAGTCGCCCGGCGAGCGGCGGCCGATGCGCTGGCGGACGGTGTGGCGGCTCACCCGGCTCGGGCGCCCGCCCGTCATCTGAGCGGAGGGCGGCGTGGCGCGGCGAAGGCGCGAGGACCGGAAAGCGAGAAGGGGACGGGACAGGTCCCCGGTCGTTCACCTCCGCCGACCGGGGACCCTTGAGTCCCCGGATCAGGCCTGCGGCGACACTCCCCCGAGTTACGCGACTTGCCGCGCGCGCCGTCGGGCCGGATCCGATGAAAAGATCACATCAGGGCGCGCCAACGGATCGCTAACATGTGGCCAACGGTTCGTCCGCAGGTCGCGGTTCGGCTGGCCGGAAGTAGCCGGGCGGCAGGGCTAGTAGGCAGGAACCCTAACGGATTCCAGCCCCGGCCAACAGATGGTGGCTGGCGGAAAATCGTTGTGAATGGGGCGGATTTCCGCCAAGGACCGGCGGGCGCACGCCCGCCGCGCAGCATGGTCGGACGGGACCGCGCGGGAAGGCAGTGGAGCGGGATGCGGCGGTGCGAGCTGCGCTTCGGACTGCTGGGACCGCCCGTACTGTACGACCGACAGCCGTACGAAATTTCGTACGACGCCTCCGACGGCGCCCTCGGCACCGCGGAGAACCCCGTCACCCCCGAGACCCCCGAGACCCCTGACAACCTCGTCCGTGCCATCGGCAGCCCCAAGGTCCGCGCCCTCCTCGCCGCGCTGCTGCTGGAGGCCGGCCGGGTCGTCTCGGTCGAGTCGCTGAAGGACGCCCTGTGGGGCGGGGCACCCCCCGTCTCCGCGCAGGCCTCCCTGCACAACCACGTCACCCGGCTGCGCAGGCTGCTGGACGACCCCGAGCGGCTCAGGGCCGTGGCGCCCGGCTATCTGCTGCGCGTGGACGAGGGCGAGTTGGACGTGCACGTCTTCGACGCCCGGGTCGCCGAGGCGCGCGCCGCGCACGCCCGGCGGGACTGGGCCGGTGTGGTGCGCCCCTGCACGGCCGCGCTCGCGCTCTGGCGCGGCACCCCGCTGAGCGGACTCCCCGCCGACCTCGGCGGCTACGCGCTCGTGCAGCGCCTGGAGGAGGCGCGGCTGTTCCTGCTGGAATGGCGGTACGACGCGGAAATCGCTCTCGGCGGAGCCCGGTTGGCCGCAATCGTCCCCGAGCTGGCGGCCCTGGTCGCCGAGCATCCGCTGCGCGAGGCGTACCACCGCCAGCTGATGCTCGCCCTGCACCGCACCGGCCGCCAGGCCGAGGCCCTGGCCGTCCACCGTGACCTGCGCGCCCGCCTGGTGGAGGAACTCGGCATCGAACCGGGCCCATCGGTCCGCGAGGCCCATGTGGAGGTCCTGCGGGGCGCCCCGGTACCGGAGGCGGGGGAAAGGAGCGCCCGGGTCCCCGCCCAGCGTGTCTACACCCCTGCGCCCGCCGACGGTGGGAAACCCCCGCAGGGCTCACCCGCGCCCGACGACGGGAGCGGTACGGGCCGTGCGGGCGGGAACCCGACCCCGGCCGAAGGCCGGGTCTCCACCCATGCACCCGCACCGGCCCAACTCCCCGCGCCCCCGGCGAACTTCACCGGCCGGGCCGCCGAGACCGAGGCGCTGCACCGCACCCTCGCCGCCCGGCGGAGCCGGCTCGCCGTGATCAGCGGCATGGCCGGGGTGGGCAAGAGTGCCCTCGCCCTGCACGTGGCCCACGAGCTGAGGGAACGTTTCCCCGACGGTCAGCTGTACGTGAACCTGCACGGCGCGACCCCCGGCATGGCCCCGCTCACCTCGTCCCAGGCGCTCACCGCCCTGCTCCGCGATCTCGGCGCCGAGCCCCGCAACATCCCGGAACACCCGGACGCCGCAGCCGCGTTGCTCCGCTCCCTGCTCGCCCCGGCCCGCATCCTGCTGGTGCTGGACGACGCGGCGAGCGCGGCTCAGGTACGGCCGCTGCTCCC
This sequence comes from Streptomyces sp. NPDC044064, assembly GCF_056434245.1. Taxonomy (NCBI): domain Bacteria; kingdom Bacillati; phylum Actinomycetota; class Actinomycetes; order Kitasatosporales; family Streptomycetaceae; genus Streptomyces; species Streptomyces sp. NPDC044064. Next base: position 17,374 of record NZ_JBWKFN010000036.1, read on the forward strand.
GGCCGGGCCCGGCTGCGCCGTGATCATCACAAGCCGCTCCCCGCTGACCGCCCTGGACGGGGCCCGGTGCTTCCCGCTCGGCCCGCTGACCGGCGAGGACAGCGCGGCACTGCTGCGCGCGGTGAGCGGACGCGAGGGGCTCGACGCGAGCCACGCCCTGGTCGAGCTGACCGGCAGGCTGCCGCTCGCGCTGCGGGTCGTCGCCGCCCGGCTGGCCGCCCGCCGGGCCCTCACCCCGGACGTGCTGGCCGGTCAACTGGCCGCCACGGAAGGCCGCCTGCACCACCTGGAGTACGACGACCTGAGCGTCCGCCGGTCCCTGGCCGTCGCCCATGACGCGCTCGCCGCCGCCGAACGTGAGGCCGACCGGGATGCGGCCCTGGCCCTGCGCCGCATCGGCGCGCTCGACCTGCCCACCTACGGAGCCCCGCTGGTCGCCCGCCTCACCGGCACCGACGCGCGCCGCGCCGAGGCCGCCCTGGACCGGCTGGTCGACGTGGCCCTGCTGGAGGAGACGGAGTACGGCCGCTACGCCCCGCACGACCTGGTCCGGGACTTCGCCCGCGAACTGGCCGGGCAGAGCCCCGAGCCGGCCAACGGCGCCGATCCGGACCTGACCGCCCTGCGCTGGTACGCGGCAGCCGCCGAGCGGGCCCTCGTCGCCATCGTGGAGCCCGGTCTCGACCAGGACGACCGTCTGCGGCCCACCTCCGCCCAGCCGGCGGAGCACGCGGCGGACGTGGCGAACCTGGGCACCTTCGAGTCCGCCGAGCGGGCGTTCGCCTGGGGCGACGTGGAGCTGGAGAACATCGTGGCGCTGGTCGAGCGCAACGCCGGCCCGGGGGGCGAGTGCCGGGCCGCCCATCTCTCCACGCTCGTCCGGCTGTTCTTCCCCTATGTGCAGCGCAGCGGCCGGGTCGCCGAGATGGAGGTGCTGGGGCGGGCCGCGCTCGGCGCGGCGCGCCGGCTCGGCGACGAGGCGGCCGAGGCGTACGCCCTGGGCGACCTCGCGGGCCTGCACTTCCTGACCGGCCGGCAGAACGACGCCCTCGCCCTCACCGACCAGGCCCTCGTGATCTGGCGGCGGCTGGGCACGGTGTCCTGGATCCGGCGCTGTCTGAACAACCGCGGGCTGCTGCTGGAGGGGCTCGGCCGGTTCGAGGAGTCCGGCGAGGCGCTGCGGCAGAGCCTCGCCCACTCCCGGCAGCTGAACGACCCCTACGGCGAGGCCGTCACCCACAGCCACCTCGGCAACCTCTACGAGCACACCGACCCGCGGGCCGCCATCGAGCAGCACCGGCGCTCGCTGGCGATCGGGGACGAGATCGGCGCGGTCATCGTGCAGCACTCCGCGCACTGCAACATCGGCTACGCCCACCTCGCCCTCGGCGAACCGGCCGCTGCCGCCGGGCACTTCCAGGAGAGCCTGCGCATCCTCGGCGGGCACGGCGACTGGCACGGCGAGTCGCAGACCCGGCTCGGCCTGGTCCGCGCGCTGCGCCGGCTGGGCGAGGCCGAGCGGGCCGCGCAGGAGTGCACCGAGCTGCTGCGCCGGGCCGACGCCCGCGCCGACCGCTACATGGGCGGCCTCGCCCGTCACCAGCACGGGCTGCTGCTGCGCGAGCTGGGCCGGCGGCCGGAGGCCCACGACGCCTGGCGCGCGGCCCTCGTGGCCCTGGACGGCACCGACGAGCAGACGGTGCTGGAGGAGCTGCGCGAGCTGCTGGCCGAGGCCTCGGCCCCGTGAGGGGCCCTCACTTGGCGTCGGCGTAGCACTCCACCACCGCCGTCGTGAACGGGAAGCGCACCGGGGTCTCGCCGAAGGTCAGCCGTCCGGCGAGGTCGGCGGCGTCGCGGATGGCCCGGGCGACGGTGTCGGCCTCCTCGGCGGGGCAGTGCACGATCACCTCGTCGTGCTGGAAGAACACCAGCTCGGCCGCCAGGCCGGCGCAGGACCGGCGCAGCGCGGCGAGCAGCAGCAGGGCCCAGTCGGCGGCGCTGCCCTGCACCACGAAGTTGCGCGCGAAGCGGCCCCGCGCGCGGGAGTTGGTGGAGGCGTAACCGGGGACCCACGGCTGCCCGTCGGCGGTGTCCTCGCCGATCGGGATGCCCGCCTCCTCCTCCGCGTCCTCGCCCTGCCGGGCGGCGGGCGGACAGGTCCGGCCCAGCCAGGTGCGCACGAGCCGGCCCTCCTCGCCGGCCCGCGCGGCCTCGTCGACGTAGGCCACCGCCTTGGGGAACCGGCGGCGCAGCGCGGCGAGGTTCTTCAGACCGTCGCCCGAGGTCTGGCCGTAGACCGCGCCGAGCACGGCGAGCTTGGCCTGGTCGCGGTCGCCGGAGAAGGCGCGATCGGAGACGGACTGGTAGAGGTCGCTCTCGCGGCCGGCGACCTCCATCAGGCCCGGGTCGCGGGAGATCGCCGCCAGCACGCGCGGCTCCATCTGGTCGGCGTCGGCCACGACCAGCCGCCAGCCGGGGTCGGCGACCACGGCCCGCCGGATCACCTTGGGGATCTGCAGCGCGCCCCCGCCGTTGGTCACCCAGCGCCCGGTGACCGTGCCGCCGGCGAGGAACTCGGGCCGGAAGCGGCCGTCGCGGACCCAGTCCTGCAGCCAGGACCAGCCGTGGGCGACCCGGATGCGGTACAGCTTCTTGTACTCCAGCAGCGGTTTCACCGCCGGGTGGTCGAGGGATTCGATCTCCCAGCGGCGGGTGGACTTCACCTTGATCCCGGCCTGGGCGAAGGCCTTGACGACGTCGGCGGGCAGGTCGGGCCGGACCCGGCGGCCGAAGGCGGCGGACACCTCGTCGGCCAGCTCGGCCAGGCGGCGCGGCTCACCGCCGCCCGCGTACCGCTCGCCCAGCAGGTCGTGCAGCAGCTCGCGGTGGACCTCGGCGCTCCAGGGGAGGCCGGCGTGGTTCATCTCGGCCGCCACCAGCATCCCGGCCGACTCGGCGGCGGTCAGCAGCCGCATCCGGTCGGGGTGGGCGGTCTTCTCGTGCCGCCGCTGTTGGTCGGCGTAGACCGCGAGGAGGTCCGCCAGCGGCAGCCGGGTGCCGCTCGGCTCGAACAGCGGCGACTGGGCGCCCGGTTCGGCCGGGCGCAGCGGCGGGTCGGGCGGTACGGGGCCGCCGCGGAGGCGGGCCAGGGCGGCGGCGGCCGAGCGCGGCTCGCCGTACCGGCCCTCGTGGCCCAGCAGAAGTGTCTCGGCGTCCTCGATGTCGTAGCACCGCTCCACTCGCACCCCCGTGGCGAGCAGACGCGGATAGACCTCGGGGGTCGACCGCCACACCCAGCGCGTCACCTCCGGGCGGCTCCGTACCGCCCCGGCGAGATCGCTCTCCCGCCGCACCGGACCGACGGGCAGCCCGTCCGGGCCGAGGGGGGCGACGTCCACGCCACCGTCCTCGGCCGGTGCGAGAGCCCACCGGTCGGTCATGACTGCGAGTGTGGCAGGCGGCACTGACAATGGGGCTGACCTGCGTGTTCGCTCCTCGGGGCCAGGTTTTCCCGGACCGCTGTTCCGGACCCTGCTCAGTCCGCCGGTCCGTCGCTCGCGGCCTCCTCCGCGTCCGAGGCCGCCTTCTTCTGCTCCAGCAGCAGCGCCAGCACCCTGCCGACGTACTCCTCGGTCCCCGCCTTGGTGATGCCGAGCCCGCTGAGGACGCCCGTGCCGTTCTCGTGCTCCAGCAGGGCCAGCAGGAGGTGCTCGGTGCCGATGTAGTTGTGGCCGAGCCGGAGGGCCTCGCGGAAGGTGAGTTCGAGGACCTTCTTGGCCTCCGGGCCGTAGGGGACGAGGTCGGGGACCTCCTCGGCGGCCGGCGGGAGCGCGGCGGTCGCGGCCCGGCGTACGGAGTCCAGCGGGACGCCCTGCGCGGTGACCGCCTTCGCGGCCAGACCCTCCGGCTCGGCCAGCAGCCCGAGGACCAGGTGCTCGGGGCGGCCCTCGGTGCTGCGCGCGGCCAGCGCCTCGTTGTGCGCGGCCATGACCACGTTCCGCGCGCGCGGGGTGTAGCGGCTGAAGCCCTGGCTGGGGTCGAGGTCGGTGGACTCCTTCGGCACGAACCGCTTCTGCGCCGCCTGCCGGGTCACGCCCATGCTCCTGCCGATGTCGGTCCAGGAGGCCCCCGAGCGGCGGGCCTGGTCGACGAAGTGGCCGATCAGATGGTCGGCCACGTCATCGAGGTGGTCGGCGGCGATCACCGCGTCCTGGAGCTGGTCGAGAGGTTCGGTGTGGACCTTCTTGATCGCCTCGATGAGGTCGTCGAGGCGCACGGATGCCGTGATGTTCGGATGGGTCGCCATGTGTCAACCGTAGGTTGTCACTTCGGGAGTGTCAACCGGTGGTTGACAGTTCGGATGTCCTGCCCGTGCCGGCTGCTCGGGCGCGGCCGCCAGGCGCACCGCCGGCACCGCGAACACCGTTCCGCTGAAGTGATCCAGGCCCCGGGTCGCCCGTCGGCTGCGCCGCAGCGGCGAGGCGAACCGCCCGGAGGCCGGCCCGACCGAGCCGTCCATCAGAAGGCCCGCCGGCGTCCCGGTTCCCGGCAGGGTCAGGAACAGCGCCGCCAGGCCGAGCACCGAGGCGACCGCGTGCGCGGGTGACCGAATTCCGTGGAGTGAGATGCCGCAGTCCAGGCGGTCGCGCACGGAAGGTTGTCCACAGGGTGTGGACAGCCTCGGCCCGCTGTCCGCGGCTCATGGCACGATCGACAGCGTGACCAGCACCTCCAGCACCGTCGAGCGGGCCTTCCGGGCCGCCCTGTACGACGACACCGACGCCGGACTCGACACGGGCGCCTCCCTGCTCGCCGCCGACCCCGCGGTCGACGCCGAACTCGTGGGGCGCGGCGAGGAGTTCGTCGCCACGGCCTGGCAGCGCGGCTGGCAGCCCGCCGATGTCGTACGGCTCGTACGGCGCGACCTGGAGGACGGCCACGTCCGCCTGGCCGCGGGGCTGATCCGGGCGCAGGCCGGGCGGGACCGCCCGCGCGGACGCCGCTGGGCAGCCCAGTTGGAGGCCCTGCCGCAGGACTCCGCGCGCGGCGGCGACCGTTTCTCGCACGCCACCGCCGTCCTCCAGCTGTACCGCCTGCTGCTGCGGCTGCCCGCCCTGGAGCCTCTCGAGGAGCCGCGTCGCGAGCACGGACCCGCCGCCTCCCGCATGCTCGCGCGGATCCGCGCCCTGCTCGCCAAGGCCGAGGCCACCGGGTATCCGGAGGAGGCCGAGGCGCTCAGCGCCAAGGCGCAGGAGCTGATGGCCCGGCACAGCGTCGACGAGGCGCTGCTCGCCGCCGCTGCCCCCGCGCCGGACGTGCCCGGCGCCTGCCGCATCGGCGTCGAGCCGCCGTACGAACAGGCCAAGGCGATGCTGCTGGACGCGGTCGCCACCGCCAACCACTGCCGCGCGGTGTGGAACGAGCCGCTGGGCTTCTCCACCGTCGTCGGCTTCGAGGCGGACCTGGAGGCGGTCGAACTGCTCCACACCTCGCTGCTGGTGCAGGCCACGCACGCGATGACCAGGGCGGAGGCCGCCCAGCGGGCCGGGGGCCGGGGGCGCACCAAGACCTTCCGGCAGTCCTTCCTCGCGGCCTACGCCCACCGTGTCGGCGACCGTCTCGCGGCCGTGGCCGAGACCCAGGTGACCCAGGACCTGCTGCCCGTCCTCGCCACCCGCGAGGTGGCCGTCACCGACCGGCTGGAGCGCATGTTCCCCGAGACCACCACGACCCGGCTGCGCGGCGTGACCGACGCGGCCGGCTGGACGGAGGGCGCGCGAGCGGCGGACGAGGCCCAGGTCAGGGCCCGCCCCAGGCTGCCGTGAGGGTCAGTCGCCGACCTGCTGGAAGGCGCTGACGGAGGCGTTCGGGGTCCCCTGCGTGCCCTTGGCGGCGACGGGCCCGTACGACCAGGGGAAGCTCCGGGTGGTGCTGGAGCCGGGCAGGGAGATCAGCACGGTCTTCGCCTCGACGCTGCTCCTGTCGCCCGCCTTGCCGCGCACATAGGAGATGGTGAAGCTCGCCGAGTCGCCCTTGGCGAGCTTCAGCTTCTGGGCCTTCGCCCCCTGCTGCACGGGCACGTCGACCGCGGCGGCGCCCGTCTTCAGCCGGGCGCCCGGGAACTTGTCCAGGGTGCAGGGCGCGCTCTGGTTGGTGATGCTGACGGGCACCTCGCCCGTGTCACCGGCGGCCGGGGCGACGCTGGCCGACCCGATCTGCACGGACACACCGCCGATCTCGCAGGCGGAGCTGCTCTTTCCGTTCTTGCCGCCGCCGCCGTCATTGCAGGCGGTCAGCAGGAGGGCGGCAGCGAGGGCGGTGACGGTGAGCGGAATGGCGCGCATGAGCAGATCCCCATCGAGGTCGTGACGGTCTCCCCGCATCATGGCCCCTGCGCCCGGGACGCGATCACGCACCCCGGGCGAATTCACCGCTTCAGGGGCCCCGTCACTGCTTCACGGGTGCCGTCGGCAGCCCGGACGGCAGCTTGCCGCCCTCGGCCTTGGTGTAGGTCTCCTGGCCCAGCTTGCCCGACCAGGTCACCTTCATCGCGTCCGCCCGCACCGAGTCGACCATTCCGGTGACCCGGTCCTTGCTGCCGCCGGTGCAGGTCAGATGGATCATCTGCATGCCCGCCTCGGTACCCGCGGCACCGCTGCACACCGTTCCGCCGGTCACGAACAGCCCGGCCTGTTTCCCGGTGATCACCAGGGCCACGATGCTGCCCTTGCTGGTGGTGATCCAGCTGCCCTGGAGCTTGTCGGAGGAGCCCGTCACGGCGCCCGTGCCCGTGGACGTCGGGGTCGCGCTCGGGGTGGGCGAGGAGTCGTCCTCGGAGCCGCCCCCGCTGCACCCGGTCAGCGCGAGCGCGCCCACCAGCCCCGCGGCCGCGGCCGCGGTCCGCACCCTTGCAGTCGCCGTAGTCACGTCAAGCTCCCCAAGCTCTGGCGGGCCGGCCGCACCGGGGCCGTCGGCCCGTCGTGGTCGGTGCCCCCCGGACCGGAGGGACCGCAGCAAGTTACCAGCCGTTATCAGGAGGACTTCCGGACACCGGGCAGGAATCCGTTGTGAGGCCATGTTTGACAATGGGATTCATTTTCATTCATATGCCCGGCATGGCACGCAACGAACTCCGCCCGGTCGTCAGGCTCCGGTCCACGGCCGGTACCGGGCACACCTATGTGACCCGCAAGAACCGCCGCAACGACCCGGACCGCATGACGCTGCGCAAGTACGACCCGGTCGCCGGCCGGCATGTCGAGTTCCGAGAGGAGCGCTGAGGCAGCCCACTGATAGGTAGGCAATTCCCTACGGTTGACGCGTAGGGAATTGCCTACCTATTCTTTGGGGCATGACCATCACGCACGCCTCGTTCGTCACGCTGCCCGTCACCGACCAGGACCGCGCCCTGCGCTTCTACCGGGACCTCCTCGGCTTCGAGGTGACCGCCGACCTCCGGATGCCGCCGGGTCGCTGGCTCCAGGTCGCGCCGAAGGGCGCGCAGACCGTCTTCACGCTCTCCGGGCCCGGCATGGGGGATTTCGAGCCCGGTTCGGCCCGGGGGATCATGTTGGTGACGACCGATGTCGACGCCGACTGCGCACGGCTCGCCGAGGCGGGCACCGCGGTGCAGGGCCCCGACGAGTACCCCTGGGGGCGGATGGCTTCCTTTCGGGACCCGGACGGCAACGGTCTGATGCTGCTCACGGAGGTTCACCAGTAGAAAGGCCGGCGATGACCGCAGCCGGAAGCCGGGAGGCCGTCGACGATCGCGTCTTCGCCGCGCTCGCCAACGCCACCCGCAGGGAAGTGCTCCGGCTGCTGCGCGAGCGCGGGCCGCAGCCCGTGCAGGCCCTGGCCGACCACTTCGACATGCGCCGCCCGAGCCTCTCGGAACACCTCAGGGTGCTCCGGGAGGCCGGCCTCGTCTCCGAGCAGCGCTCGGGCCGGCAGCGGATCTACCGCCTGGAGGCGGCCCCGCTCGCCGAGGTGCAGGACTGGCTCCACCCGTACGAGCGGTTCTGGCGGGAGCGGCTGAAGGGCCTCGGTGATCTGCTCGACCGCATGCCGGACGATGACCGCCCATGAACACCGCACCCGGCGACGCCGACGACCTCACCACGATCCGCGTCGACCAGTTCTTCCCGCACCCGCCCGCCAAGGTCTGGCGCGCCCTGACCGAGCCCGGTCTGCTGGCCCGCTGGCAGATGCCCGGTGCCGAGGGCTTCCGGCTCGAGGTCGGTCACCGGTACCGGATGACCTCGGTCCCGCGTCCCGGCACCCGCTTCTCCGGTGTCGTGGAAGTGCAGGTGCTGGCCTACGACACCGGGCGGATGCTGTCCCTCCGGTGGGCGGACGCCGATCCGGCCAATCCCGCGGACTGGACCATTACCTGGACCCTGGAACAGGAAGGGCGCGGAACGCGTCTGTTCCTAGTGCACGAGGGATTCGATCCGGACGACCCGGCGCAGATGATGGCTCGGAAGATCATGGACGGGGGCTGGAGGGGGCATGTGCTGCCGTCTCTGGGGCAGACGCTGGAACGACTTCGGTAAAGCGGACGTCAAAGCTGTAATCACGGGAACACCCCCGTGCACGTGCATCTGCTCATGCATCTGCACATGAACAGGGTTATGATCCGGGTCGGTTGACTACAGCATCCATGGCCACACCAGCCAGTGCACCACCGGGGAGCGACCTGTGGACCGCGACGTTGACGGCGTGTACGGGGGGTACGACGTGTACAACGGCATGGCTTACAACGGCATGGCTGCCACGCAGCTGGACGGCGTGGCCTGGCAGAAGAGCAGACACAGCAACTCGCAGGGCTCCTGCGTGGAGTTCGCGAGGCTGCCCGGCGGCGAGGTGGCCGTGCGCAACTCGCGCTTCCCGGACGGGCCCGCGCTCGTCTACACGCGCGCGGAGATCGAGGCCATGCTCCTCGGTATCAAGGACGGCGAGTTCGACCATCTGATCGCCGGCTGAAACGACTCACCGGCCCGGTCGGCCGGGGTGGTCGGGACAGTCGGGCGGCGGCCGGGCGAAGTCCGGGTGTACGCGCGTAGAAATGTGGCGTCGGTCGACGCCGCATTGCGTCACTCGGCCGTTCGGAGCCGGAACAGCGCCCAGACGACCTTGCCGTCGAGGCTGCCCGCGAGCGGGTGCCAGCCCCAGCTGTCGGCGAAGGAGTCGACCAGGAACAGTCCGCGCCCCGACTCGGCCGAGAAGTCGTCCGAGTCGCGCGGGACGGGTGTCTCGTGACTGGGGTCGCGCACCGCGCACACGAGCCGCTCGGTCCAGCGCATCAGGTGCAGCCGTACCGAGGGTGCGCGCTCGGGGCACACCGTGTCGGCCGAGTCGGAGGACGCGGCCCGCAAGGCCTCGCCGGAAGGGCGGTGGGGAAGCGGCAGTCCGTGACGCAGGGCGTTGGTGACGAGTTCGGAGACGACCAGACATATGTCGTCGAAGCGGTCGCCCACGTCCCACTGGTCCAGAGTGGCCCGGGTGAAGCGGCGGGCCTCGCGCACCGCTTCGTAGCGGGCGGGCAGAGCGCAGGAGGCGGCATCGGACACGGCCGCGGGATCCAGCGGCGGAAGGCCCTGCCGTAACGGCTTGAGCATGGTCGATCCATTCGTTCCCATGCGAGGCACTCCCGGGAATTCGCGGTCGTTGCGATGCAGCGGTGGCGCTGCACCATGGTTTCGGATGGGAAGGGCAGATGCAAGGGCAGATGCACGTGCACGCGACCGAATTGAACCTGCCCGTACCGCTTCTTGGCCATTTTTTCCGCCAACTTGGATCGCAAGTCTGTCAGAGGTCCTGACCTCTTCCTGTGGAAAACGGCTGACCTCTTTCCGTTTCCGTAACCGGACGAGTACTGCTCGAAGTGTTTTAGTGGCAGACTTCGGCCCCAAAGACGGTTGGGGAGGCTGGCGAACGTGAGCGCGGGAGAGCCCGGATCGGTGGTGCGGCGCATGCTGCTCGGCTCGCAACTCAGGCGACTGCGTGAAGCACGGGGGATCACGCGCGAGGCGGCGGGGTACTCGATCCGTGCGTCCGAGTCGAAGATCAGCCGGATGGAGCTGGGCCGGGTGAGCTTCAAGACCAGGGACGTGGAAGACCTGTTGACGCTGTACGGCATCACCGACGAAGCGGAGCGCGAGTCCCTGCTCTCCCTCGCCCGGGAGGCCAACGTCGCGGGCTGGTGGCACAGTTACACCGACGTGCTGCCCAGCTGGTTCCCCACCTATGTGGGTCTGGAGGGCGCCGCCTCCCTGGTCCGGGTGTACGAGGTGCAGTTCGTGCACGGCCTGCTGCAGACCGAGGAGTACGCCCGCGCGGTGGTCCGGCGCGGGATGAAGGGCGCCGGCGCGGCTGACGTGGAGCGGCGGGTGGCGCTGCGTCTGGAGCGGCAGAAGCACCTGCTCGACGACAACGCCCCCGAGTTCCACATCGTCCTGGACGAGGCCGCCCTGCGCCGTCCCTACGGTGACCGCGACGTGATGCGCGGCCAGCTCCAGCACCTGATCGAGATCTCCCAGCGGCCCAACGTGCGGCTGCAGGTCATGCCGTTCGGCTTCGGCGGGCACTCCGGCGAGAGCGGCGCCTTCACCATCCTCAGCTTCCCCGAGTCGGACCTGTCCGACGTGGTGTACGTGGAGCAGCTGACCAGCGCCCTCTACCTGGACAAGCGTGAGGACGTCGCCCAGTACGAGCAGGCACTGAAGGAGCTGCAGCAGGACAGCCCGGGCCCGGACGAGAGCCGGGACCTCTTGCGGGGTCTGCTTCAGCTGTCTTGAGCGCTTACCTTCAACTCTCTTGAATCACAAGTACGATGACGGATGATCAGACCGTGACCAGGATCTGGCATCGCTAGTGATTGAGGGATCACATGTCGTCCTACTTCACCGAGCTGGCCCAGCAGTACATCGACGGTGAATGGCGCCCGGGCACCGGTTCCTGGGACGTCATCGACTTCAACCCCTACGACGACGAGAAGCTGGCCTCGATCACGGTGGCCACCGTCGAAGAGGTCGACCAGGCCTACCGGGCCGCGGCCCGTGCCCAGAAGCAGTGGGCCGCGACCAACCCGTACACCCGTCGTGCGGTCTTCGAGCGGGCCCTGAGGCTGATAGAGGACCGCGAGCAGGAGATAGCCGACCTGATCATCGCGGAGCTCGGCGGCACGCGCGTGAAGGCGGGCTTCGAGCTTCACCTCGCCAAGGAGTTCTTGCGCGAGTCGGTCCACCTGGCGCTGCGTCCCGAGGGGAAGATCCTGCCCTCGCCGGCGGACGGCAAGGAGAACCGCGTCTACCGGGTGCCGGTCGGTGTGGTGGGCGTGATCAGCCCGTTCAACTTCCCGTTCCTGCTGTCGATCAAGTCGGTGGCCCCGGCCCTCGCCCTCGGCAACGGTGTGGTGCTCAAGCCGCACCAGAACACCCCGATCGCCGGCGGCACCCTGGTCGCGAAGATCTTCGAGGAAGCCGGACTGCCCGGCGGCCTGCTCAACGTCGTCGTCACCGACATCGCCGAGATCGGCGACGCCTTCATCGAGCACCCGGTCCCCAAGGTCATCTCCTTCACCGGCTCCGACAAGGTCGGCCGGCACGTGGCCACCGTCTGCGCCTCGCACTTCAAGCGCTCGGTGCTCGAACTGGGCGGCAACAGCGCGCTGGTGGTCCTGGACGACGCCGACATCGACTACGCGGTCGACGCGGCGGTCTTCAGCCGGTACGTCCACCAGGGCCAGGTCTGCATGGCCGCGAACCGGGTGCTCGTGGACCGCTCGATCGCCGACGAGTTCACCGAGAAGTTCGTAGCCAAGGTCAGGACGCTCAAGGTCGGCGACCCGCGAGACCCGCAGACCGTCATCGGCCCGGTGATCAACTCCGCGCAGGCCAACGCCGTTTCGGGCGCCGTCGAGCAGGCGCTCGCCGAGGGCGCCACGGCCCTGGTGCACGGCACCACCACGGGCAACCTGGTCGAGCCCAGCGTGCTCACCGACGTCCCCGCCGACTCCGCGCTGCTCCAGCAGGAGGTCTTCGGGCCGGTCGTCTTCCTCGTCCCCTTCGACGGCGAGGAGGAGGCGGTCCGGATCGTCAACGACACCCCGTACGGCCTCAGCGGCGCGGTCCACACGGGCGACATCGAGCGCGGTGTGGCGTTCGCCAAGCAGATCGACACGGGCATGTTCCACGTGAACGACGGCACGGTGCACGACGAGCCGCTCGTGCCCTTCGGCGGTGAGAAGCACTCCGGCCTCGGCCGTCTGAACGGCGAGACGACCCTGGAGGCCTTCACCACGATCAAGTGGATCTCGGTGCAGCACGGCCGCAGCGGCTTCCCCTTCTAGGCCGGATTCCGGAACATTCTCGATCGGCGGGCCCTTGCGGACAGAACCTGACCGCAAGGGCCCGTAGCTTCGTCGGTGGCAGGGAAACGGACCCGATGGAAGGCGGTCGGTCATGGTCACTCACGTGGCGGCGGAGACGCAGGGCGACGAGCGGGGAGCGCTGCTGGCGTTCATCGAGGAACAGCGCGGCGGGATCCGCCGGGCGCTGCTGGGGCTGACCGAGGAGCAGGCCCGATCCCACCCGAGCGCCAGCGAGCTGTCCCTGGGCGGACTGCTCAAGCACGTCGCCGAGGTCGAGCAGGGCTGGGTGGCCCGGGCCAAGCAGGAACCGCCGGCGATCCGGCGCGACGAATCGAACTGGCACGAGAGTTTCCAGCTCGTCGGCGACGAGACGATCGCCTCGCAGCTCGCGTTCTGGGAGGAGGTCACCGCCGAGACGGAGAAGTTCATCCGATCCGCGCCCAGCCTGGACGACAGCTTCCCGCTGCCGCCCGACCCGTGGTTCCCGCCGGAGGGCCGCGTCTCCCTGCGCTGGCTGTGCCTGCACCTGATCCGCGAGACGGCCCGGCACGCCGGCCACGCCGACATCATCCGCGAGTCCCTGGACGGGAAGACCGCGTTCGAGCTGGTGGCCCTGGAGCAGGCGGGCTAGCTGCGCGCCATAACCTGGACCGCATGTCAGCGATCCGTCTTCTCGTGCTGGGCGCGGTGCGCCAGCACGGGCGGGCCCATGGCTACCAGGTGCGCAACGACCTGGAGTACTGGGGCGCGCACGAGTGGTCCAACGCCAAGCCGGGCTCGATCTACCACGCCCTGAAGCAGATGGAGAAGCAGGGGCTGCTGCACGCGCACGAGATCGCGCCCTCCACGGCCGGCGGGCCGCCGCGCACCGAGTACGAGATCACGGACCGGGGCGAGGAGGAATTCTTCCGGCTGCTGCGGGAGTCCCTGGTCTCCTACGACCAGAAGATGGACATCCAGTCGGCGGCCATCGGCTTCCTGGTCGAGCTGGCGCGGGCCGAGGCGCTGGACCTGCTCCGGGAGCGGATCCGGCGGATCGGGCAGTGGCGGGCCGCCGTCACCGGGCACTACATCCCCGAGGACGGTCCCGGGCAGCTCGGCCACATCGGCGAGATCATGAACCTCTGGGTCCACACGGCCGACTCCGACGAGGCCTGGACCCAGGGGCTGATCGCCCGCCTGGAGGCGGGCGCCTACACGTTCGCCGGCGAGGGCGAGCGCTTCGTGGGCGTGCTCACCGAGGGTCAGGAGAACCCGTACGCGACGGGGGAGCGGCATCCGGAGGACGACCGCTAATCAAGTTTGACCAATGGGTCGGCCCGCGTTACTTTCGAGGAAGTAGTCAAGTTTGACTAGCGAGGGAGTTGGCACGTGGCCGACACGGCGATCACCGTCGAGGACGCACGCAAGACCTACGGCACCAGACACGCCCTGGACGGGCTCGACCTGCACATCAGCCGCGGCACGGTGCACGCGGTGCTCGGCCCCAACGGGGCGGGCAAGACCACCCTGGTGCGGATCCTGTCCACCCTGCTCAGGCCGGACGGCGGCCGCGTCGAGGTCGCCGGGCACGACGTCCTCACCGAGGCCCGCGCGGTGCGGCGGCGCATCGGCCTGCTGGGCCAGTACGCGGCCCTGGACGAGCAGCTGGACGGCCGGCAGAACCTGGAGATGTTCGCCCGCCTGCACCACCTCGGCGCCCGCCGCGCGCGCGTGCGCGCCGCCGAACTCCTGGACCGCTTCGGCCTCGGCGACACCGGCCGCACCCCGGTGGCCCGCTACAGCGGCGGCATGCGCCGCCGCCTCGACCTCGCGGCCTCTCTGATCACCGACCCCGAGGTGCTCTTCCTGGACGAGCCGACGACCGGCCTCGACCCGCGCGGCCGCGCGGAGGTCTGGGCCGCCGTCCGCTCCCTGGTCGGCGGCGGCACGACGGTCCTGCTCACCACCCAGTACCTGGAGGAGGCCGACCAGCTGGCCCATCGCATCGCCTTCGTGGACCACGGCCGGGTCGTCGCCGACGGCACCCCCGACGAGCTGAAGACCCTCACCGGCGGCGACCGCATCGACGTCGTCCTGCGCGACGCGGGCCGGCTCGGCGAGGCCGTCGCCCTGCTGCCCGTCACCGGCGTCTCGGTGGACACCGACCGACGGCTGCTCAGCGCCGCGGTCACCGACCGCATGAGCGCGCTCTCCGGGGTCGTACGCGCCCTCGACGCGGCCGGCATCGAGGCGGCGGACGTCGCCCTGCGCCGGCCCACACTGGACGAGGTGTTCCTGCACCTGACCGGTGACGGGAACCGAGTGAAGGAGGCCGTGTGATGGCGGTGGCCCCGTACGTCCTGACCGACTCCTGGACCATGACCCGGCGCGAACTCGCCCACTGGGCACGGCAGCCCGGGCAGGTGCTGGTGGCCCTGGTCTTCCCGGTGATGCTGCTGCTGATGTTCGGCTACCTGGTCGGCGGCGGCCGGGGCGTCACCGGCGACTACGTCGACTACCTGGTGCCCGGCATGCTCGCGCTCACCATGGCCTTCGGCCTGGAAGGCACGATGCTCAACGTCACCCAGGACCTCGACAAGGGCGTCATCGACCGCTTCCGCTCCCTGCCCATGACCAACGGGGCGGTCCTGGTGGGCCGTTCGGCGGCCGACATGCTCCAGTCGGCGGTCGCGCTCGCCCTGATGACGGCGGTTGCGTACGCGCTCGGCTGGCGGGCGCACGGCGGCCCGGGCGCCTTCCTGGGCGCCGTGGGTCTGCTCCTGCTGCTCCGCTTCGCGATGCTCTGGGTCGGCATCCACCTCGCCCTGGTCGCCGGCCGGCCCGAGATGGTCCAGGGCGTGCAGATCCTCGTCTGGCCGGTCGGCTTCTTCTCCAACGCCCTCGCCACGCCGGACGCCATGCCCCACTGGCTGGGCACGGCCGTCCGGTGGAACCCGCTGTCGCGGACAGCGACGGCGGTGCGCGACCTGCTCGGCGGCCAGGGCGGCGATCCGGGCCACGTGGGGGCGGCCGTGATCTGGCCGCTCGGCCTGCTGGCCGTGTTCCTCCCGCTGGCGGTACGGAAGTTCGCGCGCCTGGGCCGCTAGTGGTGGAAGCCGGTGGCCGCCTCCTTGTCCCGGGTCAGTGGATGCGGCTGCCGGCGCAGCTCCGGCACCAGGCGGGCCAGGTCGTCCACGAACAGGTCGGCGAGGTCGTGGGAGAAGCCGTTGCGGCACACGATCCGGATCACGGCGAGATCCTCCCGGTTGGGCGGGAAGGTGTACGCGGGCACCAGCCAGCCGCCCTCGCGCAGCCGCCGGGCGACGTCGAAGACGTCGTACGACGTCACGCCCTCAGCGGTGGTGAAGGCGAACACCGGCAGTTCGTCGCCGTGTGTGAGCAGCCGGAAGTCGTCCAGCGCCTCGATCCTGCCGGCGACGTAGCGCGCCACGTCCCGGGTCGACTGCTGCACCGCCCGGTAGCCCTCCCGGCCCAGCCGCAGGAACGTGTAGTACTGCGCGACCACCTGGGCGCCGGGCCGGGAGAAGTTGAGCGCGAAGGTCGGCATGTCGCCGCCCAGGTAGTTCACCCGGAAGACCAGTTCGTCGGGCAGCGCCTCCTTGTCCCGCCACAGGGCCCAGCCGACGCCCGGGTAGACCAGGCCGTACTTGTGGCCCGAGGTGTTGATCGAGGCCACGCGCGGGAGGCGGAAGTCCCACACCAGGTCCTCGTCGAGGAAGGGCGCCACCATGGCCCCGGACGCGCCGTCCACGTGCACCGGGATGTCCAGACCGGTGCGCTCCTGGAGGTCGTCCAGGGCCGTGCACAGGTCCGCGATCGGCTCGTAGGACCCGTCGAAGGTGGAGCCGAGGATGCCGACGACCCCGATGGTGTTCTCGTCGCACAGCTCGGCCGCCGCCTGCGGATCCAGGTGGTACCGCTCGCCCTCCATCGGGACCAGCCGGGGCTCCACCTCCCAGAAGTTGCAGAACTTGTCCCAGCAGACCTGGACGTTGACGCCCATGACCAGGTTCGGGCGTGCCCCCGGGTAGCGGTCGGCGTTGCGCTTCGCCCAGCGCCGCTTCAGCGCCATCCCGGCGAGCATGCACGCCTCGCTGGATCCCGTGGTCGAACAGCCCACGGCGGCCGACGGGTCCGGCGCGTTCCACAGGTCGGCGAGCATCGCCACACAGCGCCGCTCCAGCTCGGCCGTGCGCGGGTACTCGTCCTTGTCGATCATGTTCTTGTCCGTGCACTCCGCCATCAGCACCCCGGCCTGCGGCTCCATCCACGTGGTGACGAACGTGGCCAGGTTCAGACGGGAGTTGCCGTCCAGCATCAGCTCGTCGTGCACGATCTGCGCCGCCGTGGTGGGAGGCAGGGGCGTGTCGGGGAGCCGGTGCTTGGGCGGGGCCTCGGCCATCTCGACAACCGGGTTCGCCTCCCCGAAGAACGGGTTGACCGACATCGGCCGCTCGTCGTGCTTCTCGGGACCTCTGTGCAGGGCCATGTACGTGCCTCCAGAAACGGGAGTTGGTCAGCGGATCTGTGTGCCGTCCGCCCGCATCTGCATCTGCGGCCGCCCCGTCACCAGCAGCCAGGCCGGCAGCGAGGCGATGCAGAGCAGGGCGAGGATGGCGGGCGAGGCGACCAGGACCGCCGCGGTGAACAGGCTCACCCAGCCTTGCCGGGTGATGGCCAGGAGCATGCCCAGCACGCCCGCCGCCACCCCCACGGCGGGCTGGACGCCGGGCACCAGGGCGTGGGCGCACAGACCGAGTGCGGTGCCGATGAACACGCCGGGGAAGATCCGGCCGCCGCGGAAGCCGCAGGTCGCGGCGACCGTCAGGGCGGCCAGTTTCACCACCGTCATGGTGGCGAACTGTCCGGCCGTCCAGCCCTCGGGGTCGGCCGCCAGCTCGGAGATCTGGTCCAGCCCCTTGAAGAGCGTCAGCGGGCCGCCCAGGGCCCCCAGCGCACCCAGGACGAGTCCGCCCACCGGAAGCATCAGCATCGGGTGCCGCAGCCGCTGGAAGGCGCGGTGGAGGTACGGGAAGGCGTGGACCGCGCACATGCCGAGCACCGCTGCGACCGACGCGACGACGATCGCCGCCAGGATGTTGCCCGCGTCCGGCCGGCCGACCGGGGGCAGATGGAGGTCGAAGCTCGGGTGGTGGAGGAGGTCGGTCGTCAGGGCGCCCGTCGCGGCGGCGGCCAGCGGGGCGAAGAGGTTGTCCCACAGCAGCCCTCTGATCCGCTGCCCGGCCAGTGCCTCCGAGATCACCAGGGCGGCGGCCACCGGGGTGCCGAACAGCGCGCCGAGCGTCCCCGCCTCCGCCAGTGCCATCCACAGCGGGTTCGGCAGCCTGGGCATGAACCGGTGGCCCAGCCACACCGCCAGCCCGACGTTCGTGGCGATGATCGGGTTCTCGGGGCCCAGGCTCGGGCCGCCCGCGAGCATCAGGGCCGCCGCCAGCAGCAGGCCGGGCAGTACGACGGGCGGCAGCGCGGGCGCGTTCAGCCCCATGGTGGCCGGGTCCGGACCCGCGTGTCCCGGCACCTTCCACACCACCAGACCGACCGCGATGCCGGTCGCGGTGAGCATGACGAAGATCCACAGCGTGGAGTAGCCGCCGATCCCCAGGGCGGCGGGCAGGTTCTGCCACAGCACGTCTTCGAGCTGCTCGGCGGCGACGCTCACCCCGACGTAGAGCAGGCTGCACACCACGCCCACGAGCAGAGCGGGCAGGATCAGGGGCAACAGGGCGCGCGCGGGGGCCGCGGGAGCGGTGGTGGGCGCTTGCTGCGCGCTGTCCTGGGCCACGAGATCACCATAAGCGGACAAAAGATGTCGAACATCCCGAAACGAAACGGGGTTGCACCTCACGTGGCGTGAGGCCTCAGCGTGGAGGACGTACCGACGACAAGGAGCGGAAAAGTGAGCTACTCCGTGGGACAGGTCGCGGGGTTCGCCGGGGTCACGGTGCGCACCCTGCACCACTACGACGAGATCGGCCTGCTCGTGCCCAGCGAGCGCACCCACGCCGGCCACCGGCGCTACGGCGACGCCGACCTCGACCGGCTCCAGCAGATCCTGTTCTACCGGGAGCTCGGCTTCCCGCTCGACGAGGTCGCGGCCCTTCTCGACGATCCGGAGGCGGACCCGCGTGTGCACCTGCGCCGCCAGCATGAGCTGCTGACCGCCCGGATCGAGAAGCTGCAGAAGATGGCCGCGGCCGTGGAGCACGCGATGGAGGCACGCACGATGGGCATCAACCTCACGCCCGAGGAGCGGTTCGAGGTCTTCGGGGACAAGGACCCCGAGCAGTACGCCGAGGAGGCGGAGCAGCGCTGGGGCGGCACCGAGGCGTACGCGGAGTCGCAGCGCCGCGCCGCCCGCTACACCAAGGAGGACTGGAAGCGCCTCCAGGCGGAGGTCGACGACTGGACCGAGCGCTACGTCGCCCTGATGACCGCCGGCGAGCAGCCGTCGGGGGAGGCGGCCATGGACCTGGCCGAGGAGCACCGCCGGCACATCGGCAAGTGGTTCTACGAGTGCCCGCACCCCATGCACCGCTGCCTGGGCGCGATGTACGTCGCCGACGAGCGCTTCAAGGCGTTCTACGACGCCATGCGGCCCGGGCTCGCCGATCACCTGAGCGAGGCGATCACCGCGAACGCGGACCGGCACACCGCGTGACGCCTGGCCCGGGGGCCTAGTCCCGGGCCAGGACCACCGCGGTCCCGTACGCGCACACCTCCGTGCCCACGTCGGCGGCCTCCGTCACGTCGAAGCGGAACGCCAGCACCCCGTTGGCGCCGCGCGCGCGTGCCTGCTCGACCAGCCGCTCCATGGCCTGGTTGCGGGTCTGCACGAGCGTCTTGGTGAGGCCCTTCAGCTCGCCGCCGATCATCGACTTCAGTCCGGCGCCGATCTGGCTGCCCAGGTGCCGCGAGCGCACGGTCAGCCCGAAGACCTCACCGAGCACCTGCTGCACCCGGTATCCGGGCACGTCGTTGGTCGTGACGACCAGCACGTCGGGCTGGGGCCCCTGGCCGCCGCCGTAGTCATCGAGTCCCATGGCTCACAGCTTTGCCCCAGTTGCCCCACAGTGCATCCTGGAGTCACCGGTGGAACCTGGGGCGGTCACATCGCGTTGGTAGTTTTGTGCGGCCGCACAAGGACGCCGTAGCCGCCCTCATCCCCCTCAGGAGCCCGGACCCGTGATGACACTCGCCCTCGGCCCGAGCTGGCTCGATCCCGATTACCTGCTCAACACGTACAGCATCTGGGGCCTGCTGCTCATCGTCTTCGCCGAGTCCGGTCTGCTCATCGGGTTCTTCCTGCCGGGCGACTCGCTGCTGTTCACCTGCGGTCTGCTGATCACGTCCCACCAGCTGGACTTCCCGTTGTGGGGCGCGATAGCCCTGATCTGCCTCGCCGCGGTCCTCGGCGACCAGGCGGGCTACATGTTCGGCAAGAAGGTCGGCCCGTCCCTCTTCAACCGCCCGGACTCCCGCCTCTTCAAGCAGGAGAACGTCACCAAGGCGCACGAGTTCTTCGAGAAGTACGGCCCGAAGTCCCTGGTCCTGGCCCGCTTCGTGCCCATCGTGCGCACGTTCACGCCGATCATCGCCGGCGTCAGCGGCATGAAGTACCGCTCGTTCCTGGTCTTCAACGTCATCGGCGGTGTCCTGTGGGGCGCGGGCGTCACCCTGCTCGGCTCCTGGCTCGGCAACATCGACTTCGTCAACAAGAACATCGAGGCGATCCTCATTCTGATCGTCCTCGTCTCGGTGGTCCCCATCGCGATCGAGTTCCTCCGCGCGCGCGGCAAGGCCAAGAAGGCCCCGCAGGAGACGCCTCGGCCTGCCCAGCAGCCCCAGTACCAGCAGCAGCCCTCCCCGGTCATGGACGCCGCCACCACCCAGCTCCGCCGCATCGAGCCGGAGGAGCCGTACCAGCCCCAGTACCAGCAGCAGCCGCAGCCGTACCAGCAGCAGCCGCAGCAGGACCAGCAGTACTGGAACCAGGGCTACGACCACCACGGCCAGCAGGGTTATGACAACCAGGGCCACCAGGGCCATCAGGGCCACCAGGGCCACCAGGGCCACCAGGGCCACCAGGGGTACGACGACCAGTACTACGACCAGCAGCAGTACCCGCAGCAGCAGTACGACCAGAACGGGTACCCCCGGAACTACTAGGCGGCTCAGAATCCCCTGGTCCGCTTGGCAGCCCTCCGCTTGCCCGCGGAGCCGACCCGCAGGGTCAGCCTGGAGATCTCCGATCCCAGGTTGACCCCGATGGCGATCGCCATGGCCAGCGAAGCGGCCTTCGCCAGGGACACCAGTCCCTTGTCGATCTCGTTCTGCGCCATGGACAGCAGCCCGAAGTACGTGGCCGAACCGGGCAGCAGCGGCCCGATCGCCGCCGTCGTGTAGGGCAGCGCGGACGCGAACCGGTACCGCGACAGCAGCTGCCCGAACAGCCCCACCAGCCCGGCAGCCACCGCCGTGGAGGCGACGGGGGAGATGCCGCCCACGTAGTGCATGGCGCCGTACACCGACCACGCCACACCGCCGTTGAGGGTCACCGCCAGCACGGTGGATCGTTCCTGCTGCAGCAGCACGGCGAACGTCAGCGACAGCAGCATGGACGCCGCGATCTGGATCAGCGGCCGGTCGGAGATGTTCATCGCCGCGTCCGGGTTGAGCTCGCCGCCCACCTTCACGCCGAAGTACAGGACGGTCAGCACACCGATGACGATGCCGACGAAGAAGTACATGACCTCCAGCAGGCGGGCCGCCGCGGTGATGTAGAAGCCCGTCAGCCCGTCCTGCACGCCCGCCACCAGCGCCCGCCCGGGCAGCAGCGCGAACAGCCCACCGGTGACGACCGCGGACGCCGCCACGTCGACGTGCGCCAGCGAGAACGCCACACCGATCGCCGCCGGGGGCATCGCGGCGATCGTGAACTGGTAGAACTCCGGCAGCCCCCGGCCCGCGCACAGCCACGCCAGCCGGTCGCCGAGCATCGCGCCGATCGCCGCCGCCACGAAGACGATCAGGTCACCGCCGACCAGCACGGAGGCCGCACCCGCGAGCAGCCCGCTCGCCAGGGTCAGGGCCCAGCCGGGGTAGGGGTGCCGGTTGCGGCGGATCTCCGCCAGCCGCCGGTAGGCCTCCTCCAGGGAGACATGGGTCTCCGGGTCGGTCAGGTCGTCCACCAGCTGGAACACGGCCGCGAGCCGTGTGTAGTCCGTGCCCCGCCGGCGTACCGTCCGGGACGCGGTGACCGGGTCCTCCACCAGGGACGGCTGATGGGAGATCGACAGCAGCGTGAAGGTGACGGTCGGCTCGCAGCGGTCCAGCCCGTAGGACCGGCACACCGCGAACATCGCGGCCTCCACGTCCTCCGCGCCCTCGCCGCCCGCCAGCAGCAGCTCCCCGATACGCAGCGTCAGGTCGAGCACGCGCGGGACGGCGGGCCCGCCCTCCTCGGCCTTCTGCACCGGCTCCGGCGCCGGCCGCTCGGCCACCGGCATGCGCAGCATCGTGCGCATCCGGTCCTGCCAGGGCGCGTCCTTGATCAGGCTGACCGCCGGCATCCCGGTCGCCGGGGTGAACGCGGGCGGGGCGTCCGTGGCGCTGTAGGTGCGCGGCAGGCTGAACGCCGACCCCTCCGGCTCGGCACTCGGCGGCTGCGGCACCGCCAGCCCCTCCGGCACGGCGAACTCGGAGGTGGTCTCCGGCTCGACCGCGCCCTCGGGCGCCTCGATGCCCTCGGGAACGGCGAACTCGGACGTGATCTCCGGGTCGTACCGCGCCTCGTCCGACCGGGGCTTGCGGTCCTCCGCCTCCGTCACCTGGCACTGCTCCCTGAACGCGACCTTCCGTAAGCCTCAGTATGCGCATGGGTACGCCAACGGGCCGCACGCGTGCGCGTACGGCCCGTTCGCGGGCGCGGGGTGGTCAGTGACCGCCCTGCTCCTTGAAGCGCTTGTACGACCGCTCGATCTCCACCTCGGCGTCCGTGCGGCCCACCCAGTTGGCACCCTCGACCGACTTGCCGGGCTCCAGGTCCTTGTACACCTCGAAGAAGTGCTGGATCTCCAGGCGGTCGAACTCGGACACGTGGTGGATGTCCCGCAGGTGCTCCACCCGCGGATCCGTGGACGGAACGCACAGCAGCTTGTCGTCGCCGCCCGCCTCGTCCGTCATCCGGAACATGCCGATCGCACGGCACTTGATGAGGCAGCCCGGGAAGGTCGGCTCGTCCAGGATGACCAGCGCGTCCAGCGGGTCGCCGTCCTCGCCGAGGGTGTTCTCGACAAAGCCGTAGTCGGCCGGGTAGGCGGTCGAGGTGAAGAGACGACGGTCCAGCCGGATCCGACCGGTCTCGTGGTCCACCTCGTACTTGTTCCGCGAACCCTTCGGGATCTCGATCGTGACGTCGAACTCCACCGGTGGCTCCTCCATGATCAGCACATAGTTCTGGTGGTTAAGTGTCCCTCACGCAGGTGTGTGATCGCGAAAGGGGCTGGTGGTCGTGCCAGAGCTGAGGCCTTGGCGAGCCGCGAGACCGCAGATGGTGCGGCTCGCGAACGCCGTACGACCGCGACTGGCGCGCGCCGTGACGGCCGCGAAACCAGGGGTCGCGCGGCTGACGAAGGCAGTGCGCCCCGGGTTTGCACACCTCCCCCGGCCGCGAGCCGTCAGGACCTGGCAGTACACCGCGGGCGCCGCCACCGCCGGGCTGGCGCTGGCCGCCGGTGTGGTGACCGTCGCCGGTCCCTGGGACGCCAACGGTCAGCGTACGGCCGAGCGGGACCGGGTCGCCGCCCTGGAGCGGTCAGGTGGCGCAGATCACGGCGACTCCGGCACCAGCCCGCGGGGACCCCGGCCCGCACCGAGCGCCGCGGCCGTCCTGACGGGCCTGGGCAGCTCCACGGGCACCGTCAGCACCAAGAAGGCCCCGCCGGGCCGGCAGGCCCTCTCGGACGTCCTGGAGCCGCTCCTGGCCGCCCCCGAGCTCGGCGGCGGCCAGGCGGCGGCCGTCGTCGACGTCAGCACCGGCAAGCAGCTGTACGGCACCGCCGCCGACCGGGCCTTCACCCCCGCCTCCACCACCAAGATCGCCACCGCCGTCGCCGCCCTGTCCGCGCTCGGCCCCGACCACCGCCTCACCACCCGTGCCGCACTCGAACCCGACACCAAGGAACTGATCCTGGTCGGCGGCGGCGACCCCACCCTCACCGCCCGCCCGAAGGCCGAGGGCTGGGCGAGCCTGCGCACACTCGCCGCCGACGCGGCGGCCGCCCTCGAGAAGCGCGGCATCGACCGGATCACGCTCTCCTACGACACCACGCTCTTCTCCGGCCCCGCGCTGCATCCCGTCGGCGTCGACGAGAACCTCGCCCCGGTCAGCGCCCTGACCGCCGACGAGGGCCGCATCGGCAAATCCACCAGCGGCCCGGCGACCCGCGTGAGTGACCCGGCGGCCGACGCGGCCCGCAAGTTCGCGGACTACCTCGGGCAGGCCGGCATCAAGTCCACGCCTCCCGGCCCCTCCAAGGCCACCAGCCGGGCCGAGACCCTCGCCACCGTCTCCTCGCCCCCGCTGTCCGCCCTGGTCGAGCGCATGCTGACGAACAGCGACAACGACATCGCCGAGGCCCTGGCCCGCCAGACCGCCCTGGCCAGTGGCCGGGCGGGCAGCTTCGACGGCGGCGCGAAGGCCATCGCCACCCGGCTCACCAAGCTCGGCCTGCCCATGACCGGCGCCGCATTCCACGACGGCAGCGGCCTCAACCGCGACGACCGGCTCACGGCGAACCTCCTCACCGCCCTGCTGGTCAAGGCCGCCGACCCCGCCCGCCCCGGCCTCCGCCCGGTCCTCACCGGCCTCCCCGTGGCCCACTTCACCGGCACCCTGGCCGCCCGCTACACCGACGGCGCCGCAGGAGTCGTACGCGCGAAGACGGGCACCCTCACCGGAGTGAACACCCTGGCGGGCACGGTCGTGGACCAGGACGGCCACCTCCTGGCCTTCGCCTTCCTGGCCTCCGGCACGACCAACCGCGACGAGGCCCAGGCGGCTTTGGACAGGACGGCGACGGCGCTGGCGGGCTGCGGCTGCCGGTAGTACGCCAACACCCGCCGCCACACGGGAAACCGCACCTCACCCGACGCCCATGGCCTGCCCCAAGCGGGAGTGCTCACGTACCGTTGACGCATGACGAGCTTCGGTGGCACCGCATCTCCCGGGATGGTCGACTGGAACCTCGCGGTGGCGACCGCGACACGGCTCGTACGACCGGGACCCGAAGTCAGCCGCGACGAGGCGAGGGCCGTCGTGGCGGAGCTGCGCCGGCACGCGAAGGCCTCGGAGGAACACGTCCGGGGCTTCACCCGGCTGGGCACCGAGGAGACCCACGACACCCCCGTCCTGGTCGTCGACCGGCCGGGCTGGGTCCGGGCCAACGTCGCCGGCTTCCGGGAGATCCTCAAGCCCCTGCTGGACAAGATGCAGGAACGTCGTGGCAGCAGCCCCGGCAACGCGGTCCTCGGCGCCGTCGGCGGCAAGGTCACCGGCGTCGAACTCGGCATGCTGCTGTCCTTCCTCTCCTCCCGCGTCCTCGGCCAGTACGAGACCTTCGCCCCCGCCTCCCGCGACCTCCCGGCCGGCGGTTCCCCCGACTCACCGAGCGGCGGCGGCCGCCTCCTCCTCGTCGCCCCCAACATCGTCCACGTGGAGCGCGAACTCGACGTCGAGCCGCACGACTTCAGGCTCTGGGTGTGCCTGCACGAGGAGACCCACCGCACGCAGTTCACCGCCGTGCCGTGGCTCCGCGACCACCTCGAGGGTGAAATCCAGTCGTTCTTGGCGGAGACCGACGTCGATCCGATGACCGTCCTGGAGCGCATCCGGGAAGCCGCCCAGTCCCTCGCCGGCGGCCGCCCCGAGGGCGAGGAGGACGACGACGGACGCTCCTTCGTGGAGCTGGTGCAGACCCCGGTGCAGCGCGAGATCCTCGGCCGCCTCACCGCGGTCATGTCCCTGCTGGAGGGGCACGCCGACTTCGTGATGGACGGGGTGGGCCCGAGCGTCGTGCCGACCGTCTCCGAGATCCGCGAGAAGTTCCAGCAGCGCCGCGCCAAGGGGGCCTCCCGCCTCGACCTCGCCCTGCGCAAACTGCTCGGCCTCGACGCCAAGCTCAGGCAGTACCGGGACGGCGAACGCTTCGTGCGCGCAGTCGTCGAACAGGTCGGCATGGACGGCTTCAACCGGGTGTGGACCTCCCCCAACACCCTGCCCACCAAGGCGGAGATCGCCAAACCGGCGGACTGGGTCGCACGGGTGCACCGCAAGGCCGAGTCGTGAAGCGCGTGGGGAAGTCGTGAACCGAATCCGGCCTACGGCAGGCGAACGCCCCTCCAATCACCCGTCCGAGGGACCGTGAGCGATGGGTAGGCGTGCAATGCTCGGGGAACGGCCCGCTTCTGTCACCATCTACACACTCTGAGTGACCGACCTCGGGCTCACCCCCCGAAAACTTCATGAAGGGAACCGGACATGGGTCCCCATCCTGCGGTCGCGGCGATACGCCTGGCGGTCCGCCGCGCCCTCCACGACCTCCTCATCGACCACAGCCACATCACCGAAGCAGCGATGACAGCCGCGACGGCCGGCACCGTGGAAGCCCGCGGACCGAGCCGGAACGAGCGCACCCCCTCCCCGCTCGTGCTGGTCGCGTGCTCCGGCGGCGCCGACTCCATGGCGCTCGCCTCGGCCCTCGCCTTCGAGGCCCCCAAGCTCGGTATCCGCGCCGGCGGCATCACCGTGGACCACGGCCTCCAGCCCGGCTCCGACCTCAGGGCCGACGAGGTCGTCCTCAGGCTGCGTGAGCTCGGCCTCGACCCCGCCGAGTCCATCGCCGTGACCGTCGGCCGCGAGGGCGGCCCCGAGGCCGCCGCCCGGGACGCCCGCTACGCCGCCCTCGACGCCGCGGCCGAACGCCACGGCGCCGCCGCGGTCCTGCTCGGCCACACCCGCGACGACCAGGCCGAAACCGTCCTGCTCGGCCTCGCCCGCGGCTCCGGCATCCGCTCCCTGTCCGGAATGGCCGCGGTCTCGGGGGCCGACGGCCGTTACCGGCGCCCCTTCCTGCACATCGACCGCCAGACCGCCCGCAAGGCCTGCATGGTGCAGTCCCTGCCCGTCTGGGACGACCCGCACAACGCCGACCCCGCCTACACCCGCTCCCGGCTCCGGCACGAAGGTCTGCCCGCCCTGGAGAAGGCCCTCGGCAAAGGCGTCGTGGAAGCCCTCGCCCGCACCGCCCAGCTCTCCCGCGACGACGCCGACGCCCTCGACTCCTGGGCCTCCCAGGCAGAGGCCTCCGTACGCGACGCCACGGGCCTCCTGGAGTGCGCCAAGCTCTACGCCCTCCCGCCCGCCGTACGCCGCCGCATCCTGCGCCGCGCCGCCATCGAGGCAGGCGCCCCGGCCGGCTCCCTCTTCGCCCGCCACATCGAGGAGGTCGACCGGCTGATCACCGGCTGGCGGGGCCAGGGAGCCATCAATCTCCCGGGCAAAGTCGTCGCCCAGCGTCAGGGTGGCAGACTGGTGATTCGGCAAGGCTGAATCGGGACCCCCGGAGCGACCCTCCGACGGGCCGGACAGCCGGTGGCCGTAAGAGCGGCCGTAAGTGCGGGACGACCGAAAGTGATGCGGGTGGACGCGAAAGACATGGGTGCCGACCTCAAGCAGGTACTCATCACCAAGGAAGAGATCGACGCGAAGCTGGCCGAGCTGGCCGCGAAGATCGACGCGGAGTACGCGGGCAAGGACCTGCTCATCGTCGGCGTGCTCAAGGGCGCCGTCATGGTCATGGCCGACCTGGCCCGGGCGCTGTCCACCCCCGTCACCATGGACTGGATGGCCGTGTCGTCCTACGGCGCGGGCACCCAGTCCTCCGGTGTCGTGCGGATCCTCAAGGACCTGGACACCGACATCAAGGGCAAGCACGTCCTGATCGTCGAGGACATCATCGACTCCGGACTGACCCTGTCCTGGCTGCTGTCCAACCTCGGCTCCCGTGAGCCGGAGTCCCTCAAGGTGTGCACGCTGCTGCGCAAGCCGGACGCCGCCAAGGTCGCCATCGACGTGGAATGGGCCGGCTTCGACATCCCGAACGAGTTCGTCGTCGGCTACGGCCTCGACTACGCCGAGAAGTACCGCAACCTGCCGTTCGTCGGTACGCTCGCGCCTCACGTCTACGGCGGCTGAGCCAATCGGGCCAGCCCCTGTAAGACGATCGGGAACCCCAGCGGGTTTCGCGCCGTTGGAGCAAGCAGAGACGGGAATGCCAGTCGTCCATGCCACTCCGTGCGGCTTCGGACAACAATGCTGGGGTACCGTCAGAAGAACTGTCTTATCAAACTCACTATGGCAGGAGGGACGGGGCGACACCGCTCCGTATGGATGGACGTGAAGCGATACTTCCGTGGGCCGGTCATGTGGATCGTGCTGGCCGTCCTTGCCGTGGTCGTGTTGATGCAGGTCGTCGGCTCGTCCGGCGGCTACAAGACGGTGGACACCGGCCAGGTCGTGGCGGCGATCAACGAGAACAAGGTCGAGTCGGCCAAGCTCACCACCGGTGACGAGCAGACCATCAAGGTCACCCTCAAGGACGGCCAGAAGGTCGAGGACAGCTCGAAGATCCAGGCGAGCTACATCGGCGACCAGGGCGTGACCATCGCCGCCACACTGCAGACCAAGTACCAGGACAAGCAGATTCCGGACGGCTACACGGTCTCGCCGTCCAAGCAGAACCCGTTCGTCGGCGTCCTGCTCTCCCTGCTCCCCTTCGTCCTGATCGTGGTCGTCTTCCTGTTCCTGATGAATCAGATGCAGGGCGGCGGCTCCCGGGTCATGAACTTCGGCAAGTCCAAGGCCAAGCTCATCACCAAGGACACCCCGAAGACGACCTTCTCCGACGTTGCGGGCTGCGACGAGGCCGTCGAGGAGCTCCACGAGATCAAGGAGTTCCTCCAGGAGCCGGCCAAGTTCCAGGCCGTCGGCGCCAAGATCCCCAAGGGCGTGCTCCTCTACGGCCGTCCCGGTACCGGCAAGACGCTCCTCGCGCGCGCCGTGGCCGGCGAGGCCGGAGTGCCCTTCTACTCGATCTCCGGTTCCGACTTCGTCGAGATGTTCGTCGGTGTCGGTGCCTCCCGAGTCCGTGACCTCTTCGAGCAGGCCAAGGCGAACGCCCCGGCGATCGTCTTCGTCGACGAGATCGACGCGGTCGGCCGCCACCGCGGCGCCGGCCTCGGCGGTGGTCACGACGAGCGCGAGCAGACCCTGAACCAACTGCTCGTCGAGATGGACGGCTTCGACGTCAAGGGCGGCGTGATCCTCATCGCCGCGACGAACCGGCCCGACATCCTCGACCCGGCTCTGCTCCGCCCCGGCCGCTTCGACCGCCAGATCGCGGTCGACCCGCCGGACCTGCAGGGCCGCATGGAGATCCTCAAGGTTCACCAGAAGGGCAAGCCGGTCGCGCCCGACGTCGACCTGGCCGCCGTCGCCCGCCGCACCCCCGGCATGACCGGCGCCGACCTCGCCAACGTGCTGAACGAGGCCGCGCTGCTCACCGCCCGCAGCGATCAGAAGCTGATCGACAACAAGGCGCTGGACGAGGCGATCGACCGCGTGGTCGCGGGCCCGCAGAAGCGGACCCGGATCATGTCGGACAAGGAGAAGAAGATCACCGCGTACCACGAGGGCGGTCACGCCCTGGTCGCGGCGGCCTCGCCGAACTCCGACCCGGTCCACAAGATCACGATCCTCTCCCGCGGCCGCGCCCTCGGTTACACGATGGTGCTCCCGGACGAGGACAAGTACTCGACCACCCGCAACGAGATGCTCGACCAGCTCGCCTACATGCTGGGCGGCCGCGCGGCCGAGGAACTGGTCTTCCACGACCCGACCACCGGCGCCGCCAACGACATCGAGAAGGCCACCAACCTGGCCCGCGCGATGGTCACGCAGTACGGCATGACCGAGCGGCTCGGCGCGATCAAGTTCGGCGGCGACAACAGCGAGCCGTTCCTCGGGCGTGAGATGGCCCACCAGCGCGACTACTCGGAAGAGGTCGCCGCGCTGGTCGACGAAGAGGTCAAGAAGCTCATCGAGACCGCGCACAACGAGGCCTGGGAGATCCTGGTCGAGAACCGCGACGTGCTCGACCAGCTCGTCCTTCACCTGCTGGAGAAGGAGACCCTGGGCAAGGAGGAGATCGCCGAGGTCTTCGCCCCGATCCACAAGCGCCCGCCGCGGCCCGCGTGGACCGGCTCGTCCCGTCGTACCCCGTCCACCCGCCCGCCGGTGCTCTCCCCGAAGGAGCTGGCACTGACCAACGGGGCGAACGGCGCGACGGCGGCGATCAGCACGGCCAAGTCGACGGCGTCGGAGTCCGCCCCCATGACGGACAAGACTCCGGAAGACCGCCCCGAGAGCTGAACAGTTTCAGCCAACAGGCCGGAATGAATGCCGCGGCCCCCAGGTTCTAGCCTGGGGGGCGCGGCATTTCGTATGTCCGCAGACAGAGCGCGTGGACGCACGCGTGACAGCACAGGAACGAGGAACCAGATGACCGACCCCGTGACCCTGGACGGTGAGGGCACCATCGGCGAGTTCGACGAGAAGCGCGCCGAGAACGCCGTACGGGAACTGCTGATCGCGGTCGGTGAGGATCCGGATCGTGAAGGCCTCAGGGAGACGCCGGCGCGCGTGGCCCGGGCGTACAAGGAGATCTTCGCGGGCCTGTGGCAGAAGCCCGAGGATGTCCTGACCACGACGTTCGACCTGGGGCACGACGAGATGGTGCTCGTGAAGGACATCGAGGTCTACAGCACCTGTGAGCACCATCTGGTGCCGTTCCGGGGCGTCGCCCACGTCGGCTACATCCCGTCCGTGACCGGGAAGATCACCGGTCTGTCCAAGCTGGCCCGGCTCGTGGACGTCTACGCCCGGCGCCCGCAGGTGCAGGAACGGCTCACCACGCAGATAGCGGACTCCCTGATGGAGATCCTGGAGCCGCGGGGCGTGATCGTGGTCGTCGAGTGCGAGCACATGTGCATGTCGATGCGGGGCATCCGCAAGCCCGGCGCGAAGACGATCACCTCGGCGGTGCGTGGTCAGCTGCGGGACGCGGCGACGCGGAACGAGGCGATGAGCCTCATCATGGCGCGCTGACCGGCCTTCGGCGAACGGCAGGAGCCGGTGGTCAGGCCGCCGGCTCCGCGCCCGCGTGATTGTGGTCCTCGTCCTCGGGGAGCTTGCAGACCCGCTCCAGGAACACGGCCGCCGCTATCACGCCGATGCCGGCCAGTACCGAGAGGCCGGCGTAGATGGCCTGGTCGCGGCGGGCGGGGATGTCGAGGAGCTCCAGGAGGAAGACGCCCGTGCCGCCGTACATGCCGGCGACCAGGGCGGCCACCAGGGCGCTTGCCTGGCCGAAGACCACCGCTCGGGCGGCCATCAGGGGGTCGACGCCCTTGGCGCCGGGGCGGCGCTCGCGCTGGGCCTTGAGGCGGGCGCGCAGCGAGAGCGCCGTGGCGAGCAGGACCACCGCGATCAGCGCGAGGACGATGGGGGCGGCCAGGGGGACGCTGGGCAGTGTCCCGATCGAGTTCCAGAGGCGGGCACCCGCCCAGGACAGGACGCCGGCCACGACGAACACGCCGGCCAGCACCCTGATGCGCAGCTCTCTCACGGTGTCCCTTCAGCTCCCCCGGACCGATCCCGGACTGTGGTCGTCTTGACCTTAACGACTACTCGGGCAGTCGGAGTTCCAGGTCGGTGCGCGCCTCGACGCCGTCGCGGGTGACGGCCGTCAGGAGTTCGGCCACCGCGCCCCGGCCGGGCAGCAGCGCCTGGGGGTCGATGTCGTGCCAGGGGGCGAGCACGAAGGCGCGCTCGTGGGCGCGCGGGTGCGGGAGGGTGAGCTGCGGGTCGTCGGAGGTGACGTTCGCGTAGGCGACGATGTCGACGTCCAGGGTGCGCGGTCCCCAGTGCTCGTCGCGGACCCGGTTGAAGGCCTCCTCGACGGCGTGCGCCCGCTCCAGCAGGGAGGACGGCGGCAGGGTGGTCTTCAGGACGACGACGGCGTTGTAGTAGGTGGGCTGGCTGCCCGGCTCGACGCCCCAGGGCTCCGTCTCGTAGACCGGCGACACGGCCTTCACACGGACGCCGGGGGTGTCCTCCAGGGCGTCGACGGCTCCCTGGAGGGTCTCCAGACGGTTGCCGAGGTTGGAGCCGATGGAGATCACGGCCCATTTCGGGTTGCTCAGTGTCGTGTCGGCGGCGTCCACCTGCTCGACGACCGAGGCGGGCACCGGCTGGACGGTCGGGTCGCTGTGACCCTGGGCGAAAGGTCGGGTCATACTCGGCTCCGGGTGATGGTGACGGTCACGTCGTCGAAGGGGACGGTGATCGGGGCGTCCGGCTTGTGGACGCAGACCTCGGCCTCCTGGACCCCTTCGTGCTTCAGGCAGGTCTGGGCGATCCGCTCGGCGAGGGTCTCGATGAGGTTCACCGGTTCGCCCTCGACCACGGCCACGACCTCTTCGGCCACGATGCCGTAGTGGACGGTCTTCGCCAGGTCGTCGTCGGCGGCGGCCGGCCGGGTGTCCAGGCCGAGGACGAGGTCCACGATGAAGGTCTGGCCCTCCTCGCGCTCCTTGGGGAACACGCCGTGGTGCCCGCGGGCCTTCAGGCCGCGCAGCGCGACACGATCCACGCGAATCACTCCTGCAATCGTCGGGAACGGCCGGGCGGTGTCGCGTGCGGGCGGCACACCGGCCTCTGACGAATCTACCTGCGGGCGCCGACACATCCGGGTGACGGGGGCGCGTGCCCCGGCGGGGACCCGGAGGCTTCACCGTGTGTTTCCCTTGGGGAACCCGGACGCGTCATGGGCTGGTAGCCGCACATACCCCCGGGTAGGTGATTCCAACCACTTCTTGGTCCTTGTGGGGCTCGTACCCGGTTATGCGAGGGGGTTGTCACCCGAATTCTCGCCGTTCGCTCCGTTCTGGCCGTTCTCCTCTTCCTCGTCGGATTCGGCCAGGACGGGGGAGGCGTGGTGCGACCAGAGTTTCCAGCCGGTGGGGGTGCGCCGGAACACGTTCGTGGCGACGACGAGCTGGCCGACCAGGGGGCCGAGCTCCGCGCCGTCCTCGGGGGCGGGGCCGCCGCTGAGGATGTTCTCGGTGCAGGTCACGAGGGCGGTGTTGCCGGTGACGGAGACGTGCACGTCGGTCAGGAAGAACTGGATGTAGTCGGTGTTCGCCATGATCAGCGCGTACGACCTGAGGACCTCGGAGCGGCCGGTGAGCACCGGCCAGCCGGGGTGGACGCAGGAGATCACACCGGTGTCCGCCGGGTCGTGGTACTCCTCGTCGACGCCCAGGTCGGAGGGCGTGAGCCAGAGCGAGGACACTTCCTCGAAGTCACCGCGCTCCATCGCCTCGTAGAAGGCGGTGTTGGCGGCCTCCACCTGTTCGACGTCGGTGTGGGGGGCGCTCACCGGGCTCCTTCGACGGCGCGCGCGACCCGCACCGCGTCCGCGGTGGCGCGCACCTCGTGCACGCGCACCGCCCATGCGCCGGCGTGCGCCGCGAGCGCCGAGACGGCGGCCGTGGCGGCGTCCCGCTCGCGGGCCGGCGGGGGTGCGCCCTCCGGCCCGGCGAGGACGCGGCCGAGGAACCGCTTGCGGGAGGCGGCGACGAGCAGGGGGTGGCCCAGGGCGTGCAGGCGGTCGAGGTGGGCGAGCAGGCTGAGGTCGTGCTCGGCCTGCTTGGAGAAGCCGAGACCGGGGTCGACGACGATGCGGTCGGGGGCGATGCCGCCCTCCAGAACGGCCTCCACGCGGGCCCGCAGTTCGTCCACGACTTCGGCGACGACGTCCTCGTACGCGCCCTGGACGTTGCCGCCCTGCAGGAAGCCGCGCCAGTGCATGACGACGAAGGGGGCGCCCGTGGCGGCGACCACGGGGATCATCGCGGGGTCGGCGAGGCCGCCGCTGACGTCGTTGACGAGGGCGGCGCCGGCGGCGAGGGCCTGTTCGGCGACGGAGGCGCGCATGGTGTCGACGGAGACGGCCACGCCTTCGGAGGCGAGGCCGCGGACGACGGGGATGACGCGCCTGAGTTCCTCGGCCTCGTCGACGCGGGTGGCGCCGGGGCGGGTGGACTCGCCGCCGACGTCGACCAGGTCAGCACCCTCGGCCACCAGGTCCAGGCCGTGCTTGACGGCGACGGTCGTGTCGAACCAGCGGCCGCCGTCGGAGAAGGAATCGGGGGTCACGTTCACGACCCCCATGACCGCGCACCGGTCCCATGCCGGAAGGCCTGCCACTCGGCCGCGCCCGCTGAGGTTGTTCATACGTTCAGCGTAGGCCCAGGGGGGTGCCGCCCACGCGCCGCGGTCCGGGCGGAAGCTCCCGTGCTGGAGGGGGTGGGGCTTCCGCCCGGGCCGGTCAGGGGCCGGGCCGGGCTCTGCGCGCGGCGGGGCGGGCTCAGGCGGCTGGGTCAGGCGGCTCGGACGTCGCGTTCCGCCACGGCGTGCGCGCAGGGGCGCGCGGCGGCCGCCCGGCGCCGGCGCAGGAAGCGCGGGAGCGGCAGGGCGAGGTCGACGAAGCCCTCCGCCTGCATGGCGGCGAAGCCGATGCGGGGCAGGTCGGCGGAGGCGCGGTAGACGACGAAGCGCGGCTCCCAGCGCGGCTGGAACTTGGCGTTGAACTTGTACAGCGACTCGATCTGGAACCAGCGGGAGAGGAACACCAGCAGTCCGCGCCAGGCGCGCAGCACCGGGCCCGCGCCGATCTTCTCGCCGCGCGCGAGGGCGGAGCGGAACATCGCGAAGTTCAGCGAGACCCGGGTGATGTTGAACTTGGGGGCGGCCTGCAGGGCGGCGACGATCAGCAGCTCGTTCATGCCGGGGTCGGCGGTGCGGTCGCGGCGCATCAGGTCCAGGGAGACGCCGTCGGTTCCCCAGGGCACGAAGTGCAGGATCGCCTTCAGGTCGCCGTACTCGCCGGGCTCGTCGTCGGCCTTGTGGGCGGTGGCGATCAGACAGTCGCCGTCGGTGGGGTCGCCGATGCGGCCGAGCGCCATGGAGAACCCGCGCTCGGTGTCGGTACCGCGCCAGTCCTCCGCCGCCAGGCGGATGCGCTCCAGCTCTGCCTCGCCGAGGTCACGGATACGCCGTACCCGGGTTTCGTAGCCGGCCCGCTCGATGCGCTTGACCATCTGGCGCACGTTGCGCATCGCGCGACCGGCGAGCGAGAAATCCGCCACGTCGACCACCGCCTCGTCGCCCAGCTCCAGGGCGTCCAGGCCGGTCTCGCGGGTCCACACCTCGCCGCCCGTCTCCGAACAGCCCATGACGGCCGGGGTCCAGGAGTGCGCCTTGGCCTCGTCCATGAAGCGTTCGATGGCGCCGGGCCAGGCCTCGACGTCGCCGATCGGGTCGCCGCTGGCGAGCATCACGCCGGAGACGACGCGGTAGGTGACCGCCGCCTTGCCGCTGGGCGAGAAGACGACCGCCTTGTCGCGGCGCAGCGCGAAGTGGCCGAGGGAGTCGCGGCCGCCGTGCTTGTCCAGCAGCGCGCGCAGCCGGGCCTCGTCCTCCTCGGTGAGGCGGGCGGCCGGGTGTTCGGGCCGGAAGGCGAAGTAGATGGTGGTGACCGCGGTCAGCCAGCCGAGGGCGCCGAGGGAGAAGGCGACCGTCCAGGAGGTGCTGCCGTCGTAGTCCAGCGGGCCCTCGAAGCCGAACAGGCCGTAGACGACGTGCGTCAGGCGGTCGGCGAGGCTCGGGTCGCCGACCATCCGGTTCGGATGGACGCTGACGATGACCAGGCCGAGGGCGAGGGAACCGGCGGCCATCAGGACGAAGTTGGCGAGTGCGCGCCAGCGGCTGCGCGGGTCGGGCAGGGCGGCGAACTCGTCGCGGTGGCGCAGCAGCGGAATCAGGATCGCCATCGAGATGAGCATGCCGATGACCGAGTGCCGGTACACGAACTCGGCGGTCGCACCGGCGGGCAGGAGCGCGACCGCGGAGCGCCACGCCCGGCGCTTGCGCCGCTTGAGTCCGTGCGCGAGCAGGAGCAACAGCACGCCCGCGCTGAGCGAGAGTGCCGCCGCGAAGGGCCCGAAGGAGCCGGGCAGTACCTCGGCCAGGGCGTGCATACGGCTGTGACGGAAGCGCGGGAACACGCCGGCGGCGATGTCCACCACGCCCACGAGGGCGCACGCCCTGGCGACCAGAGCGGGAACGGCGTCGGGGCGCGGGCCGCGCAGTATGCGCCGCGCCCGGCTTGATCGGCCCGGAACCTCGCCCGACATTTCCCCATCTATCCTGACAGACATCGCATCCCGTAGTTCTGCGAGAGACCTTGAACCCGGTGCCGATCGGGGCATCCGGCGACATTGCGCCCTCTAGGACGGTGTCTCGGGGAGAGAGGTTCACTCCCCTCCGGAAAGTCGGGTCAAAGGCCAAGGAAAGCCCCGGGCAAGCCCTTGCAACGAAGCTGGGTGGGCCACGGGCGGAAAGCGCAGGCAGGAAGAGCCCATGGGTCTCACGAGCAACAAGGTGCTGGCGCTTGCGGTCATGCTCGCCGCGGTGCTGTTCATCGCCACGGTGTGGTTGTGGCCGCGGCTCGCCCGGCAGAACTGGCGGGCCGTCATCGGGCGCGTCGGTCTGCTCCTGGCCACACAACTGGTCCTCGTCGGCTCCCTCGGGATCGCCGCCAACCAGGCCTTCGGGTTCTACGCCAGCTGGGCGGACCTGTTCGGCCAGGAGACCGACCAGGGCATAGTCATCGACCACTCGGCCAACACGGGTACCGGCGGTCCGCTGCAGGTGGTCTCCACCTCCCTGGTCAAAGGGGTCAACGGATCACGGCCGCAGGCGACCGGGCAGATCCAGAAGGTGGACATCGTGGGGCGCAAGACCCACATCGCCACACCGGCGTACGTCTATCTGCCGCCCGAGTACTTCCAGCCGCAGTACCGCACGCGTACGTTCCCTGCGGCCGTCGTACTGACCGGCTACCCCGGTACGGCGCAGGCGCTGGTGGACAAACTGCACTACCCGCGTACGGCGCAGGAGCTGGCCAAGGACGGGCGGATGCAGCCGATGATCCTGGTGATGCTGCGGCCGACCGTGGCGCCGCCGCGCGACACCGAGTGCGTGGACATCCCGGGCGGACCGCAGAGCGAGACCTTCTTCGCCAAGGACCTGCCCGAGGCCGTACTCGCGCACTACCGGGTGGGAAAGCGGCCGGGCAGTTGGGGCGTCGTCGGCGACTCCACCGGCGGCTACTGCGCGCTGAAGCTCGCCATGCACCACCCGGGCGTCTACGCGGCCGCCGCCGGCCTCTCGCCCTACTACAAGGCGCCGATCGACCCCACGACCGGTGACCTCTTCCACGGCGACAGGAACCTGCAGAATCGTGCCGACCTGTGGTGGCTGCTGAAGCACCAGCCCGCGCCCGACACCTCGCTGCTCGTCACCAGCAGCAAAATCGGCGAACACAACTACAAGGACACCCTCAAGTTCATAGGGGATGTGCAGGCCACGAACCTGACTCGGATCTCCTCGATCATCCTGGACAGCGGCGGACACAACTTCAACACCTGGCGCCGGGAGATCCCGCCGACGCTGCAGTGGCTCAGCGGGCGGCTGAGCGACCGCTGAGCCGCCGGGCACCCGATGCCCGGGAAAGCTCATGGTGCGGCGGTGTTTTTACGGGGCGGGGGTCCACGAATCGCCTACGCGCGGTAAGTTTCTGGCCATGCCACGTGGACGCCACCGCCATTCACCGCCTCTGCACCGGCTGTTGCCTCCGTCGGCGATCGCCGGCGTGTCCGTCGTCTGCGCGCTGGGTCCCTGGGTGTTCTCCGAGGTCACGGTGTTGCGCACGCTGGCCGCGGCCGCCGCTGCGACCGCTGTCGTGGGCGCCGTCGTGATGCGCCGCTGGGACTCCCACGCGGGCAAGCAGGTCGCCGACCTCACGCGCGCGCGTGTCAGCGACGAGTGGCGCTACGACGAACGGGTCGCCGAACTGGAGACCGACCTGGAGGAGTCGCGCGAGCTGCGCACCAAGCTCGAGCAGCGGCTGCGCGCCAAGCGCGCGGAGCTGGCCGGGCTGCGCAACGAGCACGCGGCCCTGCTGCGCCGCTACGCCACGGCGGAGACCGAGCGCGCGACCGCCCTGGAGGGGCGCCGACTGCTGGAGATCGAGTCGGCCGAGCCGTCCGGCCCGCCCGCGCTGCCGCCCGCGCGCAGCGCCGAGCCCGAGGCCGCCGAGCCCGAGCCCGAGGCCGCGACGGTCGAGGCCGCCGAGGAGAAGCCGAAGGGCGGCCCGGTGTTCTCCGCCGAGGGTGCTCGGCTGTTCCTGAAGGCCGCGGTGGCGCTGTCCCGGCTGGACCGTGAGGGGGAGCCGGCCAAGGCTGAGGCCGACTCCGCTGAGGCCGACTCCACTGAGGCCAACTCCACTGAGGCCAACTCCACTGAGGCTGAGCCCGCTGCGGCCGACTCTGCTGAGACCGAGTCCGCCGAGGTCGTGGTTGCCCGGGCCGAGTCCGTAGCGCCCGAGTCCGCCGAACCCCGGCCGGTCAGGCCCGAGTCCGCCGAACCCGGGCCGGTCAGGCCCGAGCCCGTCACCGCCGAGCCGAAGCCGGCCGGGTCCGCCGAGGCCTCCGGTGACGGTGTGCGCAAGGAGCCCGCGCAGGAGGCCGTCACGGAGGGCGAGGCGCAGGGGAAGCCCGAGGCGGCCGGCGGGCACGAGCCGGCGGCCGCCCTCCCGACCGCACCGGACCAGCCCGCCAAGCCCGCGGGGCAGCAGCCCGCCGGTCACTTCACGGTGCCGACCGCGGTGGCCGTCGTACCGGCCGCGCCCGTGCGGCGCCCGGCGGTCGAGGGCGGGTTCGACTTCTTCGGCACCCAGAAGGAGTCGGCGTCCGCCGCGCTGGAGTCCGTGCAGAACGAGGACCTCGCCGACGTCGTCGGCCAGGAGGCGCTCGCGCTGCACAAGGCCGAGGCGGAGGCCGAGTTCAAGCCCGCCGACGCGGAGTCGCGCGGCGTGGGCCAGGTCATCGACCTGACCGCGCACGACGAGACGGAGCAGATCGACCTCCAGGGGCTGCGCACCGCCGCTTCCTGATACTCCGCCAGGTACCACCCAGGCACCGAGCCCGGTCCGCCCGCGAGGGGCGGGCCGGGCTCACGCCATCCAGCGGTCGGGGCGGGCGGCCCTGCGGCCGGTGCGGGACCGCTCCGCCTGGGCCCGCAGCAGCAGCGCGGCCTCCTCGGCGTCCCGCAGACGGGCCGTGACGGTCTTGTCGGCGCCGGTGTCCACGTGGACGTCGGCGAGCCGCCACAGCCGCTCCCAGGGCCCCTGGGTGAGCCGTACGCTCTGCACCTTGGCGTGCGGGACCAGTGACAGACGGCGGCGCAGCAGGCCGTGCCGGGCGGCGAACACCGCTTCGGTGACCGCGAGGCCGTGCCCGCGCCACCACACCGGCACGCACCGGCCGGCCCGCCGGGGCGGGCGGGACAGCGACTCCGGCACGGTCACGCCGGGCAGTATGCGCGCTATGACGGACTCGGCCACCGCGCGCGGGGCGACCGGCACCAGCACGGAGTTGTCGGACCCGGCCACGTCCAGCTCCACCCGCACCCAGCCCCGCCGTCGCCACAGCAGCGGTTCCACGATCCGCACGGTCTGCACCCGTCCCGGCGGCACGGTCTCGTGCGCGCGGTCGAGCAGCCCGCGGTCTATGCGCAGCCCGTCCGGGGACTCGCCCACCGTCCAGTCGTACTCGGCGACGAACCGCCCCGCGCTGCTCGCGCCCGCCGTACCGAGCAGCGGCAGGGCGGCGGCGAGGACCGTCCACATGCTGTGGGTGGCGAGCCACAGCACGGGCGGTACGACGAGGGCGGCGGTCAGCGAGCCCCAGGCGGCCCCCGTCAGCAGGAGGGAGAGCGCCAGCTCGCGCGGAGGGACCCGCAGCAGCTCGTGCGCCGGTGCCTCGCCCACTTCGCGCGCCGTCTCGGGCGCGAAACCGGCGGCGCGCGCGAGCAGCTCCGCGCGCAGGGCGCGCGCCTCCTGCTCGCCCAGGAAGGCCAGTTCGTCCTTCTTGTCGGCCCCGACGACGTCGATGCGCAGCTTGGCCACACCCGCCACGCGTGCGAGGAGCGGGCGCGTGACGTCGATCGCCTGGATGCGCTCCAGCCGGATGTGCGCGGTGCGCCGGAACAGCAGCCCGGTACGGATGCGCAGTTCGCCGTCGGTGACCGCGAAGTGCGTGAACCACCAGGACAGGAAGCCGTAGAGGCCGGCCGCCGGGACCAGCACGGCGAGCCCGATGAGCAGCATCGTGGAGGTCAGCCGCTGCAGCTGCTCCTGCGCGCCGCTCGGGTCGTGCCCGGCCCAGCCCGCGAGTACGGCGACCGGCGCCCAGGCCCGCCGGAAGGGCGTGACGGGGTGCAGTCGCCGCTCGGCCAGGGGCGGGCGTGCCGCCACGTCGTCGAGGCCGGGCGCGGTCACAGGCCCGCCGATCGGGCCTCACCGAGTTCGGTGAGCCGGTCGCGCAGCCTCTCCGCCTCGGCCGGGTCCAGACCCGGGATGGTCGCGTCGGTCGCCGCGGCGGCGGTGTGCAGCTGCACGCTGGCCAGCCCGAAGGACCGCTCCACGGGCCCCGAGGTGACCTCCACCAGCTGCATCCGCCCGTACGGCACCACGGTCTCCTCGCGCCACAGGACACCGCGGCTGATCAGCAGGTCGTCGGCCCGCTCGGCGTACCGCCAGGAGCGCCAGTTGCGGCCCAGCAGCAGCCAGCCCCACGCGCCCAGGGCCAGCGGGAGCAGCGCGAAGGCGGCCCACGTCCAGCCGGCGAGCAGGCCGGGCAGCAGCCCCGCCACGAGGGCGAGCACGCCCGTCCACACCGCCAGCAGCAGTCGGCGCATGCGCAGCAGGCCGGGCGGCAGCCCCCGCCACACCGGCTCCTGCCCCGACACCCCGGTCTCCTCGGGGATCCCCGTTTCCATGGAGCCAGCGTACGTAGGGGAAACTGGGTCCATGACTGCGACGGAGACCACGGTCGGCATCGGCGGCGCCGCCGAGAGTACCGACATGGTGCTCAACATCGGCCCCCAGCATCCGTCCACGCACGGCGTGCTGCGGCTCAGGCTGGTGCTGGACGGAGAGCGCATCCTGCACGCGGAGCCGGTGATCGGCTACATGCACCGGGGCGCCGAGAAGCTCTTCGAGGCGCGCGACTACCGGCAGATCATCATGCTCGCCAACCGCCACGACTGGCTGTCGGCGTTCTCGAACGAGCTGGGCGTGGTCCTCGCCGTGGAGCGGATGCTCGGCATGGAGGTCCCCGAGCGCGCGGTGTGGACGCGCACGCTGCTCGCCGAGCTGAACCGGGTGCTGAACCACCTGATGTTCCTCGGGTCGTACCCGCTGGAGCTGGGCGGGATCACGCCGGTCTTCTACGCGTTCCGGGAGCGCGAGGTGCTCCAGAACGTCATGGAGGAGGTCTCCGGCGGGCGCATGCACTACATGTTCAACCGTGTCGGCGGCCTCAAGGAGGACCTGCCGGCCGGGTGGACGGCACGCGCGCGTGCCGCCGTCGCCGCAGTGCGCTCCCGGATGGACGTCTTCGACGACCTGGTGCTCGGCAACGAGATCTTCCGGGGGCGTACGCGGGGCGTGGGGGCGCTGGCGCCGGAGACCGTGCACGCCTACGGCGTGAGCGGGCCCATCGCGCGCGCCTCCGGCGTCGACTTCGACCTGCGCCGCGACGAGCCGTACCTGGCCTACGGCGACCTCCAGGACACGCTGAAGGTCGTCACCCGGAGCGAGGGCGACTGCCTCGCCCGTTTCGAGGTGCTCCTGGAGCAGACCCACAACGCCCTGGACCTCGCCGACGCCTGCCTGGACCGGTTCGCCGAGCTGGCGCCCGGGCCGATCAACCAGCGGCTGCCCAAGGTGCTGAAGGCGCCGGAGGGGCACACGTACGCCTGGACCGAGAACCCGCTCGGGATCAACGGCTACTACCTGGTCAGCAAGGGCGAGAAGACCCCGTACCGGCTGAAGCTGCGCTCTGCGTCCTACAACAACATCCAGGCGCTGACCGAGCTGCTGCCGGGGACGCTGGTGGCGGACATGGTGGCGATCCTGGGGTCGTTGTTCTTCGTGGTCGGCGACATCGACAAGTG
Organism: Streptomyces sp. NPDC044064; assembly: GCF_056434245.1. Classification (NCBI taxonomy): domain Bacteria; kingdom Bacillati; phylum Actinomycetota; class Actinomycetes; order Kitasatosporales; family Streptomycetaceae; genus Streptomyces; species Streptomyces sp. NPDC044064. The sequence continues at coordinate 59,034 of NZ_JBWKFN010000036.1, forward strand.
AGCCGCCGGCCGGGCCCTAGAGGCCCTGGACGAGTGGGTCCGGGATACCGACCGGCTGGAGCAGCCAGCCGAAGTCGCCGAGGCCACCGGGGGCGGTGAGTTCGGCGGCCTCGCCCGCGCCAGCCAGGGCGCGGACGTAGGCGGCGGGGTCCGTCGAGGCCAGCGCGAGCGGGGGGCGTGCGCCGGTGAGGTCCAGGGCGCGCAGGGCCGCGCGTTGCGTGAGCAGGCGTGCAGCGGGACGTGTGAGCGCTGCGCCTGATGGTGTGTGCGCCGTTTCGTGAGGTGTGTGCGCCGTCGCGCGTGCTGACGCGCTCGCAGCCGCGCACGCGTCCAGCGCGACATGCGCCGTGATGTCGCACGAGCCGTCCGGCACGGGCGCCGTCTCGCGCCCCTCCCGGAAGCCGGCGAGCGTCCCGAACGGGGGCCGCGCGTCCGCGGTGTGCGCGTAGTCCACGGCCACCGCGAGTCCCCGCGCCACCCGGTCCACCGCCGCCGCCCACGCCAGGTCCCTGGGCAGCCCGATCTCCGCGCGCAGCCCCTCCTCGCCCGGCAGCGGCCACCACCGCGCCAGCCAGTCCGCGTCCGCGCCCGACACCGGCTCCCCGAGCCGTTCGGTGCCGTCAGCCGCGACGAGCACCAACCGGGGCACGCCCGCCGGGTCCGCCTCGGCGACGTCCACGGGCACGTTGTCCAGCCATTCGTTGGCGAACAGCAGCCCGGTGATCGTCGCCGGGGGTTCGCTCAGCCAGACGATCCGGTCGTCCAGGCCCGCCGGACGGTCCGCGATCTCGACGGCGTACCCGCGCGCGCGGGCCGCCACGTCGGCCGGCAGGGCGGTGAGCACGCCGGTCACCAGCTCCCCGCGCCCGGCGCCCATGTCGACGAAGTCCAGCGTCCGCGGCCGCCCGAGCGCCTCGTCGACCCGGCACAGCAGCCGCGCCACGGCGCCCGCGAACAACGCGGACGCGTGCACGGACGTACGGAAGTGACCGGCCGGGCCCTCGGGCCGCCGGTAGAAGCCGCCCGGTCCGTAGAGCGCCTCCCGGGTCGCCTCCCGCCAGCCGCGTCCCGCGGGGACGCTCTGCGCCGTCGCCTCATCCGTCACCGGGACAGACTAGGCGCACAGGTGATCACGGCATCCACCTTGCGGAGTACGCGTCGCTCCTGCGGATCGGCCCTCCGGTTGACCCCTGCACGCATCCGGCTTCCCTACTCTGGGTTACGTGCAACGCCTTTATGACTTCCTCCGCAGGCACCCGATGTGGGTCGACAGCTTCTGGGCCGTCGTCCTGTTCGGGCTTTCCGGCGTGAGCGTGGTGAGTCAGAACGGCGTGCCGGACCGCCACATGTCGGTCGGCGGCGGGCTGGCGGTGTCCGCCGTCCTGTGCGTCGTCGTGGCGCTGCGCCGCCGCTTCCCCGAGGCGATGCTGCTGCTGGCCCTCGCGACGGGGCTGGCCCAGCTGGTCCTGGACATCGAGATGACCGCCGCCGACTTCGCGATGCTGGTGATCACCTACACGGTCGCGGCGGTTGGTGCGCGCTGGGCTTCCCGGCTCGCGCTCTTCACCAGCCTGTTCGCGGCCACCCTGGCGCAGATCCGCTGGCCCGACCAGCACTCCAGCGGACTGGGCCAGCTGGCGATCGCGGTGTTCCAGACGGTGCCGTTCGCCCTGGCCTGGGTGCTCGGTGACTCCATGCGCACCCGCCGGGCCTACTTCGCCCAGCTGGAGGAGCGCGCAGCCCGGCTGGAGAAGGAGCGCGAGGCACAGGCGAAGGTGGCGGTCGCGGCCGAGCGCGCCCGGATCGCGCGCGAGCTGCACGACGTCGTCGCACACAACGTGTCGGTGATGGTGGTCCAGGCCGACGGCGCCGCCTACGTCCTCGACGCCGCGCCCGACCAGGCGAAGAAGGCCCTGGAGACGATCTCCTCCACCGGCCGCCAGGCCCTCGCCGAGATGCGCCGCCTGCTGGGCGTGCTGCGCACCGGCGAGCACCAGGAGACCGGCGAGTACGTCCCGCAGCCGGACGTCGAGCAGATCGACGACCTCATCGAGCAGTGCCGCAGTTCCGGTCTGCCCGTCGACTTCAAGGTCGAGGGAACCCCGCGCCCGCTGCCCAGCGGCGTGGAGCTGACCGCGTACCGCATTGTGCAGGAGGCGCTCACCAACACCCGCAAGCACGGCGGGCCCAACGCGGGCGCGAGCGTGCGGCTGGTCTACTTCGACGACGGGCTCGGCCTGCTCGTCGAGGACGACGGCAAGGGCGCCCCGCACGAGCTGTACGAGGAGGGCGGCGCCGACGGCCAGGGGCACGGTCTGATCGGCATGCGCGAGCGGGTCGGGATGGTCGGCGGCACCCTGGACGCCGGCCCGCGCCCGGGCGGAGGATTCCGCATCAGCGTGCTGCTCCCGCTCAAACCGGCGCACTGACGCCGTCGCACGCCCCTTGTTGACACCTGTCACGCCCCCCGAGCACCCCAGAACAACCCCCAGAGCAAACGGAAGAGGACCCCGATGACGATCCGCGTGATGCTCGTCGACGACCAGGTGCTGCTGCGCACCGGGTTCCGGATGGTGCTCGCCGCCCAGCCGGACATGGAGGTCGTCGCGGAGGCGGGTGACGGCGTCGAGGCCCTTCAGGTGGTGCGTTCCACCGCCGTCGACGTCGTCCTGATGGACGTCCGCATGCCGAAGCTGGACGGAGTCGAGGCCACGCGCCGCATCTGCCAGGAGCCGAACCCGCCGAAGGTGCTCATCCTGACCACCTTCGACCTGGACGAGTACGCCTTCTCCGGGCTGAAGGCGGGCGCCTCCGGCTTCATGCTCAAGGACGTGCCGCCCGGCGAGCTGCTCACGGCCATCCGCTCCGTGCACAGCGGCGACGCGGTGGTGGCCCCGTCCACCACCCGGCGCCTGCTGGACCGGTTCGCGCCGATGCTGCCCTCCGCCGGCCGGGAGCCCCAGCACAAGGAGCTGGAGCGGCTCACCGACCGGGAGCGCGAGGTCATGGTGCTGGTCGCGCAGGGCCTGTCCAACGGCGAGATCGCGGCCCGGCTGGTGCTGTCCGAGGCGACGGTGAAGACCCATGTGGGCCGCATCCTGACCAAGCTCGGCCTGCGTGACCGGGTGCAGGTGGTGGTGCTGGCGTACGAGACCGGACTGGTGCGGGCCGGCGGCCACGGCTGACGCACCCTCGGCGAAGTCCGCTGCAGTTCGGCAGCGCCCTGAAGGGACGCGGGGCTGTATCGGTCTGCGGCTCCGCCGCGTGGGCGCGACCAGCCACGAGGGTGCTGCGGACGATCGACGGCACATCGCGCCACGCCCAGCGGAGCGCCTAGCGCAGGACGCCCTCGATGAAGTCGCTGCCCAGGCGGGCCACCGCCGACAGGTCCAGCTGGTGCTGGACGTAGCGGCCGCGGCGGCCGCTCGTGATCAGGCCCGCCTTCTTCAGCACGGCCAGGTGGCGGGATATCTCGGGGGCGGACATGCCGTGCGCGTCCGCCAGTTCGCTCGTGGTGTGCTGGGCGCGGGCCAGGTGGCGGCACAGCCGCATCCGCACCGGGTGGGCCAGCGCCTCCAGACGGAGCGTGAGCTGCTCGACGGACGGCGCCTGCGGGTGGCAGCCGCTGACGGGATAGGTGATCGTGGGCTGCCAGCCGTACCGGTGCAGGACCATCACATGGGGCCAGCCGAGGCTGGTCGGCACCAGGACGAGACCGCCGTCGCCGATGGCCGTCCGCCCCACCAGGAGCTTGTCGACCGTGATGAGCCCGGCCTCCTCGTCCAGCGAGACGGCACCGGAGAGCGAGGCGAGGGCCTCGCCCAGACCCTTGTGGCGCAGCAGTTCGGTCTTGTGCCGGGCATCCGCCGCGAGCTGCGGCTGGAGCCGGGCCCAGGTGTCGGCGAAGAAGGCCTCGTCGCAGTCCAGCACGAGCTGCCGGAACCAGGCGCGGACGGCCGGCGGGTCCTCCAGCAGACGGCGGGTGACCCGCTCCTGGACGGCACCGCGCGCGGCGGCCAGCTCCAGGGAGCGCCGGCGCAGCCCGGGATCGTCGAGCGGGCCGGGCTCGGCGATGTCGTAGCGCAGCTGGCAGGTGAACTCCAGGGCTGCGTGCACGAACTGTTCGTCCGTCAGCTGGTCCAGCTGGTCCAGTTCCTCGGCGAGCGTGGCGCCCGGTTGCGCACGCCCGCCGGGTATCCCGGCGAACGGGGCGAAGACGTCGGAGAACGTCGTGCGCCACAGGAAGTCCGCCTCGCACAGCCGGTCGGCCAGACCCGGGTCCAGCCGGGTCGACACGGCGGTCACCCAGCCCTGCAGCTGTGGGTGGTGGCCCGGCTCGCTGAGCGCGTGCAGCGCCATCCCCAGCTCCGCCAGCGGAGAGGGCACGACGGAGATGCGCTCCGGCGGCAGTCCGGCGATGTCGATGGTCACGCTCATGCCCCCATGGTGCACCCGGCCACCGACCGTGGCCCCGTGGATTGACGGCTGCCGTCAATCCACGCGACATCCGCTCTGAGCAGGAGCAATCTGAGGACACCGGGGCAACCGCGGAGCCCGATCAGTCATCGATCAGCCACGTCCCGAGAAGGCGATCCGCCATGAGCATCACGCAGCAGTACCTCCTCGACACCTACCGATCCCGCCTGCACGGAGAGTCCGCACCGCCCGCGCCGGGCCGCCACGACCGCGACCTCATGCGCGAGCTGCGCGACTACCGGCGCTTCCGCGCGGTCCTCGCCGAGCGCCCGGCGCACGGACGGCTCCGCCAGGCCCTGACCCGCTGGCTGCGCCCGCGCGCCCTGTAGGGCCGGTGCCCTGCAGGGCCCCCGTCCTCCGGGGTCCGTGCCCAGCAGGGCCGCCACGGCCTCCGAGCCCGCTATTCCTTCCCGGGCAGCCGGCTCACGAACTCCCTGACGGCCGCACGGACGTCGGCGGCCGTCCACTCCAGGCCCGCCGAGCGCACGGTGACCTCCGTGGAGGCCAGGCCGGGCGCGGCGCCGTACCAGCCGTTCGCGAAGAGCATCACCGAGGTCTCCTCGGCCTGCCGGACCGCCGCCTCCGCCAGCACCTCGGGCTCGTACGGCAGCCATACCTGGAACTCCTGGGTGTGCGGCACCCCGGGGTGCACGCGCGCCCACGGCAGGCCCGCCTCCGCGAACCCCTCGCGCAGGGCCGCGGCCACCACGCGCGCGTGCCGCACGTAGTCGGGCAGCCGGGGCAGCTCCCGCTCCAGGCCGACGAGCGCCGACAGCACGGTCGGGAACTGCTGGAAGACCATGCCGCCGTACCGGTGCCGCCAGGTCCTCGCGTCCTCGGCCAGGGTCCGCGGACCGGCCAGCGCGGCACCGCCGAAGCCGTCGAGGGACTTGTAGAACGACACGTAGACGCTGTCCGCGAGGCCCGCGATCTCGTCCAGGGGGCGCTCGAAGTGGACGGTGCACTCCCACAGGCGCGCGCCGTCGAAGTGCACCACCGCGTCGCGCTCCCGCGCGGCCTCGACGACCTCGGTCAGCTCCTCCCAGGTGGGCAGCACGAAACCGGCGTCCCTCAGGGGCAGTTCCAGCATCAGCGCCCCGAAGGGCTCCGGGAAGTCGCGTATCTCGTCGGCCGTGGGCAGCCGGGGCTCGTCGGTCACGCGCACCGGGCGCAGGCCGCTGACCTGGCTGAGCGCATGCCGTTCGTGCACCTCGGGGTGGGCCAGGGCGTGCAGGGCCACGGCGGGGTTGCCGGTGCGGGCCGCCCAGCAGCGCAGGGCGACCTGCTGGGCCATCGTGCCCGTCGGGAAGAACACGGCGGCCTCCGTGCCGAGCAGGGCCGCGACCCGCTCCTCCAGGGCCGCCACGATCCGGTTGCCGTAGACGTCCGCCGGCTCGTCCAGGTCGTACACCTCGGGCGCCGCCTCCTGGAGCAGCGCGAGCCGCTCCCGGATCGTGCCCCGCCAGCCCGCGCGTGACAGGACGCGCCGGGCCCCGCGCTGGGCCGCCGCGCGCCGCTGCCCCGACCGCTCCCGCGCGGTCCGGTCCTCGCCCTGCTCAGCCGTATCAGTCATGCCCGGGATCATGCCCTGCGCGCCCTTGCGGGGCAGCGGGGTTTTCCGGCGGCACGGGCGTGGGGTGACCCACAGCCTGTGGACAACCGGCCGTGAGCCGACCCGATAGCGTTAACATGACGAGAAATCGTCCGGTACCCAGAGCGGACTGGAACGGGAAGGCCGCCGTCGCGTGAGTACAGTCCACCAGCCAGACCTCAAGGACCGCCCCGCGCGGCTCACCGTCGGCGTCGTCGGCGCCGGCCGGGTGGGCCCCGCCCTGGCCGCGTCCCTCCAGCTCGCCGGGCATCGCCCGGTGGCCGTGTCCGGAGTCTCCGACGTCTCCCGCAGGCGCGCCGAGGCGATGCTCCCCGACGTGCCGCTGGTGCCGCCCGCCGAGGTTCTCCAGCGCGCCGACCTCGTCCTGCTCACCGTTCCCGACGACGCCCTGCCCGGCCTGGTCGCCGGTCTCGCCGAGACCGGCGCCGTACGTCCGGGACAGCTGCTCGTGCACACCTCCGGGCGGTACGGCGCGAAGGTCCTCGACCCCGCCCTGCGCGCGGGCGCGCTGCCCCTGGCACTGCACCCGGCGATGACCTTCACCGGCACCCCGGTGGACGTCCAGCGCCTGGCGGGCTGCTCCTTCGGCGTCACCGCGCCCGAGGAGCTGCGCCTGGCCGCCGAGGCACTGGTCATCGAGATGGGCGGCGAGCCCGAGTGGATCAGCGAGGAGAACCGCCCGCTCTACCATGCGGCCCTCGCCCTCGGCGCCAACCACCTGGTGACCCTGGTCGCCCAGTCCATGGAGCTGCTGCGCACGGCGGGCGTCGAGGCTCCCGACCGGATGCTCGGCCCGCTCCTCGGCGCCGCCCTGGACAACGCGCTGCGCTCCGGCGACGCGGCGCTCACCGGACCGGTCGCGCGCGGGGACGCCGGCACGGTCGCCGCGCACGTCACCGAGTTGCGCAGACACGCCCCGCAGACCGTCGCGGGCTATCTGGCGATGGCCCGCGCGACCGCCGACCGTGCCCTCGCCCACGGCCTGCTGAAGCCGGAACTCGCCGAGGACCTGCTCGGCGTGCTGGCCGACGGCGGGAACGACGCCGACGGCACGAACAGCACCGAGGGGAACGCCTGATGACCGCCGCCCTGCTGAGCACCGCCGAAGAGCTGCACGCGCGCGTGGGCCACGGTCGCCGTGCCGTCGTGATGACCATGGGCGCCCTGCACGAGGGCCACGCCACGCTGATCCGCACCGCGCGCGAGATGGCAGGCCCGGGCGGTGAGGTCGTCGTCACCGTCTTCGTCAACCCGCTGCAGTTCGGCGCCGGGGAGGACCTGGACCGCTACCCGCGCACCCTCGAGGCCGACCTGAAGCTCGCCGAACAGGCGGGCGCCGACGCCGTGTTCGCGCCCTCCGCCGACGAGGTGTACCCGGGCGGCGAACCCCAGGTCCGGGTCTCCGCGGGTCCGATGGGTGAGCGCCTGGAGGGCGCCTCGCGGCCCGGGCACTTCGACGGCGTGCTCACCGTCGTCGCCAAGCTGCTGCACCTCAGCCGTCCCGACGTGGCCCTGTTCGGGCAGAAGGACGCCCAGCAACTGGCCCTGATCCGGCGCATGGTGCGGGACCTGAACTTCGGCATCGAGATCGTCGGCGTACCGACCGTGCGCGAGGAGGACGGGCTCGCCCTGTCCAGCCGCAACCGCTACCTCTCGCCCGACGAGCGCCGTACGGCCCTCACCCTGTCCCGCGCGCTGTTCGCCGGCCGCGACCGGCACGCCGCGCAGGAGGCGCTGCGCGCGCGGGCCCGCGAAGTGCCCTCCACGCACGCGCGTGCCGAGGCGCTGAGCGCCATAGGGGAGTCCCGCGCGGCGGCCGACGCGCACGCCGTGGCCACCGCCGCGCCCGGCGGCCCGGGGGGGGGGGGGGGGGGGGGGGGGGAGGGGGGGGGGGGGGGGGGGGGGGGGGGGGGGAGGGGGGAGGGGGGGAGGGGGGGGAGGGG